>NZ_LMVQ01000118.1 GCF_001545925.1 Mycobacterium sp. NAZ190054 | reverse complement strand
TCTCCAACGCCTCGTGCACCACGAACTGCCTCGGCCCGCTGGCCAAGGTCCTCAACGACGAGTTCGGCATCGTCAAGGGCCTGATGACGACGGTCCACGCCTACACCCAGGACCAGAACCTGCAGGAGGGCAAGCTGCCCGGCACGATCGGCTCTGTGGCAGAACGTATCTCCGAAGCCGGCGGTCGCGCGCTGCCGGTCGTGTGTGACGTCACCGACGAGGAGTCCGTCAACGCCGCGGTCACCGCGACGGTGGCCGAGTTCGGCGGCATCGACATCCTCGTCGCCAACGCCGGGGTGCTGTGGCTGGGGCCCGTCGAGACCACGCCGCTGAAACGGTGGCAGCTGTGCCTCGACGTCAACACCACCGGAGTCTTCCTCGTGACCAAGGCGGTCATCCCGCACGTCCGGGCCCGCGGCGGAGGGTCGCTCATCGCGGTGACGACCACCGGCGTCACGATGACCGATCACGGTGCGAACGCCTACTGGGTGTCCAAGGCCGCAGTCGAGCGGCTCTATCTCGGGCTGGCGACGGACCTGAAGCCGGACAACATCGCGGTGAACTGCCTGACCCCGTCGCGGGTGGTGCTCACCGAGGGCTGGCAGGCCGGCGGCGCCGGTATGCAGATCCCGCCGGAGATGGTCGAACCGCCCGAAGCCATGGCCGATGCTGCCGTTCTGCTGGCCGCACAGGATGCTTCGGGCATCACCGGCACCATCCAGCGCTCCGAGGAACTCACCTTCTGACCGCGACCGTGCGTGTCCGCAGGCGACACACCGTGCGATTCGCGAAGTTTGCGCACGGTCGAGCTGCACAATCCGCACACTCGGCCAACCATATCCGCGCGCACCACCCCGTGGGCGTGCGCCCTCTCTCCGGCGAGCGTGCGCAGAATCGCCTCGGGCACCGCGTGTTTCACCGCAGACGCGCACGCTCGCCACAGAAGGTGGGTGAGGTTTGGTGTGGTACCGACGCTATTTCTTGGCGATCAGGCCGTCGACGATCTTGTTGAAATCCGTCGTGCCGAACGACACATACTCCGCCAGGTTGGCGTAGTCCAGCGACGCCATCACCGACTTCTCCAACTGGATGTTCATCAGGCGCTTGGTCGCCTCGACCGCCTGCTGCGGCAGCTCGATCAGCTTCTTCGCGCACGCGATCGCCTCACCGACAGGGTCCTCGACGACATGATTGGCCAGGCCGAGCTCGACCGCGCGCTGCGCCTTGATCCGCACCCCGGTGAGCGCGAATTCCTTGGCCTGCAGCAGACTGATCTGCGAACCCCACACGAGCGGACCACCATCGGCGGCGACCAGGCCGATCGACACGTGCGGGTCGGCGAAGAACGCGTTCTCGGCGATGTAGACGACATCGGACAGCGCGGCCAGGCTGCAGCCCAGGCCCACGGCAGGTCCGTTCACCGCGGCCACCACCGGGATGCGGCAGCGCACCATGCCGATCACCAGGTCCCGGCCGTGCTTGATCGTCTTCTGGCGCAGGGCTTCGTCGTTGCGCAGTTCGTCGAGGTAGTTGAAGTCGCCGCCGGCCGAGAAGGCCCGGCCCGCACCGGTGATGACGGCCGCCCGGGCGCCGGCATCCTCGTTGAGCTCCTCCCAGATCTTGGCCAGCCCGACGTGCAGGTTGTCGTTGACCGCGTTGAGGTCGTCGGGCCGGTTCAGCGTGATGATGCGCAGCGCACCGTCGGCGCGAACGTCGATTTCCTCTGGCATGCCGTACATTTCAGTGTCCTCTGCTCTTCATCGATGGCTCCTCGCCCGAGGGCTCGTCGCTACGCAAGCGCTCATCGCACCCCCAGTCCGAGGATGCGTTGCGCGATGATGTTCTTCTGGATCTGCGAGGTACCGCCCATGACGCTCTGCGCCCGGCTGTACATGTAGGCACCGAAGAGCTCCTCGTCGGAGGTGCCCACGGTCGCCAGCGCGGCATGCCCGACACACTGCTCGACCCACGTCATCAACAGCTTGTCCAGTGATCCCTGCGGGCCGTGGGTGATGCCGTCGAGCTGCTCGGACAGCCGTCTGCGCACGTGCAACCGCAGCATCTCGGTCTGCACCCATGCCCACAGCAGTTCCTCGTTGGGCGCCCCGTCCAGGCCGGCGGCCATCTGGCGCACGGTCTTTCCGTAGCGTGCGGAGAACCCGAGGGTGGACGGTTCACGCTCATGGCTGACGACCGTCATCGCCAGCTTCCAGCCCTCCCCCGGCGCGCCGACCATGTTCTCGGCCGGTACCCGCGCACCGTCGAAGCTCACCTGGCCGAACTCCCTGGTGACGCCGCTGATCATTTTCAGCGGCCGCTGCTCGATCCCCGGCTGGTGCATGTCGACGATGAACGCCGAGATGCCCCGATGTTTCGGCACGTCCTTGTCGGTGCGGGCGAGCACCAGGCACCAGTCGGCGACGTCGGAGTAGCTGGTCCAGATCTTGTGCCCGTGGATGACGTAGGTGTCGGGGTCGTCAGCGTCCCGGACGGCGGTGGTCGTCAGCGACGCGAGGTCGGATCCGGCACCGGGCTCGGAGAACCCCTGGCACCACCGCTCGGTGCCGTTGATCATGCCGGGCAGGAAGCGCTGCCGCAGCTCCTCGCTGCCGTGGTGGCTCAGGCCGACGACGAGATAGCCGAGGCTCGGCCGCGCCGGCGCCCCGGCCTTCGCGATCTCCTCGTCGACGATCACGTCGTAGACCGGCGGAAGGTCCTGCCCGCCATACGCCTTGGGCCAGGACGTGCCGAAGAAACCCGCCTGGAACAGTGCCTGATGCCACTCGCCGGCCTTGGCCC
The DNA here is from genome assembly GCF_001545925.1 of Mycobacterium sp. NAZ190054. Lineage (GTDB taxonomy): Bacteria > Actinomycetota > Actinomycetes > Mycobacteriales > Mycobacteriaceae > Mycobacterium. The sequence continues at coordinate 7,737 of NZ_LMVQ01000118.1, read as the reverse complement.
AGTACGCGTCCCCGGAGGTCGGGAACTTGCCCTTCTGCTCGGCGAGCCAGGTGCTCAGGCGCTCACGGAACGCGGCCTCGTCGGGGGAATCACGAAAGTCCAATGGTCAACTCCTCCAGCTTCGCCGGCCACACCTCGGTGGCGGCCAGGACACGGCGCAGATAGACGTGCGCCAAACACTCCCACGTGTTGCCGATACCGCCGTGCACCTGGATCGACGTCTCGCACACCGTCATCGCCGCACGCGCACAGTAGATCTTGGCCACCCGGGCAGCCTCGACCGCCTCGCGCACGGGCAACTCGTCGACAGCCCACGCGGCGTGCCGCGCCACGCTGATCGAACCCTCGATCAGCGCCAGGCTCTCGGCCAGCAGATGCGCGACGGCCTGGTAGGAACCGATCGTCGCGCCGTACTGCTCGCGTACCTTGGCGTACTCGGTGGCCAGCGCGTGAGTGCCCCGCGCCGCACCGAGGATGTCGGCCGCCGTCGCCGCGAGCGCGAGCGCATACCAGCGGCCCGCGTCGTCGTCAGACAGTTCGGTGAGCTCGGTCGGCGACTCCACAACCCCAGCAAAACTTTTCGTCAGGTCTACGGTCCTTGGCGCGGCGTCGGGCAGCGGCACCTCCCGCCCGAGCCTGCGCTGCAGGTCGTCGGCCAGCACCGGCCCGAGGTAGGGCACATCGACCAGACCGCGGCCGAACTCCTCGGCCACGATCGCGACCTCGACCGCCGACGCGCCGTCGCAGCGCAAGGTGCGGAACCCGGTCGCGTCGACGGCCTTCTCCAGCCGCGCCAGCCGTCCCGGGTCGTCGAGGTCGGCGACCGAGCCCGGCCCGAGCTCGCCTGCCACCTCCGCGGCGGCATCACGCAGCTGTTGCTGCTCACTGGTCAGGCGGACGTCCATCAGATTCCTCCGCTCTTCGCGCAAGCGCTCATCAGATTTCTCCGCTCTTCGCGCAAGCGCTCATCGCACGCTCCCGTAGAACTCGCCGGAGCGCCTTGCCCGAAGGCAGGCGCGGGATTTCGTCGACCACCACCACACGGCTCGGTCGTTTGTAGGAGGCCAGCCGCTCACCGACCAACGCGGCGAGCTCGCCGGTGTCCACCGGCCGGTGCACGGTGACAGCAGCGACGATCGCCTCGCCGTCGTCGGCCGGGACACCGAACACCGCGCAGTCGTCGACGTCGGGATGGCCGTGCAGAACAGCCTCGACCTCGGCCGGCGCCACCTGAAAACCGCGCACCTTGATCATCTCCTTGGCGCGGTCGGTGATCCGCAACCAGCCGTCGGAATCGAGGCTCCCGACGTCGCCGGTGCGGTACCAGCCATCCGAAAACGCCTGTCGCGTCCAGTGATCCGGAAGGTAGCCGGCCATCGCCGAGTCGGACCGCACCTGGATCTCGCCCTCCGCGCCGGGTCCGAGGACGTCCCCTGATTCGAGGGAGACGATCCGGATCCCCACCCCGTCGACCGCCCGCCCGACGGTGCCCAGCCGTGCCTGCTGCAGATCGTTGCAGGAGATCACCGGCAGCTCGCTGGCACCGTAGGCCGTCACCCACGAGACACCGGTGCGCCGTGTGACGGCCTCGGCGACGCTGGTGGTCACCGGGGTGGCACACCACATGATGTAGCGCAGCGACGACAGGTCGTACGATTCCAGGTCCGGATGCGCCGAGAGCGCCAACGCGATGGGCGCGACCGCCATCTCGACGGTGATGCGGTCGGACTCGATGTGGCGCAACATCGCATCGATGTCGAAGCGGCGGTGCAACCGGATCCACGCACCGGTGTCGAGGGCCATCACGATGTTCAGCAACCCCAGGATGTGCGACGGCGGCGTCATCACCTGCATGCGGTCCGCCGACGTCAGGCCGAGAGCGGCTCGCCAGTGTCGCACCGCGACCGCCAGCGAGGCGCGGGTGTGGCGGACCGCCTTGGGCATACCGGTGGTGCCGGAACTGAAGACCAGCACCGCATCGGATGCGGGGTCGGGTTCAGCCGTCTCGTGGTCCGCCGCGGCGATCTGCTCGTCGAGCGACAGCATCGGCATCGCGCCGGCGAGCACCGGGTGGTCACCGACGGCGTGCGTCGGTTCGGTCAACGACAGCGCATGGTCGACCTCGGTCCGCTTCCACGCCGGACTCAGCAGCACCGCCGCCGCCCCCAGGCGCCAGATCGCACGCAGCGCGACGACGAACTCCGGGCGGTTCGACGACATCAGCGCGACCCGGGACCCGGCGGCCACACCGCCCCGCTGCAGCTCGCCGGCCATGCCTGCGGCCAGCGCGTCGAGATCGGCGAGCGTGTACTGCCGGTCCTCGAAGGCGAGCGCCCAGGGCTCACTCACGTCGCGCGCGCCCCTTCCCGGAGTCGTGGATGATGGTCGCGAGAGGACTACCGTTTGTCTAGGAGAATACTATTCTCCTATTATCAGAATGACAATGTCGAGAGAGGGTTATATGACCGACCCGCAGACACCGGGCGCCGGGTCCGCAGTGACAGACGCAGGCACCATCACCATCAAATTGGACGGCAGCACCGCGTCGGTGGCGCACCGGCCCGACGAGACGCTGCTGGAGAGCGCGCGCCGCGCCGGGATGGGACCGCCGTTCTCCTGCGAGGCCGGCAACTGCGGAACCTGCATGGCGCTGCTCACCGAAGGCACCGCGACCATGCGGGTCAACGACGCACTGACCGAGGACGAGGTCGCCGAGGGATACGTGCTGACCTGCCAGGCGATCCCCGACACCGCGGATGTGACGGTCAACTACGACGAGTGAGCCGGCGCGCCGCTGTGTTCGTCCAACCGCGGCGCGGGCCGGTACTCCGGCTCGTACCCGGCGATGTGGATGGGGCTGCCGACCAGACGGAACTCCCCCGCGGTGACCAGTGCCTGCGGTGTCGCGGCCAACGCCTCGGGCAGCGTGCGCACCGCGGCGACCGGGATCCCCAGCGGCTGCAACCGCCGCTGCCAGTTCGCCGCGGAATCGCTGCGCAACACCGCCCCGACCACGTCCAGCACCTCGTCTCGGCGCGCCGCGCGTTCGGCCATCGTCGCGAAACCGTCGATTCCGGCCTCCGCCGCGAAGGCCGCCCAGAACGCGTCATGGGTGATGAACAACGCCAGATAACCGTCGGCCGTCGGAAACAGCTGCGCCGGCACGTAATACGAGTGCGCGCCGTTGGGGTAGCGCTGGGGTTCCACACCGTCGTTGAGGAACGCCGCGGCGCGGTAGTTCAGTTGCGAGAGCATCACGTCCTGCAGCGACACGTCGACCTGCCCGCCCCGGCCCGAGACGATCTGGGCCAGCAGACCCAGCGCCGCGGTCAGGCCGGTGGAATTGTCCGCAGACGAGTAACCCGGCAGTGTCGGCGGCCCGTCCGGATCTCCCGTCATCGCGGCCACCCCGGTCGCCGCCTGGATCACGTAGTCGAACGCCGGATCGTCCCCGCCGTCCAACCCGAACCCGGTCATCGCGACGCAGACGATGCGCTCGTTGAACTCCCTGAGCGAGTCGTAGGTCAGGCCCAGCCGACGGATCGCCGACGGCTTCATGTTGACCAGCAGCGCATGCGAATCCGCCACCAGCTCGCCGAGCCGCCGACGGCCCTGCTCCGACCTCAGGTCCAGCATCACGCTCTGCTTGTTCCGGTTCAGGCTCGCGAAATAGCTGTCGCTGACCTGCCGGGAGATCTCCCCGCCCGGTGGCTCGATCTTGATCACCTCGGCGCCCAGGTCGGCGAGCATCATGGTCGCGTACGGCCCGGCCAACATCACACCGACCTCGATGATCCGGATACCGGCCAGCGGACCGCCGCTCGTCACCGCACCGCCTTGGCGAGTTCGCCGATCACCTCGCGGGTGCGGTACTTCGACGCGACCAACTCGTCGCGGGTCTCGCCGATCGGCAGCAACCGCACCGACAGATCCGTGACGCCGGCGTCGGCGAACCGCTTGAAACGCGCCAGGATGGCGTCCTCGTCACCGGCCGCGCAGAGGTCGCCGACGTTGCGGGCGTCGCCGCGGTCCAGCAGTTTCTGGTAGTTCGGCGACGTCTCCACCTCGGCGAGGATCCGATTGGCCCGCTCCTTGGCCGCGTCGATCTCGGAGTTCGCGCACAGGCACACCGGGATGCCCGCCACGATGCGCGGTGCCAGCCGGCCCGCTTCTGCCGCGGCCTTGTTGATCTTCGGCGCGATGTGCTCGCCGATCGCCTTCTCGTCAGCCATCCACAGCACGGTACCGTCGGCCCGTTCCCCGGCGATCTGCAGCATCACCGGACCGAGCGCGGCGACCAGCACCGGGAGCGGTTGTTCGGCGCCGAGCACCGTCGGGTTGTGCACGGTGAACGTGTCGTTCTCCACATCGACGTCACCCGGCCCGGCCAGCGCCGCGTTGAGCACCTCGAGGTAGTCGCGCGTGTAGGCGGCCGGTTTCTCGTAGGGGATCCCCAGCATGTCGCGCACGATCCAGTGGTGCGACGGTCCGACGCCGAGTGCCAGCCGGCCCCCCGCCATCGCATGCACCGAAAGCGCCTGACGGGCCAGCGCGACGGGATGCTGCGCCTGCAGCGGCACCACGGCGGTGCCGAGTTCGATACGCGAGGTGTGCGCGGCCATCAGCGCCACCATCGTCAGGCAGTCGAAGTCGTTGGGCACCTGCGGCATCCACGCGGTGTCCAGACCGGCCGACTCGGCCCACTCGATGTCGGACACCAGCTTGGCGACCTTGCGTGCCATGTCGCCGCGCTCGGCCCCGATCATCACGCCCAGCTTCATCGCCCACCCCAGCTTCGCCCGCCCGGTTTCACGGCTGCTCCACCATCTCGGTCAACGCCCGCACCTCGCGCACCAGGTCGTCCAGCGACGTCCCGGTCGGGAACACCGCGGCCGCGCCGGCATCGAGCAGCTTCTGCACGTCGCCCTGCGGGATGGTGCCGCCCACCACGACGGCGATGTCACCGGCGTCGGCAGCGCGCAGCGCGTCCACCGTGCGGGCGGTCAGCGCGACGTGCGCCCCGGACAGAATCGAAAGCCCCACCAGCGCAACGTCTTCCTGCAGAGCGATCGAGACGATGTCCTCGATGCGCTGTCGGATGCCGGTGTAGATGACCTCGAAACCCGCATCACGCAGCGTCCGCGCGACGATCTTGGCTCCCCTGTCGTGGCCGTCCAGACCGGGCTTGGCCACCAGCACACGAACACCCATACCTAGAACACCACCGGCTGCTGGAACTCGCCCCACACCGACTTCAACGTCGACACCATCTCTCCCACCGTGCAGTACGCATTGGCGCAGTCGATCAGCTTGTGCATCAGGTTGTCGTCGCCCTCGGCGGCGCGCGCCAGCGCGGCGAGCGCCTCCTTGACGGCGACACCGTCACGGTCGGCCTTGACCTTCGCGAGCCGCCGCAGCTGCGTGTCGCGGCCCTCGGCGTCGAGCTCATAGGTGGCCAGGTCCGGCGGTGGCTCGTCGACGACGAACTTGTTCACCCCGACCACGGGCCGCACACCCGATTCGACCTCCTGGTGGATCTTGAACGCCTCGTCGGCGATCAGGCCCTGCAGGTAACCGTCCTCGATGCAGCGGACCATGCCGCCGTGCTCCTCGAGATCACCCATGATCTCGATGATCTTCTCCTCGGTGGCGTCGGTGAGGGCCTCCACGAAGTACGAGCCGCCGAGCGGGTCGGCCACCTTCGTCACGCCCGTCTCGTAGGCCAGGATCTGCTGCGTGCGCAGCGCGAGCGTGGCCGATTCCTCCGACGGCAGCGCGAACGGTTCGTCCCACGCCGCGGTGAACATCGACTGCACACCGCCGAGCACGGCCGCCATCGCCTCGTAGGCCACGCGGACCAGGTTGTTCTGCGCCTGCGGCGCGTACAGCGACGCCCCACCGGCAACACACCCGAACCGGAACATCGACGCCTTGTCCGTGGTGGCGCCGTAGCGTTCCCGCACGATCGTCGCCCAGCGCCTGCGTCCCGCACGGTACTTCGCGATCTCTTCGAAGAAGTCACCGTGGGTGTAGAAGAAGAACGAGATCTGGGGGGCGAACTTGTCGATGGTCATCCGGCCGCGCTCGACCACGGTGTCGCAATAGGTGACGCCGTCGGCGAGCGTGAACGCCATCTCCTGCACCGCGTTCGCTCCTGCGTCACGGAAGTGCGCGCCGGCCACCGAGATCGCGTTGAACTTGGGCACCTCGGCCGCGCAGAACTCGATCGTGTCGGCGATCAGTCGCAGCGACGGCTCCGGCGGCCAGATCCAGGTACCGCGCGACGCGTACTCCTTGAGAATGTCGTTCTGGATCGTGCCGGTGAGCTTCTCCCGCGGCACACCCTTCTTCTCGGCGGCGGCGACATAGAACGCCAGCAGGATCGCCGCGGTGCCGTTGATCGTGAAGCTGGTGCTGATCTTGTCCAGCGGGATCTGGTCGAAAAGGATCTCGGCGTCGGCGAGGGTATCGACGGCCACGCCGACCCGGCCGACCTCCTCGCCGTACTCCTCGTCGTCGGAGTCGTAGCCGCACTGCGTCGGCAGATCCAGTGCCACCGAGAGCCCGGTGCCGCCCTGATCGAGCAGGTAGCGGTACCGGCGATTGGATTCCTCGGCCGTGCCGAACCCCGAGTACTGCCGGAAGGTCCAGGTCTTGCCGCGGTACCCGGACGCGAAGTTGCCGCGGGTGAACGGATACTGCCCCGGCGGCGGCGGGTCGGCCGCACGATCACCCGGTCCGTACACGGGTTCCAGCGGGATCCCGGACGGAGTCTCTACCAGAGGGTGGACTTGGTCGCTCATCGATGGATAACGTACTTGCAAAAAATGAGAATGCCAATACCGCCTACGGGAAAGCCGCACGCCGCAGCATGTGCGGAACCACAGACAGCCCCCCATAAACCCGGGCACACAGCGATTATCGGATTCGCCTAAAATGAGAACGACGCTACCCGGCGCCGATGAGGAGGCCCCTTTGTCTGGACAGTCCAACGCGACCGGCGAGGCCGGCGGCACCGCGTTCGCCGACCGCACCGTCGTGGTCTCGGGAGGCAGTCGCGGAATCGGGCTGGCGATCGCCCTCGGCGCCGCCAGGCAGGGCGCCAACGTGGTGCTGCTGGCCAAGACCGCCGAGCCGCACCCGAAGCTGCCGGGCACGGTGCACACCGCGGTGGACGAGGTGGAGGCCGCCGGCGGCAAGGGGGCCGCGGTGGTCGGCGACGTCCGCAAGGAAGAGGACGTGGCGCGCGCCATCGACACCGCGGTCGAGCGCTTCGGCGGGGTCGACATCGTGGTCAACAACGCCAGCGCCATCGCCACCGAACCGACCGACCGACTGTCGGCCAAGAAGTTCGATCTGATGATGGACATCAATGTCCGCGGCACCTTCTTGCTCACCAAGGCGGCACTGCCGTACCTGCAGCAGTCGTCCGGCGGGGCGCATGTGCTGACCTTGGCGCCGCCGCTGAACATGAACCCGCACTGGCTGGGCGCCCACCCCTCCTACACGCTGTCCAAGTACGGCATGACCCTGTTGTCGCTGGGCTGGGCGAGCGAGTACGCCGACGCGGGAATAGGTTTCAGTTGCCTGTGGCCGGAGACCTACATCGCCACCTCGGCGGTGTCCAACCTGGCCGGCGGAGACGACCTGGTGAAGTCCTCCCGCAGCCCGGACATCATGGCCGATGCCGCCGTGCGGATCCTGTCGCGACCACCGGCACAGGTCAACGGGCAGTGC
>NZ_LMVQ01000117.1 GCF_001545925.1 Mycobacterium sp. NAZ190054 | reverse complement strand
CGGGCGATGAGCGCCGAGGTGACCGTCTCCAGCAGCGTCAGCACCGACGGACCGTCGGCGAGGACAGGATGCGCGGCGGTGGCCAGTTCGGCCGCCGGGGTCGACATCGCCCGGGTCGAACGGTTCGCCCATCCGGTACTGCTGGAGCGCGCCCGAGCCCGAGAGCGTCGAGCCTCCGGAGACCGCCCCCGCGGCGAAGACTCCGCGCCCGCGCAAGGCCCGGCCCGCGGTGCCGGCCTGGGAAGACGTGCTGCTCGGGGTGCGTTCCAGCGGCCAGCGCTGACGCCTTGACCTGAAGTTCCGTTGAGGTTCTAGCGTGCATGGATGATCACGCTCGGGCCGATCGGCTTGGCCGGCAGTAACCCGTACACCGACGACACCGCCGTCGTGGCCGACGAGGCCCGGCACGCCGAACGCCTGGGCTTCTCGACGCTGTGGCGCTCCGGCGTGTTGCCGATGGTCGAGGCCGCGGTGCGCGCCACCGAAACCCTGCCGGTGGCCACCGGCATCATCCCGGTCTCCCAGGTGCCGGCCACCGACGTCCTGACCGCCTACCGGACATTGCAACGCGACCATCCCGGGCGGTTCGTCGTCGGACTCGGCGGCGCACGCGACAGTCACCCGTTGGCGACGATGCATGCCTATCTCGACGACCTCGACCGGGGCGGGCTGCCCGCGTCAGCGCGGATACTCGCGGCGCTCGGACCCAACATGGTGGCGCTGGCCGACGAACGGGCCTGTGGCATATACCCGTATCTCGTCACACCGGCCTATGTCGCCGCTGCACGCAGCGCGCTCGGTCCCGACCGGCGACTGGCGGTGCTGCTGATGGTCGTTCCCGTGACCGAGCGCGAGGTCGCGCGGCGGGCCGTCGCCGGTCCCTTGGATTTCCTGGCCAAAGCGGGCGGCTACCGCCGCAACCTGCTTCGGCAGGGATTCTCGGAAGCCGACATCGACTCGGTCAGCGACCGGCTCCTCGACGGTATCGCGGCGTGGGGCGACCTGCCGGCGATCGCGGCGCGGGTCGGTGAATACCGCGCGGCGGGAGCGGATCAGGTGGTGCTGCGGATCCTCGGCAGCGACGACATCCCCGCGGCCAGAACCCGGCTCGCCCGAACACTCATCGGCTGACGTCACACCCCGCCGGCGGCACCGATCACCAGCAGGGCAACCCACGCACCGGCGACTCCGACTCCCGTCCCGAGCACGAACCAGCGCCACACCGGCACTCGCCGCCACCCCCACACCGTGGGCGCCAATCCGCCCACCGCAACCAGATTCAGACCGGCCGCGAGCAACGGATGCACCCGCATCAATCCGATGCTGAGCACGATGACGGCCGTGGCGACCACCGCCGCGACGAACGCCGCGACCGTCAGACCGGTCCCCCACGGCGTCTCGTCGCTCACCGGCCGAGCCTATCCCGCTCGTAGAAGGCCAGCGCCGCGGCGGTCGCGACGTTCAGCGAGTCCGTGCCGCGGGACATCGGGATACGCACGCGCACATCGCTGGCCCGCATGGTGTGTTCCTTCAGGCCCGGCCCCTCCGCGCCGACCAGGACGGCCACTCGCTGGTCCGCCAACGCCGTCATCGCCTCGGCGAGAGTCTGCGCGGCCGGGTCCGGGGTCATCGCGAGAAGCTGAAATCCGCACTCCCGCAACAACTCAAGGTCACCGGGCCAGTTTCCGGCCTTGGCGAACGGCACCAGCAGCGCATGCCCCATCGACACCCGCACGGCCCGGCGGTAGAGCGGATCGGCGCAGCCGCTGCCGAAGATCACGCCGTCGACGCCCAGGCCCGCGGCGTTGCGGAAGACCGAGCCGAGGTTCTCGTGGTCGTTGACACCCTCCAGCACGGCGACGGTACGCGCCCCGTCGAGCACGTCGGACACCGTGAGGTCCGGGGCGCGCGACGCCGACGCGAGCACCCCGCGGTTGAGGTGGAAGCCGACCACCTCGGCCATCACCTCCGCGGAGGCCCGGTAGAACGGTGCGGCAACGCCGTTGAGATCGGCACCGAGTTCGGTCAGGCGCCGATCGGTGCCCAGCAGCGCGCGCGGCACGAACCGTGACGCCACCATCCGCTGCACCACGAGCACCCCCTCGGCGATCACCAGCCCCTTGCCGCTGGGCAGGTCCGGCCGGCGGTCGACACTGTTGAGGTCGCGGAAGTCGTCCAGCCGCGGGTCCGCCGGATCGCTGACGTCGACGACTTCAACGCCGTTGGCGATCACGCTGTTTCGGGAGGACCGGCGACGAGCACAGCGCTGAGACTACCCACCGTGCCGCGCCGGTCGTTAAGTTGGACGCGATGGACACCGACTCCGAACCTCAGCCTCCGCCGCTGCCCGCGGGCCTGCTCACGCCGTGGCCGGTCATCGTGGTCATCGCCGGTGGCTGGCTGATCGCCGCCGTGCTCGCCTTCACCGTCGGTGCGCTGCACGAATGGCGTCCGGTCACCGTCGCCGGCCTGGGCGTCGGAGTCCTTGGCACGACGATCTTTCTGTGGCAACGTCACGCGGTGCGCCGCGGACACCGCGGCGCACAACGGGGCTTGACGTAGGAGGAGATTCGATGGCAGCGCCGGTATTGCAAGCAGAGGTCGACATCAACGCGCCGGTGTCCAAGGTCTGGGCGCTCGTCTCGGACCTGAGCAAGATGCCGCAGTGGAGCCCGCAGTGCCGCCTGATGAAGCCGATCGGGCAGCTGCGCCAAGGCGCCCGCACGGTGAACCTCAACCGGCGCGGACTCATGTTCTGGCCCACCACATGCCGCATCACCGAGTTCATCCCGGAGAAGAAGCTGGCGTTCCGGGTCAACGAGAACCACACCGTCTGGAGCTACGAACTGGAGCCGACCGAGGCAGGGACCCGCCTGGTCGAAACCCGGCACGCCGAGAACGGCACGACGGCGGTGTCGAATTTCCTGGTCGGCAAATTCATGGGCGGCGTACCGAGTTTCGAGCAGGAACTCGTCGAGGGCATGAATGCGTCGCTGACGCGCATCAAGAACGCCGCGGAGAGTTGACGCGGAACTACTCGCTGCGCTCGACGAGATCGAGGACTCCGTCGTCATACGGGTCGAACAGCGGTGAGCCGGTGCCGGCGGGGGCAGGAGTGTCCGAATGGGCACCGCACCCGTACTCGGCGTCCACCACGTGTCCGTCCGCGGCGAACTCATTGGCGCACACGCCGAAGAGCACGCCGAGTGCTCCGCCGAGCGGCATGTAGAAGCCGCAGTCCCGGCACACGCGGCGGGTGGCCCGGGCCATCGCCGAGCCGGGACCGTAGTCGCCGTCGTGCCAACGCTGGGCGGCGTCGTTGCGGCCCCACAGGCTGAGCACCTGGCGGCGCCCCAGCCCCACTTCCACCGCGACCTCGTCGATCTGCGGATCGCCGGTGGCCATGTAGCCCGGCACCAACCGCGGATCGTCGGCCGGCGGGGCGAGCAGGTCACCCGGGCCGAGGTCGCCCGGGCGGATCCGTTCATCCCACGGCACCCACTTGGGGGCGAGCAGCGCGGTGGGGCCGGGCACGAGTACGACCTCACTGATCGTGGCCTGCGCGGCGCCGGGACAGGCGGCGACGACGACGGCCCACTGCCAGCCGCGGTAACCCGGCAGCTCGGCCAGGAAGCGGTGGGTGGCCGAGGTCGGATCCTCGAAACCTGCGCCGAGGTACTCACCGACGGTGTCCTCGCCGCTGTGCTCGACGATCGCGGCACGGGCCGCGTCGACGGCACCGAGCAGCACCGCCTCCAGGTCGGGGCCGGGGTTCTCGGAAGCCGGCTGTCCGGGCGCGTCACCCGTTTCGTGACCGGGATCGGTGGCCTGCGGATCGGGGTCGGTCATGCTGTCCATCGCCTCCAATAGTGCCTGAGCCGGGCAAGCGCCAGCCACACCGGTCGGCCCTGCGGCCGCTGTCGCTCCCATGGGGGAGAATCGACGGCGTGAGCGGACCGCGGCGTGACCACCGGGACCCTGACGGTCAGCAGGGTGGACGCTACTACCCGCCGCGCCCACCTGCGGGTGAACACCCGGGGATGGCCAATTACCCGAGTGACCCGACGGCGCGCCCGGGTGCCCGCGCAACCGGGCGAGGACGCCCCTACTCGCCGAACCAGGGCGGGAACCGCTGGCTGCCTCCGCTCGACGACACCGCGCGCCATCACGACCGCCACTACTCCCCGCCCCCGGGCCGCAACGGCGAGAAGGTGACGGTGACGCGGGCGGCCGCGCAGCGCAGCCGCGAGATGGGTTCGAAGATGTACGGCCTGGTGCACCGTGCCGCGACGGCCGACGGTGCGGACAAGTCCGGGCTGACCGCGCTGACCTGGCCGGTGGTGGCGAACTTCGCGGTGGACGCGGCGATGGCGGTGGCATTGGCCAACACGCTGTTCTTCGCCGCGGCCTCCGGGGAGAGCAAGAGCCGGGTCGCGCTGTACCTGCTCATCACCATCGCGCCGTTCGCCGTCATCGCGCCGCTGATCGGGCCGGCGCTGGACCGCCTACAGCACGGTCGGCGGGTCGCGCTGGCGGCGTCGTTCGCGCTGCGCACCGTGCTCGCCGTGGTGCTGATCGCGAACTTCGACAGCGCGACGGGCAGTTTCCCGTCATGGGTGCTGTATCCGTGCGCGCTCGGGATGATGGTGCTGTCCAAGTCGTTCTCGGTGTTGCGCAGCGCGGTGACACCACGTGTGCTGCCGCCGTCGATCGACCTGGTCCGGGTGAACTCGCGGTTGACCACGTTCGGGCTGCTGGGCGGCACGATGATCGGCGGCGGCGTCGCGGCCGCCGCCGAGTGGGGGTTCCAACTGTTCCAGATGCCGGGCGCGCTCTACATCGTGGTCGCGGTGACGATCAGCGGCGCGGTGCTGGCGATGCGGATCCCGAAGTGGGTCGAGGTCACCGAGGGCGAGGTCCCCGCCACCTTGAGCTACCACGGTCAGACCGAGGAACTCAGACGGCCGCCGCACGGAGGTGCGGCCACCAAGGCCCGCCAGCCGCTGGGCCGCAACATCATCACCTCGCTGTGGGGCAACTGCACCGTCAAGGTGATGGTCGGCTTCCTGTTTCTGTACCCGGCGTTCGTCGCGAAGGCCCATGATGCCGGCGGCTGGGAGCAGCTGCGGATCCTCGGGATGATCGGTGCTGCGGCCGCCGTCGGGAACTTCGTGGGCAACTTCACCGCAGCCCGCCTCGAGCTCGGCCATCCCGCCCGGCTCGTGGTGCGCTGCGCGGTGGCGGTCACCGCGATGGCCCTGGTGACGGCGCTGACCGGCAACCTGTTGGTGGCTGCGGTCGCGACGCTGATCACCTCCGGTTCCAGCGCGATCGCCAAGGCGTCGCTGGACGCGTCGCTGCAGGACGATCTGCCCGAGGAATCGCGCGCGTCGGCGTTCGGCCGGTCGGAATCGCTGCTGCAGCTGGCCTGGGTCGCCGGCGGCGCCACGGGGGTGTTGATCTACACCGAGCTGTATGCGGGGTTCACCACCATCACCGCGATACTGATCCTCGGCCTGGCCCAGACGGTGCTGAGCTATCGTGGCGAGTCACTGGTCCCGGGCTTCGGCGGCAACCGGCCGGTGCTTGCCGAACAGGAAGGTGTACGGACGGATGCGGCGGTGACCCGCGAGTGAAACGTGTTGTCGCTGTTCTGGCAACGGTGGCGCTGCTCTCGTCGATCGGTACCGGTGTACTCGTCTGGCAGCTGTCCCGCGACCGCGCACCGGAACTTCCCGAGATCTCGGCGTATTCGCAGGGACAGTTGTCCCGGGTCGGGCCGTACCGGTTCTGCCAGGTGCTCAACCCGACCGACTGTGTGGTGCCCGCCACGCAGGGCGAGCTGCCCGTCATCGGCCGCCACCCCGTCCAGCTGTCCGTCCCCGGCGAGATCGCCCAGGCGCCGTGGGTGCTGATCCGGGCCTACGAGGACGCCGACGTGGTCGAGGAGTTCCGGCCCGGGACCAGGCTGGCGGTGACGATCCCGACGTTGGACGCGCAGCGTGGCCGCCTCACCGGATTCGCGGTGCAACTGCCTACGCTGGTCCGCGACGAGGACGGCAACGAGTTCCCGGTCCCGCACGCCGAATGGTCGGTGCGCACGGAGTGGGGGTCATAGGCTAACCGGCGGAGTGGGCTTCCGGGACGCGCTCGGACTCACGCGTGGGACCGGGCGGGGTTCCGTCCCCGAACGGTCTGCCCCCCAGCGCCTCTCGGCCGTGCGGGGTCAGCCAGTTCGCCAGCGCCGGGCCTTTCGGCACCACGCCGGTGGGATTGATGTCCGAATGCACGATGTAGTAGTGCTGCTTGATCTGGACGAAGTCGATGGTGTCGCCGAACCCCGGCGTCTGGAACAGATCCCGCGCGTAGGCCCACAGCACCGGCATCTCCGCGAGCTTGTTGCGGTTGGTTTTGAAGTGGCCGTGATAGACGGGGTCGAATCTCGCCAGCGTGGTGAACAGACGCACGTCGGCCTCGGTGATGGTGTCACCGACCAGATAGCGCCGGCCGGACAAGCGGTCGGACAACCAGTCCAGCGCCGTGAACAACCGGTCGTAGGCCTTGTCGTAGGCACGCTGGGATCCCGCGAACCCGCAGCGGTAGACGCCGTTGTTCACCTCGGTGTAGATGCGCTGGGCGACTTCGTCGATCTCGTCGCGCAGCGGCTCGGGGTAGAGCTGCGGGGCCCCGTCGCGGTGAAAGGCGGACCACTCGGTCGAGAAGTCCAGCGTGATCTGGGGGAAGTCGTTGGTGACCACCTGGCCGGTCGCGATCTCGACGATCGCGGGGACGGTGACGCCTTTGGGGTAGTCCGGGATGCGTTTGTTGTAGGCGTCGCGCAGAAAGTGGATGCCCAGCACCGGGTCCACCCCGTCGGGGTCCAGGTCGAACGTCCAGCTGCGCTCGTCGTGCGTGGGTCCGCAGAAGCCGATGGACAGAACGTCTTCGAGCCCGAGGAGCCGCCGCACGATGATGGTGCGGTTGGCCCAGGGACAGGCCCGGGCGACGATCAGTCGGTAGCGGCCCGGTTCGACCGGATATCCGTCACGCCCGTCGGCGGTGATCCGCGTGGCGATGTACTGGGTGTCCCGGCTGAACTCCCCGCCGGAACTCGACGGGTCGGCCACATAACTCATGGCTCAGTCATACCCACTCCGCCGCACCCCCGCCCGCCGAAATGGCATTCCAGCAGAGCCTCACTCGAACTTCCGCTGCCGGAACGCAATTTCGGCGCGGGGGGTTAGGCGTCGAGTTCGCGGGCGACGGCCTTGACCACCTCGGAGACCCGCCGGGCGACCTTGCGGTCGGGGTAGCGGCCCTTGCGCAGCTCGGGCTGCACCGCGCTCTCCAGCAGCGTGATCATGTCCTCGACCATGCCGTGCAACTCGTCGGGGGTGTGCTTGTGCTCTGCCGCGGCGGCTTCCCGTCGGGTCCGGGTGAGACTGGGCGGCGGATCGATGAGCTTGACGCTCAGGGCCTGAGGGCCCCGCCGCCCCGCCGCGACGCCGAACTCGACGCGCTGGCCCGCTTTCAGACCTTCGACACCGGCGGGCAACGCCGAGGACCGCACGTAGACGTCCTCGCCCTCCTCCTGAGAGAGGAACCCGAAGCCCTTCTCCGCGTCGTACCACTTCACCCGGCCGGTAGGCACTGGTCTCACCTGCTGTCTGTCTGAAGCCGATAGCTGTCTGCACCTGTACGGGTACATAAAGTAAGCGTCCCGCCTGCGTCGGGACGCGTCCTGAGATCCTACTCGGACGGCCGCAGAGCCAGCATCCCCTTATGTCGGTAGGCTGCGGGTCACCGCTGGAGGAAGATAATGCGACTGATCCTGAACGTCATCTGGCTGATTTTCGGCGGCCTGTGGCTGGCGCTCGGCTATCTCCTCGCCGCGATCGTCTGCTTCATCCTGATCATCACGATCCCGTTCGGCTTCGCCTCGCTGCGCATCGCGGCCTACGCGCTGTGGCCGTTCGGGCGCACCATCGTCGAGAAGCCGGGCCCCCGCCCCGGGGCGCTGGTCGGCAACGTCATCTGGGTCATCGTGGCCGGTGTGTGGCTGGCCATCGGCCACATCATCACCGCGGTCGCCATGGCCATCACGATCATCGGGATTCCGCTGGCGCTTGCGAATCTGAAGATGATCCCGGTATCGCTGATGCCGTTGGGCAAGGAGATCGTGCCGGTCGACCAGGCACACGGCCGCGTGGTCGGAGCGGTGCCGTGACGGCCGTGTCGCTCGGGGTGCCGTCGGTACACCGCCCGTCGTCGTCCCCGGCCCCCGCGCAGGGCCCCCTGGTCGACACCTTCGGCCGGATCGCGACCGACCTTCGGGTGTCGCTGACCGACCTGTGCAACCTTCGGTGCACCTACTGCATGCCGGCCGAAGGGCTCGACTGGCTGCCGAACGACGAGAAGCTGAAGCCCGACGAGCTGATCCGGCTGCTCGATATCGCGGTCACCCGCCTGGGCATCACCAGTGTCCGTTTCACCGGCGGTGAGCCGCTGGTGGTACCGCACCTTGAGGACGTCGTCGCGGCGACCGCCGCGTTGACCCCGCGCCCCGAGATCACGTTGACCACCAACGGCGTCGGCCTGGCCAAGCGGGCCGAGGGTCTCAAGCGCGCCGGACTGGACCGCATCAACGTGTCGCTGGACACCGTCGATCCCGCGCGGTTCGCCGCGATCACCCGGCGTGACCGCTTCTCGGACGTGGTGGCGGGCCTGCGCGCGGCAAAAGACGCCGGACTGGACCCGGTGAAGGTCAATGCCGTTCTCGATCCGGTGACCGGTCTCGACGATGTGGTGTCGCTGGCGAGGTTCTGCGTCGACCACGGATACCAACTGCGGGTCATCGAACAGATGCCGCTCGACGCCGGACATTCGTGGCAGCGTGAGCGCGCGCTGAGCGCCGACGACATCCTCGGCGCGCTGAGCGCGCACTTCACGTTGACGCCCGATCCGCGTCCGCGAGGGTCGGCTCCGGCTCAGCTGTGGCAGGTGCACGAGGATGGCGGCGTCGTGGGCCACATCGGGATCATCGCGTCGGTCTCCCGCGCGTTCTGCTCGACCTGTGACCGCACCAGGCTCACCGCCGACGGCCAGATCCGCAACTGTCTGTTCGCGCGCGACGAGACGGACCTCCGCGTGCTGCTGCGTTCCGGTGCGGACGACGCTGCGCTGGAGGCGGCGTGGCGCTCGGCCATGTGGGCGAAAGCCGCGGGCCACGGCATCAACGACCCCGGCTTCGTCCAGCCCGACCGCCCGATGAGCGCGATCGGAGGGTGAGCGGTGCCCGACATCCACGGTGCCGCACGAGTCACCGTCCGCTACTTCGCCGCGGCGCGTGCCGCCGCGGGCACGGAATCCGAGACCCTCGACGTCGACCGGGGTGCCACGGTGGCCGACCTCGTGGACATGCTGAAAGCGCGGGACGCCGCGCTGGCTCAGGTGCTGGCCCGCTGCTCATATCTGCGTGACGGAGTTGCGGTGCGCGACATGGGCTCTGAACTGTGCGACGCGCAGACCATCGATGTTCTTCCGCCGTTCGCCGGCGGTTGACTTCTCAGGAACCCGGATCTAATCCGTGATTTGCATCACATCACGGAATGGTCACGGGATGGCTACGACGCGGTTGAGGGGCGAGGCACCTGCAGGAACAACAGTCCTTCCTGGTCTTTTAGAGTTTTTTTAGTATTTGCCGTCGGCGGACACACGGCGCCGAGCAAAAGGTGACGGGACCCAGACGAGCCATTACGGTCTTGAACCAGGCCGCTCAACCCCCACCTTGCGAACGGCCTGCCGCGACACCGACTGCGCCGAACTCCATCCGTTGGTGCGCGGGGACAACGAGAGACAACTCGGATGGAGGCGGGGGACCCACCGGTCCACCGACATACAGGACCAGGAACCTTTCGCGGTTCCTTGGGGTGAAGCCGTCGCCTTTCGACGACGCCGGCCGGGCGACCTCTCCAGCCCGAACCCGACAGCTGACCTCGTGGGCGCTTAAGAGAGGACCACAAGCACTTATGAGTGGACGGCATCGCAAGCCTGCTTCATCTGCTGTGAACGTCGCGAAGATCGCCTTCACGGGCGCAGTCATCGGAGGTGGCGGCGTCGCGCTGGCCGGCCAGGCCGGCGCGGCGACCGACGGTGAATGGGACCAGGTCGCCCGCTGCGAGTCCGGCGGCAACTGGGCCATCAACACCGGCAACGGTTATCACGGTGGCCTGCAGTTCGCGCCGAGCACCTGGACGGGCCACGGCGGCGGCGAGTTCGCCCCGGCGGCACACCTGGCCACCAAGGAAGAGCAGATCGCGGTCGCCGAACGTGTCCTGGCATCCCAGGGCAAGGGTGCGTGGCCGTCGTGCGGCGGGCCGCTCTCCGCCGCAACGCCGCGCAACGTCGTCGACGAACCGCCGGCCCCGGTCCACCCGCTCGGCCTCGACGGACTGCTTCCTCCTCCCCCGCCGCCACTCGATCCGTTCGCGCCGCCGCCTCCGCCGTTGTGGGGCAGCGAGGACCATGTACGCAAGGTGTTCGGCGCCAAAGGCCCCGGGCTAAACATGGAGGGCTGTGGGGGGGGGAGGG
>NZ_LMVQ01000116.1 GCF_001545925.1 Mycobacterium sp. NAZ190054 | reverse complement strand
CAGGTCAGGGCGGCAGTGGTCGAGGATGTGGACTATTTCTGTGTGGGGCCGTGCTGGCCGACGCCGACGAAACCGGGCCGTCCGGCACCGGGCCTGGAACTGGTGCGGGCGGCCGCCGCGCTGGGCACCGACAAACCGTGGTTCGCGATCGGCGGCATCGACGCCGGGCGGCTTCCGGAGGTGCTCGCCGCCGGTGCGCGCCGGGTGGTCGTGGTGCGGGCGATCACCGCGGCCGACGACCCGAAGGCCGCGGCCGAGGAGCTCGCCGGACTGCTCAGCTGTGCGGGTTGACCAGTAGCGGGATCGCGGCCGTGACCTGACGCAGCCGCTCCCAGCTCGCGGCGAACCCGGGATGCAGCGGCAGCTCGGCGACCTCGTCCTCGGCGACCCAGCGCAACTCCGCGCTCTCCCGGTTCGGCACGGTGTCCAGTTCTTCGGACGCATCGGCGATCACCGTGGTGTACGTCCAGCCGGACACCTCGGCGGTGACCAGGGTGGTCCGCACGGTCAGCTGTTCGGGCGGCAGCCCGGCCTCCTCGTGCGCCTCACGCATCGCCGCCTGCTCGGCGCTCTCGTGACTGTCGCGGGCACCGCCCGGCAGGCCCCAGGTGCCGCCTTGATGACTCCACGGCGCGCGGTGCTGGAGCAGCACCGCCGCCGATCCGTCGGGGCGGGGCGCCCGCAGTAGCAGCCCGGCCGCACCGTGGCGGCCCCAGTACGCATTGCCGGTCGCCGACACCACCCAACCGTCACCGTCTCCACGCACGCGTTCAGGATAGGGAACGCGCCGGAATTCGTGGCACCTGAATCCCAGCACTCCCGACGATGAGCTCTTAGAATTCCCTCATAGAATCCGCGTATCCAGAGTTGGTGATCCGAACGACCGCCGGAGAGATCGAGACCAGGATGAGGTCCGCGCAGACGTGACTGTGGAGTTGGCGCACCCCTCGACCGAGCCTCTTGCGTCGCGGTCGCCGACGGGTGCGTCGCATCCACGCTGGTGGTTTCTGTGGACGACACCGGGGCGCATCCTGACCATCGGGCTGGTGCTCGCCGCGCTGGTGATCGCCAGTGCGTTCGCGACGTCGACCACGATCAACGACCGCCAGCAGGTGCTGACAACCGTGCTGAACCACACCGAGCCGTTGTCGTTCGCGGCGGGCCAGCTCTACACCACGCTGTCGGTCGCCGACGCGGCCGCGGCCACCGCGTTCATCGCCGGCGCCGAACCGCGCGCGGTGCGGCAGCGTTACGAGCAGGCCATCACCGACGCGTCGGTCGCGGTGACGCGCGCGTCCAGCGGCCTGACCGAGGAGTCGCTGGTCCAGTTGCTGGGCCGGATCAACGCGCGGCTCGCGGTGTACACCGGGCTGGTCGAGACCGCCAGGACCAACAACCGCGCCGGCAATCCGGTCGGCTCGTCGTACCTGTCGGAAGCGTCTGCGTTGATGCAGCAGCAGATCCTGCCCGACGCCCAGCGGCTCTACGAGGAGACCTCGGCACGGGTCGACGCCGAGACCACCGCGTCCACCCGGATTCCGACCCCGGTGATCCTGGTGGTCGTCGCGACCCTGCTGTTCGGGGTGTTCGCCAACCGCTGGCTGGCCAAGCGCACGCGGCGCCGGGTCAACATCGGATTCGTCGCGGGCGGGCTCGCGGTGCTGATCATGCTGATGTGGGTCGGCACCGCGCTGGTGATCTCGACCGCCGACAGCCGCAGCGCCAAGGAGACCGCGGCCGAATCGCTGAAGACGGTCACGACGATGGCGATCACCGCACAGCAGGCGCGGGCCGACGAGACCCTGTCGCTGATCCGGCGCGGCGATGAGGATGTGCGTAAGCAGTCCTACTACCAGCGCATCGAGGACATGAAAGAGCAGCTGGCGCGCTATCTCGCGCGTGACGACTCGATCGACAAGACCGATCTGGCCGACGCCGATGCGCTGCTGGACCGGTGGCGCGCGGCCGACGACCGGATCTCGGCCTACATCGCGGTCGGCAACTACCAGGCCGCCACGCAGGTGGCGCTGGGTACCGGCGAGGACGACTCGACGCCGGCGTTCGACAAGCTCGACGAGGCGCTGAGCAAGGGCATCGAACAGAGCCGGGCGCAGCTGCGCAACGAGATCGTCAACGCCCGCCGGGTGCTGTCCGGTGCGACGGTCGGCGCCGCCGCGCTGTCGATCGCGGCGGCCGTGGCGGTGGCGCTGGGGATCTGGCCGAGATTGAGCGAGTACCGGTGATGAGCGCTTGCGCGAAGAACAGACAGCCGGTGATGAGCGCTTGCGCGAAGAACAGACAGCCGGTGATGAGCGTGAAGGGCGTGGGCGCGGTGCTGGCCGGGGTGCTGCTGCTGGCCGGGTGTGCGCAGACGTCGCCGGTGGTGCCGACGCCGACCGTGATCCTCGCGCCGCCCACCCCGGCGGGGTTCGAGGAGATGCCGCCGGAACCGGCGCGGCCGCCGACCGCGGCCGACGACGACTGCGACCCGCGGGAGAGCCTGCGTCCGTTCGACAATCAGGAAGACGCGGACCGGGCGGTGGCCAACATCAAGGCCCGCGGCCGGCTCATCGTCGGGCTCGACATCGGCAGCAACCTGTTCAGCTTCCGCGATCCGATCACCGGCGAGATCACCGGGTTCGACGTCGACATCGCCGGTGAGATCGCCCGGGACATCTTCGGCACCCCGTCGCAGGTGGAGTACCGCATCCTGGCGTCCGCCGACCGGGTCTCCGCGCTGCAGGACAACGAGGTGGACGTCGTCGTCAAGACCATGACCATCACCTGCGAGCGCAAGAAGCTGGTCAACTTCTCCACCCCGTACCTGACCGCCAACCAGCGCATCCTGGCGCCACGGGATTCGAACATCCGGCAGTCGGCCGATCTGTCGGGCCGGCGGGTCTGCGTGGCCAAGGGCACCACGTCGCTGGAGCGGATCCAGCAGATCACGCCGCCCCCGATCATCGTCGGCGTGATCACCTGGGCCGACTGCCTGGTGGCGTTGCAGCAGCGGCAGGTCGACGCGGTCAGCACCGACGATTCGATCCTGGCCGGGCTGGTGTCGCAGGACCCGTATCTGCACATCGTCGGCCCGTCACTGAACGAGGAGTTGTACGGCATCGGCGTCAACCTGCACAACACCGGACTGGTGCGCTACGTCAACGGCACGCTGCAGCGCATCCGCGGCGACGGCACGTGGAACACGTTGTACCGCAAGTGGTTGACCGTGCTCGGCCCCGCACCCTCACCTCCGGCCGCGAGGTACACCGACTGATGGCCGACCCCGAAGATTTCGACGAGGACCCCGGCACGCAGCCCGCGTCCTTCGCAGACCTCGCCGACGACACGATGTCGACGATGCGGCCGATGGCCACCCAGGCGGTGTACCGGCCCAACTTCTTCGACGACGACGATGACGACAGCGACGGACGGTTCCACACCGGGGACACCGAGCCGCAGCTGAACACCACGACCGTGACCCGCCACATGTCCCCGACCCGCAGACTGGGCGGCGGGCTGGTCGAGATCCCGCGGGTCAGGGCGCGGGATCCGTTGGCCGCCTTGATGACCGACCCCGTGGTGGCGGAGTCGAAACGCTTCTGCTGGAACTGCGGACGGCCGGTGGGCCGGTCCACCAAGGACGGCAAGGGCCCCTCGGAAGGCTGGTGCCCGCACTGCGGCAGCGCGTACTCCTTTCTGCCGCAGTTGAACGTCGGCGACATCGTGGCCGACCAGTACGAAATCAAGGGCTGCATCGCCCACGGCGGACTGGGCTGGGTGTATCTGGCGTTCGACAAGAACGTCAACGACCGGCCCGTCGTGCTCAAGGGACTGGTGCATTCCGGGGACGCCGAGGCACAGGCGATCGCGATGGCCGAGCGGCAGTTCCTCGCCGAGGTGACCCACCCGGGGATCGTGAAGATCTACAACTTCGTCGAACACGACGACAAGCACGGCAACCCGGTCGGCTACATCGTCATGGAGTACGTGGGCGGAACCTCGCTCAAGCAGGCCGCCCCCCACCGCAAGAGCGAGCGGTCTCTGCTGCCGGTCGCCGAGGCGATCGGTTTCATGCTCGAAATCCTGCCCGCGCTCGGCTATCTGCACTCCCTGGGCCTGGTGTACAACGACCTCAAACCCGAGAACATCATGGTGACCGAGGACCAGCTCAAGCTGATCGACCTCGGCGCGGTGTCGCGGATCAACTCGTTCGGATATCTGTACGGCACACCGGGTTACCAGGCGCCGGAGATCGTGCGCACCGGCCCGACGGTCGCCACCGACATCTACACGGTGGGACGTACGCTGGCCTCGCTGACGCTGAAACTGCGCACCCGCAAGGGGCGTTACGTCGACGGGCTGCCCGAGGACGACCCTGTGCTGCGTGAGTACGACTCGTTCGGCAGACTGCTGCGCCGCGCCATCGACCCGGACCCACGGCGGCGGTTCCAGAGCGCCGAGGAGATGTCCAGCCAGCTCATGGGCGTGCTGCGCGAGGTGGTCGCCAAGGACACCGGGGTGCCCCGGCCCGGCTTGTCGACGACGTTCAGCCCGTCCCGCTCGACGTTCGGGATCGACCTGCTCGTCGCGCACACCGACGTCTACCTCGACGGTCAGGTGCATTCGGAGAAGCTGACGGCCCAGGAGATCGTCAGGGCACTGCAGGTGCCGCTGGTCGACCCGACCGATGTCGGTGCGACCGTGTTGTCGGCGACGGTGTTGAGCGAGCCCGTGCAAACCCTTGACTCGCTCCGCGCCGCGCGGCACGGCGCGCTGGACTCCGAGGGCGTCGATCTGAGCCAGTCGGTGGAACTGCCGCTGATGGAGGCCCGTGCACTGCTGGACCTCGGCGATGTCGCGAAAGCCACGCGTAAGCTCGACGACCTCGCCGAGCGGGTCGGCTGGCGCTGGCGGCTGGTCTGGTTCCGTGCCGTCTCCGAGCTGCTGACTGCCGATTATGATTCCGCGACAAAGCATTTCACCGAGGTCCTGGACATGCTACCTGGTGAGCTGGCCCCCAAGCTCGCGCTGGCCGCCACCGCCGAACTGGCCGGCTCCGCCGACGAGCGCAAGTTCTACGACACCGTGTGGTCCACCGACCACGGGGTGATCTCAGCAGGTTTCGGGTTGGCCCGCGCGCAGTCGGCCGCCGGGGACCGCGATGCCGCGGTCCGCACCCTCGACGAAGTACCGGCCACCTCAAGGTATTTCACGACCGCCCGGCTGACCAGCGCGGTGACGCTGCTGTCCGGCCGGTCCAGCAGTGAGATCACCGAACAGCACATCCGCGACGCCGCGCGCCGCGTGGAGGCGCTGCCCGACACCGAACCCCGGGTGCTGCAGATCCGCGCGCTGGTGCTGGGCACCGCGATGGACTGGCTGGCCGACAACACCGCCAGCACCAACCACATCCTCGGCTTCCCGTTCACCGAGCACGGGCTGCAGTTGGGGGTGGAGGCTTCGCTGCGCAGCCTGGCCAGGGTGGCGCCCACCCAGGCTCACCGGTACGCGCTGGTCGACCTGGCCAACAGCGTACGGCCGATGTCCACGTTCTGATCCGGCAACTACGGATTCCGTTGCTGGGTGTCCCGGGACCGGCGCTTCGGCGCCCGAACCGACCCGCGGCGGCTGGGTTCATGACCAAATGCGCTGGTGAACGCACATGGATGTGATTCTGATCGACGTATGGCCATGCCACTGATTCCGTAGTATGGTGACCTGCATCACAAGGTGGCGTCACCGGTGCAGCTTTGAGACCAAGGGCCCGACCCCCTGACCTCACCGAGAAACGAAATGCATGGTGCCACCTGACTTCGTCCAGGGGAGTTCACATGTCCCTACCCGACCCACTGCCGGCCCCCAGTACGCAGCGTGTCTTCCGGCCGGATCCGACCTCGTTCGAGTTGCGCGAGGAGCAGCACCGGGCGACGTTCTCCGCCTGTGAGCTGCCGCCGTCGACCGTCCTGGTGACGATCCACGGCGAGATCGACGCGACCAACAGCATGGCGCTCGCCCGCTACGTCGAGAAGCGTCTGGCCGGGGCGCGCAAACTCATCCTGGATCTGCAGACCGTCGAGTTCTTCGCCGCCTCCGGGTTCGCCGCGCTGTCCAACATCAACGTGGTGTGCGCCCGCAGTGGTGTTCGCTGGACCCTGCTCGCGGGAACTCATGTCCGCCGGTCGCTGCGGGTCTGCGACCCGCAGCGTGAGCTACCCGTCTCCGAGCCCAGCGCCAAGTACTCGCGCACACGCCCGAGCAATCGCAAGCTCCTCGTTGGTGGGTATAACTAGCACCGTCGTCGGAGCCCCCTCCGGGGAGATCCGCCTGGCCGTCCTGGCCGGGCTCTCGTTGAGGTGCTCGTCGAGTTCGATGCCGAACGCGGTGAGGCCGGAGAGCACGTCGCGCCGGACTGCGGCGTCGTTCTCACCGACCCCGGCGGTGAAGGTGAGGACGTCGGCCGACCCGAGCACCGCCAGGTACGCGCCGATGTACTTGCGCAACCGGTGGATGTACACGTCGTACGCCAGTTTCGCTGCGGCGTCCCCTGATTCGATCTCGCGGTGCAACTCCCTGAAGTCCACCTCCCCGCCGAGGCCACGCACACCCGATCTCCTGTTGAGCATCGTCTCGATGTCCTCGACGCTCATCCCGGCGGTGCGCCACAGGTAGAAGATCACGCCGGGATCCACGTCACCCGAACGTGTCCCCATCACCAGCCCCTCCATCGGGGTCAGGCCCATCGACGTCTCCACCGGGCGCCCCCCGACGACGGCGGACGCGGAGGCGCCGTTGCCCAGGTGCAGCACGATCTGGCTCAGCGACTCCAGCGGTGCGCCGAGGAAGGCGGCGGCCTGTTCGCTGACGTACTGGTGTGACGTGCCGTGGAAACCGTAGCGACGGATGCGCCAGGATGCGGCGACGTCGGCGTCGATCGCGTAGGTGGCCGCCGCGGCGGGCAGGTCGTGGAAGAACGCGGTGTCGAACACCGCGACGTGAGGCAGGTCCGGCAGCGCCTCGCGCGCCACCTGGATGCCGAGAAGAGCCGGCGGATTGTGCAGCGGCGCAAGGGCTGCCAGGTCCTGGAGCTGCGCGACGGTGTCGTCGTCGACGACGGTCGGCAGGTAGAGGTCAGGGCCGCCGTGCACGACCCGGTGACCGACCGCGACCAGGCCGAGGTCGTCGAGCCGATGACCGTCGGAGGCCAGCGAGTCGAAGACCACCTGCATCGCGGCGGCATGATCGGGGACGCCCGTGCCCTCCGTGCCGGTCTCACCGATCCGCTCGACGATCCCGTCTGCGACCAGCGCACCCGAATCCGGGTCCATGACAGCGTATTTCACCGAGGACGAGCCGGAGTTGAGCACCAGCACCGACCGTGTCATCGCGGTCATCCCTGCGCCTGGATCGCGGTGATGGCCACGGTGTTGACGATGTCCTCGACGAGCGCGCCCCGCGACAGGTCGTTGACGGGTTTGTTCAGCCCCTGCAGCACCGGGCCGATCGCGATGGCACCCGCGCTGCGCTGCACGGCTTTGTAGGTGTTGTTGCCCGTGTTGAGGTCGGGGAAGATCAGCACGGTCGCGTGGCCCGCCACCGACGAATCGGGCATCTTGGTCTGCGCCACCGACGGCTCCACCGCGGCGTCGTACTGGATCGGCCCCTCGACCAGCAGCTCGGGCGCTCGGGAGCGCACCAGTTCCGTTGCCTTGCGCACCTTCTCGACGTCCTCGCCGGTTCCTGACGTGCCCGTCGAGTACGACAGCATCGCCACCTTGGGTTCGATGCCGAACTGCGCGGCGGTGCGCGCCGAGGAGATCGCGATGTCGGCGAGCTGTTCGGCGGTGGGGTCCGGCACGATCGCGCAGTCTCCGTAGGCGAGCACCTCGTCGGCCAGGCACATCAGGAAGATGCTCGACACCGTCGAGACATCCGGCCGGGTCTTGATGATCTCGAAGGCCGGTCGCACCGTGTGCGCCGTGGTGTGCCGAGCGCCCGACACCATCCCGTCGACCATGTCGTTGTGCACCAGCATCGTGCCGAAGTACGACGCATCGTGGATGATCTCGCGGGCCTGCTCCAGGGTGACGCCCTTGTGCGCGCGCAACTTCGCGTACTGCGCGGCGAACTGATCGCACAGCTCGCTGGTCTGGGGGTCGAGCACAACCGCGGTCGACAGGTCGACGCCGAGCTCGGCTGAGCGCGCGCGCACCTGGGCCTCCTCGCCGAGGATGGTCAGGTCGGCCACACCGCGGTCCAGCAGCCGGCCCGCCGCCTTGAGGATGCGGTCGTCGTTGCCCTCGGGAAGCACGATGTGCTTCCGGCTCGCCCTGGCCTGGTCGAGCAGCTGGTAGGTGAACATCTGCGGGGTGACCACCGACGGGATCGGAAAAGCCAGACGCGTCAACAACTCCGCGGTGTCGACGTGGTTCTCCATCAGCGCCAGCGCCGTGTCGATCTTGCGGCGCGACTTCGATGTGACCCGCCCGCGGGTGGCCGCCACCCGGCTCGCGGTCTCGAAGGTGCCGAACCGGGTCTCGACGATCGGCACCCGCAGGCCCAGCCCCGACACCAGCGATTCGATCGCCGGGTGCAGGGTCAGCCCGCCGTTGAGTATCACCGCCGACAGCGACGGGAATCCTTCTGCGGCATGTGCGCTGAGCACCGCCAGCACCACGTCGGACCGATCGCCGGGGGTGATCACCGCGATCCCCTCGGTGAGTCGTTCCAGCACATGCTCGGCCGTCATTCCCGCGACGAGCACGTCGAGCACCTCGCGGTCGAGCAGCGCCGAATCCCCTTGCACCATCGCGCCTTCGACCGCGTCGCGCAGCTCGGCCACCGACGGGGCCACCAGCAGCGGCTCCTCGGGCAGCACGTAGCTGCGGGGCTCGACCTTCGTCAGCGCCTCAGCGACCTCGGCCATCCGCGCCGGGTCGCAGCGGTTGGCCACCACCGCGGCGGTGTGCGCATGTTGCGCCGCGATCTCGTCGATGCAGACCTCGGCGACCTGGACGACCTGCTCGGGGGTGCGGTCCTTGGCCTTGACCGCGAGCACCACCGGCGCGCCCAGATTGGCGGCGATGCGGGCGTTCATGGACAGCTCGCTGGGCGTGGCCACGTCGGTGTAGTCGCTGCCGACGACGAGCACCGCGTCGCATCGGTCGGCGACCCGGTGGAACCGGTCGACGATGTCGGCCAGCGCCGCGTCGGGGTCGTCGTGCAGCTGTTGATAGCCGACACCCACGCAGTCCTCGTAGGGCAGCCCCGCGGTGGTGTGGTCGAGCAGCAGCTCCAGGATGTAGTCCCGGCCCTCGCCCATCCTGGTGATCGGCCGGAAGACCGCGACCTTGGCCACCGTCGCGGCGAGCCGGTGCAGGATGCCCAGCGCAATGGTCGATTTCCCGGTGTCGCCTTCCGGCGACGCGATGTAGATCGGGTGGGTGGTTGCCTTCGGCGCGTCGGGCACGTGTCAAAGCCTGCCTGTCAACTGGCCGTCATGTCCACCGGGACCCGCAGGGTGGCCACCAGACCGCGGTGGTCGGCGCCGGGCACCACCACCGTGCCGACGCTCGCGGTGGAACAGTTCTTGGTCAGGATGTGGTCGATCCCGATCAGCGGCGGCCGCATCCCGCGGCCCGGGTAGGTGCGCACCAGTCCCGCCCCGGCGTCGGCACCGGCGTCACCGTAGCCGTCCACCAGCAGCCGGCGGAACGGCGCCATGTCGGCGGTGGCGTTGAAATCCCCGGCCACGATCACCGCACCCGCCCCGGCCGTGCGGCCGACCTCACCCAGGGTGTCGGGTAACCGCGCGATGTCCGACCGCCACCCGTCGATCGGCGTGGGCCAGGGACCGGGCAGGTGCACCGACAGCACGGTGGCGTCGACGCGTACGCCGGGGATGCGGATCCGCGACCCCACCATCGGCAGCGTGTAGCCGTCGATGCGGCCGGAGTGCACGATCGGATGCCGGCTCCAGATCCCGATGCCGGACGCATTGCGTGCCGGCATGATCACCCGGTACGGGAAGGCGGCGTCCATCCCGGCCGCCGACAATCCGTCGGCCGACTGCTGCGTCATCTCCTGGACGGCCACGATGTCGGCGGCGTCGCGGGCCAGCGCGACGAAAGCCGCCGGATCGGCCTGTCCGAGAAAGAGGTTCGCGGTCAGCACGCGCACGTCGACGGCCGCCACGTCGGGGGCCGCCGAGCTCAGGTACCGCGGCACGTACATGCCCAACAGCGCAAGGGTCACCGCGACCGCGGCCAGGGTCAGCAGCCAACGCCTGCCCACCGCCAGCAACAGCATCGCCGCCGGCGCCGCGAGCGCGAGGTAGGGCGCGGCGGCGGCGGCGATCAGCGTGGGGTGCCCGGAGATCGGCACGTAGCGGGCGCCGAGCCCCACCACCGCGACGGACAGTGCGCACAGGCCGAGCACCGTCGCGGGAATCCGGATCATCTCGCGGTGCCGGTGTTCAGCCGAGCTTGCGCAGCCTCGGTTCCAGGTCGCGCTGGAAGAGTTCCAGGAAGCGGCGCTGGTCGTGGCCGGGGGCGTGGAACACCAGGTGGTTGAGCCCCCAGTCCACGTAATCCTTGACCTTG
>NZ_LMVQ01000115.1 GCF_001545925.1 Mycobacterium sp. NAZ190054 | reverse complement strand
GTCACCGTCGTCGAGATGTTCGAGCGGCTGCAGCGCGGCCCGCTGGCCGGCCTGCGACTGGGCCTGATGCACGGACGATTGTCCGGCGACGAGAAGGAAGCGGTGATGACCGCGTTCCGGGCCGGTGGGCAGGGTGCGCTCGCCCGGCGGGCCGGCCGCGGCGAACGCGGCGGGAACCTGCTGCAGGAAGATGATGGCGGCGATACCGAGGGTGAAGCCCTCGATGACGGGCCACGGGATGAACGTCACGGTCCGTCCCAGGCCGGTGACCCCGGCGAGCAGCACGATGACCCCCGCGAGAACGGTCACCAGCGCGATACTGCCGAGACCGTGCGCGGCGACGATCGGCGCCAGGACGACCGCCATCGCGCCGGTGGGACCCGAGACCTGGACTGACGAGCCACCGAAGACCGCCGCCACCAGGCCTGCGACCACCGCGGTGACCAGGCCGGCGGCCGCACCGACCCCGGAACTGATCCCGAACGCCAGCGCCAGCGGCAGGGCGACCACCCCGACCGTGACGCCGGCCAGGACGTCACGCCGCCAGGAACGCCGCAGACCGGCGTAGTCCCGCCGGTGCGGTACCAGGCGGCCCAGGTTGCGGGCCGCGGTCACGACCTTCACCGCGTCTCCAGCGGCGGGAGCGCCTTCAGGGATTTCAGTTGGTCGCGTTGTCCGGCCAGGGTGTCGGCGAGGAAGGTGCGGGCGATGACCAGGAGGTCGGAGATCAGCGGATGGGCCAGCTGGTAGGAGACGGTGTTGCCGGTCCGCCGGCCGGTCACCACGTGGTGACGCTTGAGGACGGCGAGGTGCTGTGACAGCAGGGTGGGCTCGAGCCCGGTGTCGGCCAGGATGTCGCTCACCGGGGTCGGCTCTCTGTTGGCCGAGAGAATCTCCAGGACGCGGATACGCGCCGGATGGGCCAGCGCCTTGAACAGGTTGGCCTTGATCTCGTAGAGCGGCCGGTGCTGGTCGGCGGGGAAGCGGTCGGGCATCGCCGTGGCCTTACGGATTGATGGATTGAACGATTTCGCAATTACGATAGCCGGTGCGTCGCGCGGTGACCAATCACGGCCCCGGGGCGCCGTTACAGCAGGATTGAATTTGTGTTCCGATTTTGAGCCGGATTGCGCGTTCGCATTGCCGTCTACGATGGGCTGTATTATAAATACAAAATCAGCCCGGCAATTCGTGATTTGGCTGTGTCCCTCGATCATGCAAGGTGGGAACGCTTCATGCCGATGCTCTCCATCCAGCAGGTTTCCAAGACTTTCAAGAGTCGGGGAAACAAGTCGAACACTGCCACCATCGCATTGACCGATGTGAACCTGGATGTCGAAGAGGGGGA
The DNA here is from genome assembly GCF_001545925.1 of Mycobacterium sp. NAZ190054. Taxonomy (GTDB): domain Bacteria; phylum Actinomycetota; class Actinomycetes; order Mycobacteriales; family Mycobacteriaceae; genus Mycobacterium. Next base: position 9,292 of record NZ_LMVQ01000115.1, on the reverse strand, counting down.
ATTCTGCGCGATCATCGGCGCCAGTGGATGCGGTAAGTCGACGCTGCTGCGCATCATCGACGGCCTCACCGCACCGAGTTCGGGCCGGGTGATGCTCCGCGGCAGGGAAGTGACCGAACCCGGACCAGACCGGGCCATGGTGTTCCAGCATGCGCACCTGATGCCGTGGCGGACAGTCCAGAAGAACGTCGAGTTCGGCTTGGAGCCACGCGACGTGCGCGCCGGGGACCGCAGGCAGCGCGCGGCCCGGTACCTAAATCTGGTCGGACTCACAGGATTTGAAAAGCACTATCCCGCGCAGCTTTCCGGCGGCATGCAACAGCGGGTCGGACTTGCCCGGGCATTCGCGGTGGAGCCCGAGTTGCTGTTGCTGGATGAGCCGTTCGGAGCACTGGATGCCCAGACGCGGTTGCAGTTGCAGACCGAACTGAGCCGGATCTGGTCCGAGGCGGGCCGCACCGCCGTGTTGATCACCCACGACATCGAGGAAGCGGTGTTCCTCGCCGACCGGGTGGTGGTGATGGGCTCGCGCCCGGGGCGGGTCATCGATGTCGTCGACATCCCGTTCGAGCGGCCCCGGACCGACAGCGTACGAATGCATCCCGACTTCACGGTTCTGAAGTCGCGGTTGTGGGAGTCGCTGCGCGACAGCATGTCCGAGAGCGCCTAGCGCAGTGGCCAACGCCGAACCGGACACCCTGGCGCGATACGACGCCGGCTCCGAAGACAGGGACACGGAGTCGACCCGCCTGCCGTTACGGCGACGCCCGTGGTTCCAGCGCCTGCTCACCTGGGGCGCGCTGATCATCGTCTGGCAGGTCTTCGCGGTCGTGGTCGGCAGCTACTTCTGGCCGAGCTGGCAGGACGTACTGCGCGGCTTCGTCACCGTGCTCACCACCGGCGGCGTGGAACTGGTCGCCTCCAGCTTCCTGCAGATGTTCGTCGGATTCGGGTTGGCGATCGCGGTGGGTGTGCCGATCGGATTGACGATCGGCTCCTTCCGCACCGTCGCGCTCGTCGTGGAGCCCTACGTCAACCTGCTCTTCGTGACATCCCTGGCCGCGGTTCTGCCCCTGCTCATCCTGCTGTTCGGGACCGGATTCACGTTCCGTGTCGCCGTCGTGTTCCTGTTCGCGGTGTTCTACGTGATCATCAATCCCGCCAACGGAGTTCGGTCCATCGATCCGAATCTGGTCGACGTGTCGCGGTCCTTCGGCGTCGGTCCGGTACGCCGCTTCTTCGTCCTGACCGCCCCGGCCACCCTGCCGTTCACCATCGCCGGAGTGCGACTGGGCCTCGGGCAAGCGGTTCAGGGCATGATCATCGCCGAACTGTGGGTCACCACCGGTACGGGTCGGGAGCTCAAGGCATTGAGCCAGGAGCACGTCCTCGGGCAGTTCTTCGCCCTCGCCATGGTCGTGGTGCTCGTCGGAACGCTTCTCTCACAACTGCTGCTGTGGGCGCAGCGTCTGATCACGCCGTGGGCGGCTTCGACGAGCGGCGTCGGAAAGGGAGACGGGTGAGTACAGCCGAGGCCGTGACCGCTGACCGGGTGCGTGACGTCGTCGGCTCGAACACCGCCGAGCGGGTGACCGTGTGGGTCTTCCGGCTCGCGATCCTGGTGGCCATCCTCGGCGGCTGGCAGTGGTACGGCAGCCAGCCTGACGTCTTCGCGATAGCGCCGGTAACCGAAGTCGCGCAATCGATGTGGGCCGGATTCGCCGATGGCGAGTTCCCGAGAGCGCTCGCGGGCACCATGGCCACCATGGTCGTCGGATACACCATCGCGGCGGTGCTCGGAGTGGCGATCGGCTTGTGGATCGGGGTTTCCGAGTACGCCCGCAACACCATCGAACCCCTCACCAATGCCGCGTACGCGACCCCCGTCGCGCTGTTCATACCGGTCATCGCGATCTACACCGGTCTCGAGATGTCGGGCCGGGTCGTCCTGGTGGTGCTCTGGTGCATCTTCGAAGTGATCGTCACGACGTCGGCGGGCGTGCGGGAGGTGCCGACACCGCTGGTCGAGGTCGGCCGCTCCTTCTCGCTGCCCCGTCGTGACATCTACCGCAAGGTCGTTCTCCCGGCCGCCACACCGTATGTGCTGCTGGGACTGCGGCTGGCGGTGGCACGCGCGATGCGCGGCGCGGTGACGGCCGAACTGCTCCTGGCGTCAGCCAATCTCGGCCTGATCCTCACCCAGTCAGGTGCGCGGTTCGATTCTCCGAAGCTGTTGGCGGCCATCCTGGTGACGATGTTCATGGGACTGATCCTGATGAGACTGGCCTCCGTGATCGAGGACCGTCTGACCGCCTTCCGCCGGGAACGGCCGTGAACGAATCGGGAGCCGCATGAATGCCTTGACCGGGAACGTCATCAACGGGTCTGTGCGCCCGTCGAAAAGTGGATCCACCCAGCCCAACCTGGAACCCGCCACGGGGGCCGTCCTCTCCGATGTCGCAGTCTCGGGGGCTGCGGATGTCGAGGCGGCATACCAGGCTGCTGCCGAGGCGCAGCGGGCCTGGGCGCTGCTGGACGCCGGTTCGCGGCGTCGGCGCATCCAGGCGTGGGCCGACGCCATCCGGGCTGAACTGGAGGAGTTGGCGCTCCTCGAAGCCCGGGACAGCGGGATCCCGCTGCGCACGATGCGTGCCGGCATCGCCAAGGGCGCCGACTACGCCGACTACTACGCCGCCGTCGAACTCACCGGGGACACCATCCCGGCGAGCGCGACGAACCTGCACTACACCGTCCTTCAGCCCTTCGGGGTGGTGGGGATCATCCTGCCCTTCAACCACCCCGGATTCTTCGCGATCTCCAAGGCGGCGCCGGCGCTCGCCGCGGGTAACTGCGTGGTGGTCAAGCCGGCCGAACAGACGCCGATGACGTCCCAGCGGATCGCCGAGTTGGCCACCGGCACTCTCGGTCCGGGCGTGTTCAACGTGATCCAGGGCGGGGCAGCCACCGGGGACCTGCTGGTTCGGCATCCGGACATCTGGCGCCTGCACTTCACCGGCAGCGTCGAGACCGGGCTGGCGATCCAGGCGGCGGCGGCGCAGTCGGGCCGCATCAAGCGCCTGACATTCGAACTGGGGGGCAAGAACCCACTGATCGTCTATCCCGATGTCGATCCGCAAGCCGCTGCCGACGCTGCTTTCGTGGGCATGAACTTCACCCGCAACCAGGGCCAGTCGTGTGGGTCGACATCGCGATTGTTCGTGCACCGGTCGCTCCAGGGTGCCGTTCGGGATGCGGTGGCCGATCGTCTGAAGGCGGTCCGACTCGGTCTGCCCGAGGACCCGCAGACCGAGATGGGCCCGCTGATCTCGCGGCGGCAGCAGGAGCGCGTGCTGAACTATGTCCGCAGCGGCGTCTCGCAAGGTGCCCGCCTGGTCGTCGGTGGTGACGCCCCGCAGGGCGAGTTGGCGACCGGTTCATACGTCGAACCGACGCTGTTCGACGCGGTGTCGCCGGAGATGGTCATCGCCCGGGAAGAGATCTTCGGTCCGGTCCTGAGCGTCATCCCGTGGGACGACGAAGAACAGATGCTCGGCGCCGTCGACGACAGTGACTTCGGGCTGGCCGCGGCCATCTACACCCATGACATCTCGCGTGCCCTGCGCGCTGCCCACCGTGTGCGGGCCGGGTTCGTGTGGATCAACGGTGTCGAGACACGTTGGCCCGCCGTGCCCTTCGGCGGCTGGCGGAACTCCGGGATCGGCACCGAACACTCGGCCGAGGAGGTGTACAGCTACGCGCAGGTCAAGGCCGTCAACGTCGTCGTCTGATCCCTACTTCAACCACGCCGAACGCAGCAAATAAGCATATTTTAAATCTACTCGGAGGAAGCACATGCACGGTACCCAACGACAGCGCTCTCATCGCCGCACGGCGGTCGCCGGTGCGCTCGGCCTGTCCGCATCACTGGTCCTGGCCGCGTGCGGAGGCGGCGAGGAGGGGTCGTCGGATCAAGCCGGGGATACCAAAGTCCCTGTCGTGGCCTTCACCACCGACGTCCAGCCCACGTATGTCAACACCCGCTACGGTCCGCTCGTCGAGGGACCGAAACTGAACCTCGCGTACACACCGGAGGACCTGAAGGTCTTCGAATCGCACACCGTCGCAACGCAGGCCGCGATGTCGGGGGAGGCGCAGATCGTCGGCGGCTCGTTCATCTCGACGGTGCTGCTGCAGCAGACCGGCCAGGACATGAAGGTGTTCTGTCCGTTCAACAACTCCGACACCCTCGCGCTGGTGGGCCGCAACGGTGTCGACAGCGTCGACGATCTGTTCAACGACTCGGTCCGCGTCGCCACCGACAGTCCCGGCGGTGCGGGCGCGATGGTGATGGACGCGATGCTCGAGGCCAAGCAGGCTCCCGGCCTCCTCACGGACATGCCCAACACCACGATCCTCGAATCTTCGTCGTTGCGGGCCAATGCTTTTGCCGCCGGTCAGGTCGACGCCGCGGTGATCCACCTGCGCCAGTTCGATGCCGCCAAAGCCCAGGCTCCCGACGGCGTCGTCCTCGCCACCCTGGCCGACGACGTCCCCGACATGATCATGCAGGCGTTCTCGGCCCCCAGCTCCTGGCTCGGCGAGAACAAGGACGCCGCGGTGAACTTCTGCGCGTCGGTGATCACCGCGAACCGGGTGTTGAAGGGCAGCTTCGAGAGCTTCAACGAAGCCGTGCAGCAGTACGTCCCGGAGCCACCGGACGCCGCGCAGCTGGAGAGCATCTACGCGGTCATCGAGCGCGGAAACGTGTGGCCGGAGGACGGCGGGATCAGCCCGGAGGCGGTGGGTTACATGACCGACCTGGCGCTGCGGTCAGGAGTGCTCACCGAACCCGCCGACAATGACGCCGTGGTCGACTACGAGATCCTCGACGCGGCGGTCGCGAAGGCGGACGAAGCCCCGGCTTCCTGAAGGAGATGTCATGACCGAGATCTACGTGGGTCTGTATGCCGATTTCGACGACGACGTACGCAAGGGCGTGGTCGTCGACGGCCGGGAGGTGTTCGTGTTCCGGCGTGGTGAGACCTTCTACGCCTTCGAGAACACGTGCGCACACGCCGGCGGCCCGGTGGGGGAGGGCACGGTGATCGGGAAGGTGCAGGCGGTCCTCAGTCCCACCAAGGAGCTGATCCGGGAGGAGTTCTCCGAGACGGAGCTGCACATCGTGTGCCCTTGGCACGGTTACGAATTCAACATCGAAACCGGACAGTGTGCCGGTGACAAGCGGCTGTCGTTGCGCAAGTACACCGTGATCGAGCGCGGCCAGGAGATCTATGTCCGCCGCTGACGCTGCCGCCGGCGGCAACGCGCGCCTGCACGAACTCGTCGATGCGCTCTACAGCGAGATCGACGCGGCGCTCGTCGCGGGCGGACCCGGCGCCATCGACCCCGGCGTCGTGCGGCGGATCAACACCGTCGGCGTGAAACTCTATGCCGCGCAGCACGAAGCCGGATTCGGCAGCGACCCGGTTCAGCCCGGAACAGCGGTGACCGCGACGGAGGTGTCGCTGTTCTGTTCCAAACTGCTGCAGGTCGTCAATCTCGAGCTCTTCGAACTCAGCCTCTGGCGGAAGTTCGGCACAGAGTAGCCACGTATCCCAGCAGCCCATCACTACCCCGGAGAAATGCCGTGACAGCAGACATGACCACCGCGGACGCGCAATCCGACCTGATCCGACAGATCAACAGCGGACAGCGCCTCGGATTCGACACCGAACGCCACCTTGCCCACGCGACACAGCAGGCGAAAGACCGGAAGTACTCGGACTTCCTGATCGTCGACACCGACGCGCATCACTACGAGAACTACTCGATGCGCGACATCGCGAAGTACATCGAGGATCCGATCCTGCGCCACCGGATGGGTGGAAGTGACAAGTACGGCAAGGGTTCCTCGCTGATGATCGAGTACAACCAGAACCAGTCGGTCGCCGGGCGTATCCACCGCTACCCGAACATGGCGAAGGAAGAACTCGTCCCCGGTGTGCCACGCGATGTCACGCTGATCCGGAGGCAGATGCGCGGAATGGGCATCGACATCCAGATCCAGTTCCCGACACCGATGTTGCATCTCGGCATGCACCCGGACACCAATGTCGAAACCGCTCTGAGTTGGGCCTACACGCGGTGGTTCGTGGAGGAGGTCCTGCCCCACGACCCGGCGATCAAGACCCTGGTGTTCCTCCCGTTCAACGATCCCGATGCCAGCCTCAAGGCGATTCGGGAGTTCGGCGACAAACCGGGGGTCGTCGGGTTCATGGTCACCGGTGCCCGGTATCGGCCGGTGCACGACAACGCGTACATGAAGGTCTACGCCGAGATCGAAGAGCGCAACATGCCGTTGGCCTTCCACGCCAGTGCGTACCCGCACGAACGCGTGCTCGAGGGAATGAACAAGTTCCTCTCGGTTCACGCGTTGGGTTTCGTGCTGTACAACATGGTGCATCTGACCAACATGGTCATCAACGGGATCCCGGAACGGTTCCCGAATCTGAAGGTCATCTGGATGGAGAGCGGCCTGGCGTGGGTGCCGTTCATGATGCAACGCCTCGACAACGAGTACATGATGCGGACATCCGAAGCGCCGCTGCTGAAGATGAAGCCCAGCGAGTACATGCGGCGGAACTTCTATTACACTTCGCAGCCCATCGAGGCCGGTGACAAGGCCGCGCTCGAATGCACGATGCGGATGATCAACGCCGAGACCCAACTGCTGTTCTCGTCGGATTATCCGCACTGGGATTTCGACCTCCCGAGCTCGATCTACGACCTGCCGTTCCTGGACGAGAACCAGAAGCGGCGGATCCTCGGCGAGAATGCACGCGAGCTCTTCAACCTCCCCACCCTGGAGGAACTGCGCTCGGCGCCGGGAGCCGCGCCGGACTGAGCCACGTGCGTCCGGGCACACTGGTGTCATGGACCCGGTCACCGCACTACGCCAGATCGCGTACTACAAGGACCGCGCGCGGGAGGACCCGCGTCGGGTGATGGCCTACCGCAACGCCGCCGATGTCGTCGAAGCGCTCACCGACGCTCAGCGGGAGAAGCACGGCGCCGCCGACAGCTGGCAGACACTGCCCAGGATCGGGCCCAAGACCGCGAAGGTGATCGCGCAGGCCTGGTCCGGACGCGAGCCCGACGTGCTGGTGGAACTGCGCGAGGCCGCGCAGGACCTCGGCGGCGGTGACCTGCGTGCCGCGCTGCGCGGCGACCTGCACGTGCACTCGAACTGGTCCGACGGATCCGCGCCGATCGAGGAGATGATGCTCGCCGCCCGCGCGCTCGGCCACGAATACTGCGCGCTCACCGACCACTCACCGCGCCTGCGCGTAGCCAACGGACTGTCCCCCGAGCGCCTGCGGGAACAACTCGACGTCATCGACGAGATCCGCGAAAAGGTCGCTCCCATGCGGATTCTCACCGGCATCGAGGTCGACATCCTCGAAGACGGCGCCCTGGACCAGGAACCCGAACTCCTGGAGCGTCTCGACGTCGTCGTCGCCAGCGTGCACTCCAAGCTCGCGATGGACGCCCCCGCGATGACCCGTCGCATGCTCAAGGCCGTCACCAACCCCCACACCGACGTGCTCGGGCACTGCACCGGGCGGCTGGTCACCGGCGGGCGCGGCATGCGGGCCGAATCGAAATTCGACGCCGAGAAGGTGTTCACCGCCTGCCGCGACGCCGGCACCGCCGTCGAGATCAACTCCCGGCCCGAACGGCGCGACCCGCCGACCCGTCTGCTCAAGCTGGCGATGGACATCGGCTGCGTGTTCTCCATCGACACCGATTCCCACGCGCCGGGACAGTTGGAGTTTCTCGGCTACGGCGCTCAGCGCGCGCTCGACGCGGGGCTCCAACCCGAGCGCATCGTCAACACCTGGCCCGCCGACGATCTGCTCGCCTGGACACGTTCCGGCTAGCCGGACGGTTTTCAGTCGGGCAGCATCGGCATCTCCACTCCGGCGTCGCGGCCCACCAACACCCCGCGGGTCAGCGCGGCAGTGCTGTAGCGGCCGCGCACCTTGTCGATGGCCAGGTCGATGGTCAACGAGTCCGCGCCGTCGACCGTCGGCCCGAACGGCAGCTCCAACTGCTGGGCGCCGTCGCGGTCGATGTTGCACACCGCGAACCCGATGAGCGTCAGTCCGCGCTCGGCGATCAACGGAGCCGCCGCCTCGATCAGGCGGCGCGCGGCGCCGAGGATCGCATCCGTGGACGCCGTGGCCTTGGGCATCGTGTGAGACCGGGTCGCGCGGCTGAAGTCGTCGAACCGCAACCGCAGCACCACGGTGCGTCCGGAACGCCCGGCCTTGCGCATCCGCCGGGTGATCCGGTCGACCAGGTTGATCACCACCGCGTCCACCTCGTCAGGCGACATCGAGCTGCCCGCCCGCCCCAGCGCGCGTTGCGCGCCGACCGACCGGCGCCGTCGACCTGTCACCACACGCCGCCGATCGACGTTGTGCGACAACGCGAACAGTTGCCGTCCCATCGCGCCGCCGACCAGAGACCCGAGCGTCGTCTCGCTCAGCTCGGCCACGTCGGCGACCGTCTCGATGCCGTGCGCCCGCAGCTTGTCGGCGGTCTTGGCGCCCACCCCCCACAACCGGCGCACCGGAAGGGGGTGCAGGAACGCCAGCTCCCGATCGGGAGGCACCAGCAGCAGGCCGTCCGGTTTGGCCTCCTGGCTGGCCACCTTGGCGAGGAACTTGGTGCGGGCGATACCGACCGTGATCGGCAAGCCGACTTCGTCCCGCACCCGCTCGCGCAGCCGGGCGCCGATCTGCACCGGTGTACCCGACACCCGCCGCAGCCCGGACACGTCCAGAAAGGCCTCGTCCACCGACAGCGGCTCGACGACGGGAGTGGTGTCGTGGAAGACCTCGAAGACCGCGGCGCTGGCCTCGGAGTACGCCGCCATCCGGGGCGGCACGACGATCGCGTGCGGGCACAGCGCCCGCGCCTGCCGGCCGCCCATCGCGGTGCGCACGCCGTACGCCTTGGCCTCGTAGCTGGCAGCCAGCACGACGCCGCCGCCGACGAGCACGGGGCGCCCGCGAAGCGACGGGTCGTCGCGCTGCTCGACCGACGCGTAGAACGAGTCGAGGTCGGCGTGCAGGATGGCCGCGGAGGACACGAACATATGTGGCGCTCCTAGTGTTTTAGTGGGCGCCTTCTCGCTGGTCAGCGGTGTTTTTGGTTGAGTCTCAAGTGTTCTCGGTGTGTCCGCAGGGCAAAGGGGGACGCGCACGCGGTCGGGTGCTCTAGGTTT
>NZ_LMVQ01000114.1 GCF_001545925.1 Mycobacterium sp. NAZ190054 | reverse complement strand
CGCCACCGGCTGCGTGGCTGCCAGCGACGGATCGCCGAGGATCGGGTAGGTCCCGAGCGCGGGATCGAGCCCCACCGGCGCGGAGATCGGGATCTCACCCGTGGCGGGCAGACCCGACGTCGAGATGGGTACCGCCCCCAGCGCGGGATCGGTCAGCGCCGGCGGAGTCGACAGGCCCGGCGTGGTCAGTCCCGGGGTGCTCAGACCGGGGTCGGTCAGTGACGGGGTGGTCAGCCCGGGGGAGGCCAGCGCCGGATCCGTCAGTCCCGGGGTGCTCAGACCGGGGTCGGTCAGTGACGGGGTGGTCAGCCCCGGGGAGGCCAGCGCCGGGTCGGTCAGCGCCGGATTGGCCAGGCCGGGATCGGTCAGCGCCGGCGCGGTGAGACCCGGTGAGGTCAGGCCGGGCGAGGCCAGGCTCGGTGTGCCCAGGCCGGGGGCGTAGGTGACCGGGGCCGAGGCTCCGGTCCCGGTGAGCAGACCGGTCGGCATCGGCGGGAGATTGATGCCGAACTGGGAAAGGCCCTGCGACAGCGCGGACATCAACTCGCCGGGAAGGTCGGCGATGGACGCGGCCTGGACGAACTCACGATGCTCCGGCTCACCGTCGCCTGCCGGTTGTGCGGACAATTGGGAAGCGGCAACAACTGCAACTGGACTTGCGACTGCCAGAGCGGCGACTGTGCTCAAGGCTGTCGAGAGCCGGCGTCGACGTCGGTTCGGCACGGAAGTCTCCTCAATACATGGATTACGTACTGGCGTACGCGCTCGATGTTACTGATGTGACTGATGTGTCTAGAGTGACGAGACTGAATCGTGAGCGAATCGCGACCTGCGCGGCTCGGTCGTTTCGGGTCGGGCAGCGCCGGTCGGATACCCTTGCTGCCGATGATCTCTCCTGATCCCCGGGCCGCAGCGCGTCCGCAGGCCGACGGATTCGATCTGTTCGTCGTCGGTTCCGGCTTCTTCGGCCTCACCATCGCCGAACGGGCGGCGACGCAGCTGGGCAAGCGTGTGCTCGTGATCGAACGCCGCCCGCACATCGGTGGCAACGCCTACTCCGAAGACGAGCCCGAGACCGGTATCGAGGTCCACAAGTACGGCGCCCACCTGTTCCACACCAGCAACAAGCGGGTGTGGGACTACGTCCGGCAGTTCACCGACTTCACCGGCTACCAGCATCGCGTGTTCGCGCTGCACAACGGACAGGCCTACCAGTTCCCGATGGGGCTCGGTCTGGTCAGCCAGTTCTTCGGCCGGTACTACTCGCCGGACGAGGCCCGGGCGCTGATCGCCGAACAGGCCAGCGAGATCGACACGGCCGACGCGCAGAACCTCGAAGAGAAGGCCATCTCGCTGATCGGACGTCCGCTCTACGAGGCGTTCGTCAAGCACTACACCGCCAAACAGTGGCAGACCGACCCCAGGCAGCTGCCGGCGAGCAACATCACCCGGCTGCCGGTGCGCTACACGTTCGACAACCGCTACTTCAACGACACCTACGAGGGCCTGCCCGTCGACGGCTACACCAGATGGCTGGAGAACATGGCCGCCGACGACCGCATCGAGGTCCGGCTGAACACCGACTGGTTCGACGTGCGTGACCAGCTGCGCGCCGCGAACCCGGACGCGCCGGTGGTGTACACCGGCCCGCTGGACCGGTACTTCGACTACGCGGAGGGCCGGCTCGGCTGGCGCACGCTGGACTTCGAGCTCGAGGTGCTGCCGACCGGAGACTTCCAGGGCACTCCCGTCATGAATTACAACGACGCCGACGTGCCGTACACCCGCATCCACGAGTTCCGGCACTTCCACCCCGAACGGTCCTATCCGCCGGACAAGACCGTGATCATGCGCGAGTACTCGCGGTTCGCCGACAACGACGACGAGCCCTACTATCCGATCAACACCGATGCCGACCGCGCGCTGCTCGCCGCCTACCGGGCGCGGGCCAAAGCGGAGACCGCGTCGTCGAAGGTCCTGTTCGGCGGCCGGCTCGGCACCTACCAATACCTGGACATGCACATGGCGATCGCCAGCGCGCTGAACATGTACGACAACACGCTCGCGCCTCATCTGCGTGACGGTGCGCCGCTGGTCGACGCCGAGACAGAAAGCAGTGGAACATGAGTGACATCCCATCCGGGGCGCTCGAAGCCGAGAAGCCGCGAGCGGTCAGCCCGCTGGCCCGCGTCATCCTGCCGCGGCCGGGTGAGCCGCTCGACGTCCGCAAGCTCTATATAGAGGAATCCGACACCAACGCCAGGCGTGCGCACGCGCCCACCCGCACCACGCTCGACATCGGCGCGGAATCCGAGGTGTCCTTCGCCACCTATTTCAACGCGTTCCCGGCCAGCTACTGGCGCCGCTGGTCGATCCTGGACTCGGTGGTGCTGCGGGTGGAACTGACCGGCAGCGCCCGCGTCGACGTCTACCGGTCCAAGGCGACCGGCGCCCGGATCACGGTCGGCGGCGCCCCGGTCGCCGGCCCGGAGGACGGTCCGCCCGCGGTGGTCGAGTTCGAGATCGAGCTGGCCCCGTTCGAGGACGGCGGCTGGATCTGGTTCGACATCACCACCGACGCGAAGTCCACCCTGCACCACGCCGGCTGGTACGCGCCGATCCCCGCGCCGGGGCGGGCCAACGTGGCGGTCGGGATCCCGACGTTCAACCGGCCGTCGGACTGCGTCAACGCGCTGGCCGCACTGACCTCCGACCCGCTGGTCGACGAGGTCATCAGCGCGGTCATCGTCTCGGACCAGGGCACGAACAAGGCCAAGGACCATCCCGGCTTCGACGCGGCCGCCGCGCGGTTGGGTGCCCGCCTCTCCATTCATAACCAGCCCAACCTGGGTGGCTCCGGCGGCTACAGCCGGGTGATGTACGAGGCGCTGAAGAACACCGACTGTGAGCAGATCCTGTTCATGGACGACGACATCCGCATCGAGCCCGACTCGATCCTCCGTGCGCTGGCGATGAACCGGTTCGCGAAGGTGCCGACCCTCGTCGGCGGTCAGATGCTCAACCTGCAGGAGCCGTCGCACCTGCACGTCATGGGCGAGATGGTCGACTCGGCGAACTTCATGTGGACCAACGCGGTGAACACCGAGTACGACCACAATTTCGCGAAGTATCCGCTCAACGACGAAGAGGAACACCGCAGCAGGCTGCTGCACCGGCGCATCGACGTCGACTACAACGGCTGGTGGATGTGCATGATCCCGCGGCAGGTCGCCGAGGAGCTCGGCCAGCCGTTGCCGCTGTTCATCAAGTGGGACGACGCCGATTACGGCCTGCGGGCCGGTGAGCACGGGTACCCGACCGTGACGCTTCCCGGCGCGGCCATCTGGCACATGGCCTGGAGCGACAAAGACGACGCGATCGACTGGCAGGCGTACTTCCACCTGCGCAACCGACTGGTGGTCGCGGCGCTGCACTGGGACGGCGACATCCGCGGCCTGATCGCCAGCCATTTCAAGGCCACGATGAAACACCTGCTCTGCCTGGAGTATTCGACTGTCGCGATCCAGAACAAGGCGATGGACGACTTCCTCGCCGGCCCGGAGCACATCTTCTCGATCCTGGAGTCGGCGCTGCCGGAGGTGCGCAGGATGCGGCAGGAGTATCCCGACGCGGTGGTGCTGCCCAGCGCGTCGGCGCTGCCCGCGCCGTCGGACAAGCGGTGGCGCAAGAAAGTCCAGATCCCGACCGGTCCGGTCGCCATCTCGACGCGGCTGGCCCGCGGGGTGCTGCACCAACTCAAGGCGCACGACCCCGAGCACCACCGGCGCCCGCAGATCAACGTCGCGACGCAGGACGCCCGGTGGTTCTCGTTGTGCAAGGTCGACGGCGTCACCGTGACCACCGCCGACGGACGCGGCGTGGTCTACCGGCAACGCGACCGGGAGAAGATGTTCGAGCTGCTGCGGGAGTCGCTGAAGCGCCAGGCGCTGCTGGCCCGCAGGTTCAACCGGATGCGCAAGGTGTACCGCGCGGCCCTGCCCACGCTGACCAGCACGCAGAAATGGGAAAGTGTGCTGCTCCAAGCCGAATCCAGCCATGTCTGACACACCGCGCGGCGAAGACGCCGTGCTGGTGGCCGTTCAGCGTGCGCTGGCCGACCGGCCCGGGGTGCTGCCCGCCGCGCGCGGGCTGTCACATTTCGGTGAACACAGCCTCGGCTGGGTCGCGATCGCCGCACTCGGCGCGCTGCTGTCGCCCCGTCGTCGCCGCGGGTATCTCGCCGCGGGCGCCGGGGCGTTCGTGGCCCACGCCGCGGCCGTCGTCATCAAGCGGGTGGTACGCCGGCAACGGCCGCACCACCCGGCGATCGCGGTCAACGTCGGAACCCCGAGCCGGTTGAGCTTCCCGTCCGCGCACGCCACGTCGACGACCGCGGCGGCGGTCCTGCTCGCGCGGCCCACGGGCCTGCCGCTGCCGGCCCTGCTGGTACCGCCGATGGCGTTGTCGCGGCTGGTGGTCGGCGTGCACTATCCCAGCGACGTGCTCACCGGGGTGGCGGTGGGGGCGGCCGTCGGAAAAGCAGTCGGCAGGCTGACGGATACCGTCGCCGACCGGGATCGTAGGAGGACACCCCGATGAGCACGTCCGAGGTGGGGCAGCAGCCGGGTCCGACCGCGGGTCCGCCGCGGAACTTCGCCGCCGGCGTCGTCAAGGCGCTGCGCCCGCGGCAGTGGGTCAAGAACGTGTTGGTGTTCGCGGCGCCGGTGGCCGCGCTGGCCGACGCCAGCTTCGTCCACCGCCTGGGCGAGGACTCGCTGTCGCTGCTGCTGGACGTCGCGATCGCGTTCGTGGTCTTCAGCCTCGCCGCCTCCAGCGTGTACCTGGTCAACGACGCCCGTGACGTCGAGGCCGACCGCGCGCACCCCACCAAACGGTTCCGGCCGATCGCCGCGGGCGTGGTGCCCGAGACGTTCGCCTACGTGCTCGCCGTGGTCCTCGGCGTGGTGTCACTGGTGATCTCGTGGCTGGTCACGCCGAACCTCGCGCTGGTGATGGCGGTCTACATCACCGTCCAACTGGCGTACTGCTTCGGTCTCAAACACCAGCCCGTGATCGACATCTGCATCGTGTCGTCGGGCTTCCTGATCCGCGCCATCGCCGGCGGTGTCGCCGCCGATGTGCCGTTGTCCCAGTGGTTTCTGCTCACCATGGCGTTCGGGTCGCTGTTCATGGCAGCCGGAAAGCGTTACGCCGAACTGCAGTTGGCCGAGCGTACCGGCGCCAAGATCCGCAAGTCGCTGGAGAGCTACACCAGCTCGTATCTGCGCTTCGTGTGGACGCTGTCGGCCACCGCGCTGGTGTTGTGCTACGGACTGTGGGCCTTCGAGCGTGACGCGACCGGCGGCACCTCCTGGTTCGTGGTCTCGATGATCCCGTTCACGATCGCCATCTTGCGCTACGCCGTCGACGTCGACGGCGGCATGGCCGGGGAGCCCGAGGAGATCGCCTTGAAGGACCGGGTGCTCCAGCTGCTGGCGCTGGCGTGGATTGGAACCGTCGGTGCCGCAGTCATCCTCAGTTGAGAAGCTGACCGTCCCGGCGTTCACCCGCCGGCCCGCACGCCCCTCCGACGCATCGGTGCGGGTGAGCCTGTGGTTGTCCGTCATGCTGGTGGCCCTGCTGTTCGGCTGGGGCGCCTGGCAGCGCCGCTGGATCGCCGACGACGGCCTGATCGTGTTGCGCACGGTGCGGAACCTGTTGGCCGGCAACGGCCCCGTCTTCAACGCCGGGGAGCGGGTGGAGGCGAACACGTCCACCGTGTGGTCGTACCTGATGTATCTCGGTGGGCTCGTCGCCGGCCCGGCGCGACTCGAATACGTGGCGCTGGTGCTGGCCCTGGTGCTCAGCGTGCTCGGTGTCGTGTTCGTGATGCTGGGCACCGCGCGGTTGTACGCGCCGACGCTCAAGGGGCGCCGGGCGCTGCTGCTGCCCGCGGGCGTGCTGGTCTACATCGCGGTGCCGCCGGCACGCGACTTCGCCACCTCCGGACTCGAAAACGGTTTGGTGCTGGCCTATCTCGGCCTGCTGTGGTGGATGATGGTGGTCTGGGGGCAATCACTGCGCGGGACGCGCGACACGCCGCCCGAGCGCGGCGCGACCACCTCGCGCGCGTTCGACCTGACCCTCGCCTTCGTCGCGGGTCTGTCCGTCCTGGTGCGGCCCGAGCTCGCCCTGATCGGCGGCCTCGCGCTGGTGATGATGCTGATCGCGGCGACGGACTGGCGCGCGCGCGGGCTGATCGTCGTCGCGGGCGGCCTGCTCCCGGTGTGCTACCAGATCTTCCGGATGGGCTACTACGGCCTGCTGTTCCCGGGCACGGCGCTGGCCAAGGATGCGACGGGCGCCAAGTGGCAACAGGGGTTCGTGTACCTCGCGAACTTCAACCAGCCCTATTTGCTGTGGGCGCCGGCTGTGCTGCTGATCGGCCTGGCGATTATGGCGATGCTGTTGTGCGGCAGGCCGGACTGGGTGAACCGACGCGCCCCCGCCGGTTCCGGCTGGCTGGCGCGGACGGTGCAAAGCCCTTCTGCCGTGGTGCTTTTCATGCTTCTGAGCGGGTTGCTTCAGGCCGTGTACTGGATCCGCCAGGGTGGTGACTTCATGCACGGCCGGGTGCTGCTGACACCGCTGTTCTGTCTGCTGGCCCCGGTCGCGGTGATCCCGCTGATGCTGCCCGAAGGTCGCCGGATGGCCAGGGGCGCAGGCTATCTGTACGCGGGCGCCACCGGCTTGCTGTGGCTGGCGGTCGCGGGCTGGGCCCTGTGGGCGGCCAACAGCCCGGGGATGGGCGCGGACGCCACCCGCGTCACCTACACCGGCATCGTCGACGAGCGCCGGTTCTACGCGCAGGCGACCGGGCACGCGCATCCGCTGACCGCCGCGGACTACCTCGACTACCCGCGCATGCGCGCCGTACTGGTCGCGATCGGGAACACCCCTGACGGTGCGCTGTGGCTGCCGTCGGGTAACTACGACATGTGGGACGTCGTGCCCGCCTACCCGCCGCCGCCGGACGCGCCGGCCGACTACCGCGGCCCGCAGACGGTGTTCTTCACCAACCTCGGGATGCTCGGCATGAACGTCGGTCTCGACGTGCGGGTGATCGACCAGATCGGTCTGGCCAATCCGCTTGCGGCGCATACCGCGCGGCTCGAAGACGGCCGTATCGGTCACGACAAGAACCTGTTCCCGGACTGGGCGGTGGCCGAGGGGCCGTTCCTCAAGGAACCGCCGTACATCCCCGCCTATCTGGACGAGGACTGGATTCGCCAGGCCGAGGCGGCGCTGAAGTGTCCGGAGACCGAGGCGGTGCTCAACGCGGTCCGGGCGCCGATGTCGCCGAGGCGATTTCTGTCCAACCTGCTCAACGCCGCGGAGTTCACCGGTTACCGCATCGACCGAGTGCCGCTGTACGAGTTGAGGCGGTGCGACCTGCCGATACCCGAACCGGTCAACCCGCCGTACACCGGGCTGCCCCCGGCCGGGCCGTAGCGCGCCCGCGATTTGTTGGCGGGAAGGGTTTTCTGCTTACGTAACGCTGCAGCCATGTCGGTCAGATAAGGCATGTGAAGGGGTCTGTGAGGGCCCCGCACATCCGCGGCGCCCGCGCTCGCGGAAAGGGAGATCACCACAAAGGTGTGGTTGACTACACGGGCAAAGTGGCCGACTCCAGGGGACCGTCCGTTCTGGACGGGCGGCCTGTTGCTGCTTACGACAGATGGGAAGAACACAAGCATGAAGCTCGTTGGGGCGCTGCCCAGAGTGATACGTAGGGTAGGCCGCCGGCTGACGGTGGCCGCGCTCGCGGCGATCGTGCTGCCCGGCCTGATCAGCGCGGTGGGTGGTTCGGCCACCGCCGGCGCGTTCTCGCGTCCGGGTCTGCCGGTGGAGTACCTGATGGTGCCGTCGGCCGGGATGGGTCGCGACATCAAAGTCCAGTTCCAGAGCGGTGGCCCGAACGCCCCCGGCGTGTACCTGCTCGACGGTCTGCGCGCCCAGGAGGACTTCAACGGCTGGGACATCAACACCGCGGCGTTCGAGTGGTACCTCGACTCCGGTCTCGCCGTGATCATGCCCGTCGGCGGCCAGTCCAGCTTCTACAGCGACTGGTACAAGCCGGCCTGCGGCAAGGCGGGCTGCAGCACCTACAAGTGGGAGACCTTCCTCACCCAGGAACTGCCTGCCTACCTCGCCGCGAACAAGGGCGTGAACCCGAACCGCAACGCCGCCGTGGGGCTGTCGATGGCCGGTTCGGCCGCGCTGACACTGGCGATCCACCACCCGCAGCAGTTCCAGTACGCGGGCTCGTTGTCGGGCTTCCTGAACCTGTCCGAGGGCTGGTGGCCGATGCTGGTCAACATCTCGATGGGTGACGCAGGCGGTTTCAAGGCCGACGACATGTGGGGTAAGACCGAAGACCCCAACAGTGCGTGGAAGCGCAACGACCCGATGGTCAACATCTCGACGCTGGTCGCCAACAACACCCGCGTCTGGATCTTCTGCGGCAACGGAAAGCCGGCCGAGCTCGATTCGGGCATGACGTCGGGCAACCTGTTCAACGCGAAGTTCCTCGAGGGCTTCACGTTGCGCACCAACAAGACGTTCCAGGAGGAGTACATCGCCGCGGGCGGTAAGAACGGCGTGTTCAACTTCCCGTCCAACGGCACCCACCAGTGGGCGTACTGGGGTCAGCAGCTGCAGCAGATGAAGCCCGACATCCAGCGGGTGCTCGGCGCGGTGCCGCAGCCGTCGGCCCCGGCCGAGCCGGTCGTGACGCCGGTTTCGGGCGGCTAGACAACGACATATCCGACGGCGGTGATCCTCTCGCGGGGTCACCGCCGTCGATCGTTTTGCCCTCCGGCCACCGGTGGTGATGTGGTTCACTACTGCGGAAAGCAGGCCCGGAAACCCGTGCGCAGAAGACGAGGTGGCGAATGCACGCGATGTGTCGAGCGATTGCAGCGGCGGTACTGGCCGTGGCGGCGATCTTCGGGGGCGTGACCGCGCCCGCCAACGCTCAGGGCGTCGAGATGCTCATGGTGCCGTCGGCGGCGATGGGCCGGTCGATCCCGGTCGCGTTCCAGGGTGGCGGGCCGCACGCGGTGGTGCTGCTCGACGCGTTCAACGCCGCTCCCGACGTCAGCAACTGGGTGACCGCGGGCAACGCCATGAACACGCTGTCCGGCCTTGGGCTCTCGGTCGCGGCGCCGGCCGGCGGGGCGTGGAGCATGTACACCAACTGGGAACAGGACGGCAGCAAGCAGTGGGAGACCTTCCTCGCCGACGAGTTGCCCAACTGGCTGGCCGCGAACAAGGGGCTGGCACCCAACGGGCACGCGATCGTCGGCGCCGCCCAGGGCGGCACCGGTGCGCTGACCATGGCCGCGTTCCACCCCGACCGCTACCGCTTCGCCGGATCGCTGTCGGGGTTCCTCACGCCCTCCGCGACCGCGATGAACGGCGCGATCACCGCCGGGCTGGCCCGGTTCGGCGGCGTGGACACCCGCAACATGTGGGGCTTGCCACAGCTGGGGCGCTGGAAGTGGCACGACCCCGACGTCCACGTGCAGCTGCTGGTGAACAACAACACCCGGCTGTGGGTCTACAGCCCGGCGGCGACGACCTGCACCGATGTGCCCGCCATGATCGGCTACTGTGACCAGGCCCAAGGCAGCAACCGCACCTTCTACCAGCACTACCGGGCGACCGGCGGCGGCAACGGCCACTTCGACTTCCCGACCTCGGGCAATCACGACTGGGGTTCGTGGAGTGCGCAGCTCGCGGCGATGACCGGCGAACTCGTCGCGACGGTTCGCTGACCGGAAGTCGGGGGAGCGCCCGGTACCTTGGAGTCGTGCAACACGGCTCACGCGCGATCGGGGTGGCAGGGCTGTCCGCGCTCGTCGCGTTCCCGGCCGCCTGGCTGACCGGATGCGCGCTGGACGGCGACATGCTCGCCGGCATGGGCTCGGAGGTCGAGACCGCGCCGCCGCACGGCCGGTCGACCGCCGCGCTGCCCGGCCCCGGGAACCCGGCGAGGGATTCCAACGCGCTCGTCGTCACCCCGCGCCAGCGGGACTATCTGGACGCGCTGCACGGCGCCGGAGTGACGCCGTCCAGCGATCTGTCGGCCCTGAACATCGGCTCGTATGTGTGCCAGGCGCGCGCCGCCCGGCAGAACGAGCAGGCGGTCTGGGACTTCGTGGCCCCGCTGGTACGCAACGACGTCGGTGATTCCGACGGTGACGGCGGTTCGCCCGGGCAGGTGCCG
The DNA here is from genome assembly GCF_001545925.1 of Mycobacterium sp. NAZ190054. Classification (GTDB taxonomy): domain Bacteria; phylum Actinomycetota; class Actinomycetes; order Mycobacteriales; family Mycobacteriaceae; genus Mycobacterium. Next base: position 362 of record NZ_LMVQ01000114.1, on the reverse strand, counting down.
TCGGCGAACGACGTCGCCTCCGCCACCGCCGACTACATTCGGATCGCGACCGAGCGACTCTGCTGAGCACGACCGACCCCGCGCCCCTCATGGACCACAGGAGCACCTGACGCATGGCCAAGACCAATCGGTCGACCAACCGGCGGAAACGCCACCGCCTCCTGGCGCTGTTCGCCGCCGGCGCGGTGGGCCTCGTCGTGGTGCTGATCGTGGCGATCGTCATCGTGGTGCTGCGCCGGCCCGAAGCGCCGCCGACCGCGGCGCCGCCGACGTTGCCTGCCGCGGCCACCACGACGACGTTCTTCACGTCGACCGCGTAGGCCGACGCGGAGCTCGGCAGGGCGGCGTGGAGGGAAAGGGGG
>NZ_LMVQ01000113.1 GCF_001545925.1 Mycobacterium sp. NAZ190054 | reverse complement strand
CGCGCCGACGTCAAGGACACCTGGCTGCGCATCAGCCCGTCGGAGGACCCGTCCACCCCGGATGCGGTGATCGTCGAGATCGTCGTCAGCAGCGACTTCGGCTCGGGCCGCATCGAGCTGTACCCGGTAGTCGACGGGTTCACCGGCTTCGCCGCCGCGCAGGAACTGCAGATGCATCGCGGTCGGCGCCTTGGCGCGATCGACGGTGCGGGCGGCGGCGGCCAGACTCTGGGCCACCAGTTGTCCACCGTAGGCCCGCTTCCCCGCCGGTCCGCCGGCCCGGCCCCGCCAGTGCTGCGGCCCGGTCCCGGTGACGTCGAGCAGGTCGCCCAGCGTGCTCACGCGACCGTGCCCGACCCGTACAGATCGTCGATCTGACCGCGGTCCAGGGACAACCAATCCCCCAGTACCCCGGCCGTGTCGTCGCCGAGCGCCGGAGCGGGCACGGCGGACGGGTACGCACCGTCGATCGACACCGGCAGTCCCGCCGCGAGGTAACGGCCCACCCGGGGCTGGTCGAGCTCGGTGAACAGCGGGTTGTCGGTCACCCGTGGGTCGGCGGCGGTCTCGGCGAAGGTCTGGTAGCGCTCCCACAGCACCGAGGTCGCCGAGAGCGCCGCCGCGATCTCGGCTCCGGTGTGGGTGTTGAACCATTCGGCGAACAACGCGCTCAGCGCATCCCGGTGCCGGTACCGTTCACCCTCGTCGGAGAAATCCGCACCGAGTGAGTTTTCCAGCGCCGCAACGGCTTCGGCGGTGCCGGTCAGAGAGGTCAGGTCCCGGAAGTGGCGGCCGGTCAGCGCGACGACCATGTACGAGACCCCGTCGCTGCTGGTGAAGTTCTGCCCGTAGGTGCCGTACACCGCGTTGCCGATGCGTTGGCGGGAGGTGCCGTTGACCATCGCCTCGGTGAGCAGGCTGAGGTTGCCCGCCGTCGCCAGCGCCACGTTCTCCAGCGGGATGCTGATCTGCTGGCCGGCTCCGGTGGCGTCGCGGTGACGCAGTGCGGTGACCACCGACAGCGCCGCGTACAGGCCGCACGAGACGTCCCATGCGGGCAGCACGTGGTTGACCGGCGTGGTCAGGTCGGCGGGGCCGGTCACCAACGGAAACCCGATGGCGGCGTTGACCGTGTAGTCGACGCCGGTGCCGCCGTCGTGGCGTCCGGACACCTCGACGTGGATAAGGTCCGGCCGCACCCGGCTTAGCGTCTGGTACGAATGCCATTGGCGGCCAGCGACGTTGCTGATGAACACGCCGCTCTCGCCGATCAGCCGGGTGACGAGTTCCTGCCCGCCGTCCGAGCGCATGTCGACCGCCAGCGACCGCTTGCCCTTGTTGAGCCCGGCCCAGTAGATGCTGTCGCCGGACTCGGTGAGCGGCCAGCGGCGGTAATCCGCGGCCCCGCCGACCGGATCGACACGCACGACCTCCGCGCCCAGCTGCGCCAATGTCATGCCCGCCAACGGGACCGCGACGAAGCTCGAGATCTCCACGATCCGCACTCCTGCCAGCGGCCGCGCCGGATCAGGGGCTGTTTCGGTCATCCGCTCAAGTTAGCAAGCGCCGGTTCACACCAGTTCGATCGCCTCGGCGATGGACGGCAGCACCCGGCTGGGCCGGAACGGGTACCGCTCGACGTCCTCGATCGTGGTCGACCCGGTCAGTACCAGGATCGTCTCCAGACCCGCCTCGATACCCGCCACGACGTCGGTGTCCATCCGGTCCCCGACCATCACGGTGCTCTCCGAGTGCGCCTCGATGCGGTTCAGCGCGCTGCGGAACATCATCGGGTTGGGCTTGCCGACGAAGTACGGCTCCCGCCCCGTGGCTCTGGTGATCATCGCGGCCACCGATCCGGTCGCCGGCAACGGGCCCTCCGCCGACGGACCGGTGACGTCGGGGTTGGTCGCGATGAACCGGGCACCACCCAGGATGAGCCGCACGGCCTTGGTGATGGCCTCGAACGAGTAGGTGCGGGTCTCGCCGAGCACCACGAAGTCCGGCGCGGTGTCGGTCAGCGTGTAACCGGCCTCGTGCAGCGCCGTGGTCAGGCCCGCCTCTCCGATCACGTAGGCAGAGCCGCCCGGCAACTGGTCGGCCAGGAACGCCGCGGTGGCCAGTGCGGAGGTCCAGATGGCGGCCTCCGGGACGGCCAGCCCGGAACGGGCCAGCCGGGCGGCCAGATCGCGCGGGGTGAAGATCGAGTTGTTGGTGAGCACCAGGAAAGGTCGCTCGCGGTCGATGAGACGCTGAAGGAACTCTGCGGCGCCCGGGAGCGCGTGTTCCTCGCGGACGAGCACACCGTCCATGTCGGTCAGCCAGCACTGCGGTGTGGAGCGCACGCCCTCCAGTGTGGCAGCCGGGGCAACCCCCGGCGGCTGTTCACCCGGTGCGCACCGGCATCCGGGCCCAGCCCCGCACACTCGACGTCCGGGCCCGGCTCGCGTTGGCGTAGTCGACCTCCCAGTCGGTCCACCGCTTCAAAACCTCCTCGAAGGCCACCCGGGCCTCCAGCCGGGCCAGCGCCGAGCCGAGGCAGAAGTGCAGGCCCTGACCGAAACTGAGGTGACCGCCCTTGCGGTGGATGTCGAAGCGGTCGGGATCCTGGTAGCGCGTGTCGTCGCGGTTCGCCGAACCGTTGAGCAACAACATGAACGAGCCCTCGGCGACGGTGTGTCCGTACCACTCGACATCGCGGGCCACATACCGGGCCTGCACCGGGGACGGCGGCTCGAATCGCAGGGTCTCCTCGACCGCCGACGGGATCAGCGACGGGTCGGCGACCAGTTCACGGCGTTGGTCGGGATGCGTACCGAGCAACTCCCCCATGAATCCGATGAGCCGCGCGGTGGTCTCACCCCCGGCGCCGGCGATCATCGCGGTGTAGGCGAGCACCTCGGTGCGCTCCAGCGGTCGGCGGGTGCCGTCGGGCTCCTCGATCTCGGCGTTGAGCAGTTCGGTCATCAGGTCGTCGGACGGGTGCGTCGCCCGCCATTCGATGTACTCGGCGAACAGGGCCAGCGACTCGGCGAACACCGTGGCGCTGACGTCACCGACGTCGTCGCCGAGTGTGATGTTCTCGTCGGTGCGCCGCCGGATCTGCTCCTGCCCCTCCTCCGGTATGCCGAGCAGGTAGCCGATGGTGCGCATCGGCATGATCGCCCCGAGATCGGCGACGAAGTCGAACCCGTCGGTGTCGATAAGGGGATCCAGCGCGCGAGAACAGAATCCGCGCACCAGATCCTCCACGGCGAGCATCCGGCGCGGCGTGAAGACCCGCGACAGCAGCCGGCGGTGCAGATCGTGCAGCGGGGGGTCCTCGAACAGCAGGATCCCCGGCGGCACCTCGATGTTGTTGAACAGGATGTCGGCGGTGGTGCCCTTACCGGACCGGTAGGTCTCCCAGTCCGGGAGGGCCTTGACCACATCGTCGTGACGGCTCAACGCGTAGAAGTTGTAGGTCTGGTTGTGGTACAGCGGCGCTTCCTCGCGCATTCGCCGCCACACCGGATAGGGATCGTCGTCGATGGCGTGGTCGAACGGGTCGTAGTACAGCTCGGCCGTGTGATTCGTCGCCATGGTGCGCACCCCTACCTCGGCTGGTTCTCGATGTGCGGGAAGAGTTGCTCGCTCGGCCCCTCGGTCACGTATCCCCCGAGTTTGGTCACCAGGTGCGGTGCGAACACCGCGCCGTACATGACGTGGCCGACGACCACCACCGCGGCGACGGACAACAGTGCCGAGCCGACCTTGGTCGAGGAACGTCTGTCCGACCACGCTTCGATGACGTTGCGGCCCTGTTCGTCGGTGCGGCCGAGCAGATAGGTCAACACCATCATCTGCAAGCCCATCGCGGCCGCGTCGTACACCGGATACTGGTACCTGCTGCCCTGGAACAGCGCCAGCCCGTCGATGACGTAGCCGTAGTAGAAGACACCGAACCGGGGACCGAAGAACCCGTTGAACACCAGCGCCCAGAAGAAGCCCACCAGGAAGCCGACCACCAGCAGCGTCTGCGGACGGCGCCAGCCGAAGCGAGCGACCACCCTGCGCCCCAGTGCCGCACCGATGACCGCGGGCAACACGAAGTAGGCGATGTAGCCGACCGGGACGGCCGAGGGCAGTCCGCCGCCCCAGGTCATGTTCAGCGGCCACCACGACGGCATCCGCGGCAGTTCGGGCGGGAACTGGGCGTAGACGGCCCAGTCGTACGGCGCTTCGATCCACGAGAACGAGATCGCCGAGATCGACACCAGCAGAAGCGGATGCAGGCGGCCGCGGCGGATACTGAGGTAGACCCCGAACGCCAGGAACGCGATGCCGCCGATGTAGGCGAAGGCCTGGCCGACCACCAGCGCCGTGGGCATTCCCGGGTCCATCAGCGGTCCCACCCCGCGCTCTTCGCGCAAGCGCTCATCGCCGCGCCGCCGGGTCGAAGTACAGCACCAATCCGAAGATCAGCGCGGCCAGCCCGAGCAGCGTGCCGACCATGATGAGCGCTCCCACACCCGCTCCTCTCCGTCGCGGACAACTTTAATAGTGGACACTATTACAACGTGGCCGGTCAAGACCCGACTATGGTGAAGCCCAGTGCCCCAGCCACGTTCGTCCCCCGGAAAAAGCGCCGACGAGGCGCGGCCCACCCGTCGCCCCCGCGGTGAGGCGCGCCGTCTGCTACTCGATGCGGCACAGGATCTGTTCGCCCGCAAGGACTATCGAGCCACCACCACGCGGGAGATCGCCGAGGCGGCCGGTGTCAGCGAATACCTGCTGTTCCGGCATTTCGGCGCCAAGGCCGGCCTGTTCCGTGAAGCCCTGGTCCTGCCGTTCACCACGTTCGTCGACGAGTTCCGCGACACCTGGCGATCCGTCGTCCCCGAGGAGACCGACGAGGACGAACTCTCCCGCGAGTTCGTCGGGCGGCTCTACGACGTGCTCGTCGAACACCAGGGTCTGCTGCTCACGTTGGTCGCCGCCGACGGGCTCAGCGAGGAGGACATCGAGGCGGCAGGCATCGCCGACATCCGGCGAGCCCTCAACGTGCTCGGCGAGATCAGTGCCGAGGGGATGCAGTTGCGCGGCAAGCGTTCCCGCCAGCCCGACCTGCCCGCACACTCGACCGTGGCGATGATCGTCGGCATGGTGGCGCTGCGGTCGACCTTCTTCGGCAGCACGCCGCCTCCGCGGGAAGCGATCGTCGACGAACTCGTGCAGGCGATCCTGCACGGCTTCCTGCACCGCACCGACTAGAACTGCTATCCCCCGGGACCGTTGGGCCACTTGAGCAGCGAGCCCGCGTCGACCCGGATCTGCTGTCCGGTGATGTAGCGGCTGTCGTCGCTGGCCAGGAACACCCCGAGCTTGGCCATGTCCTCGGGTTCGATGTACGGGATCGGCATCGCCTGGAACAGACTGAACAGCGGTTCGGCGTCCTCGCGGGTCGGCGTCTTGCCCTCCATCTTGAGGTCGGGCCGGAACACCCCGTACATGCCCTCGTTCTGCAGCAGATGGGTGTTGCAGTTGGTCGGGTGAATGGCGTTGACGCGGATCATCCTGGGCGCCAGGTGCAGGCTCATCTCCTCGACGTACTCGATCACCACCCGCTTGCTCCACCCGTAGCCGGCACCGCCCGGACCCATGTCCGGGCTGGTGGTGGTCCCCCGGATCATGCCGGCGGTCGATCCCGTGACGATGATCGACGCCCCGTCGGGCAGGTGCGGGATCGTGACGGCGAAGGTGTTCATCACGCCGAGCAGGTCGACGTCGGAGGCGTCGACGAATCCCATCGGATCAGGGTTGCCCATCGCCATCGGCAGGATGCCGGCATTGGCGACGACGATGTCGATCCTGCCGAGGTCGGCCAGGCCCGCCTCCACCGCCTCGCGGAGTTCATGGCGCTCCCGCACGTCGGCGATCCGCGCCACCACCCGTCGGCCGATCTCCTTGACGGACCGCTCGGTCTCGGCGAGATCGTCAGGTGTGGCCAACGGGTAAGGGTTGGAAGGGATGTCGCGGCAGATGTCGACGGCGATGATGTCGGCACCTTCCCGCGCCATCGCGATCGCGTGCGCGCGACCCTGACCGCGCGCGGCACCGGTGATGAACGCGACTTTGCCCTCGAGCTTTCCGGCCATTCGTGGCTCCTTCTCACCCGGCAGGGGTGAACGTGACGTGCAGTTCGGACAGCCCACGCATGATGAACGTGGGTTCGTAGTCGTAGCGGCGCGCGCCGGCGGGCCCGTGGTGCTGCTCGGAGATCGCGAGGTCGGTCATCCGGTCGAGGATCCGTTCCAACGAGATGCGCCCCTCGGCGCGGGCCAGCGGTGCACCGGGGCACGAGTGCGCCCCGCGGATGAACGCGATCTGTTCCCGTACGTTGGCCCGGTCGGGATGGAACTCATTGGGGTTCTCGAACTTTCGCGCATCGCGGTTGCACGCTCCGGGAAGCACCATGACGGTGGTACCGGCGGGCACCTCGACGTCGCCGATGGTGGTCGTGGTCCGCGCCATCCGGAAGTGCGATTTGACCGGGCTTTCCAATCGAAGGGTCTCCTCCAGGAAAGCCGGAATCCTGCTGCGGTCCCGGCGCAGCATCGCCTCGAAGCCCGGATTGTCGGCGATGAACCGCACCGCGGAACTGACCAGCTTGGTGGTGGTCTCGGTGCCGGCGGCGAACAGGAACGTCGACAGGTTCATCACGTCGTCGATGTCCGGGGTCGAGCCGTCCTCGTGCTTGGCCAGCGCCAGCTCGGTCAGCACGTCCTCGCGTGGCGACCGCCTGCGGTCCTCGATGTAGGCGTGGAACTTGTCGTTGAGCCACTGCAACGGGTTGTGGGTGGTCGGCGCCTCCTTGCCGAGTTCCCCGACGGTCTCCAGCGCGAACGCCGCCTTGAACTGCTCGTGGTCCTCGGCCGGTACCCCGAGCAGGTCGGCGATCACCAGCAGCGAGAACGGCTTGGCGTAGTCGGCGAGGAATTCGGCACTGCCGCATTCGATGAACGTGTCGAGCTGCTGGTCGGCCAGCCGCCACATGAAGTCCTCGTTCTCCTTGAGGCGCTTCGGCGTGATCAACCGGCTCAGCAGGCCGCGGGTGCGGGTATGCAGCGGCGGATCCTGGGAGGTGATGTGTTCGGCCATCGGAACCGCGCCCCGATGTTCCTCGATCAGATCGGAGACATCGTCGCTGTCCCCCGGCCCGAACGGCATGCCCGAGAACGGTCCGGCCACCGAGTTGCACGACGAGAACGCGGGGTTCTTGTACACCGACAGGGCTTCGTCGTAGCCCGTGACAGCCAGCACCCCGAACGGAGTCGCCTTGGCCACAGGACATTTGGAACGCAGGTGGTCGAAGTACGGATACGGGTCCGGGACCAGGGACTCGTCGGTGAAATAGTCGACGGTGTCGTAGTCGCACGAGTCGGTCATCCGAGACTCCCGGGTGGATCGAACAGAACGGGTAACGATGTCGGCGACCGGAACACCTGCCCACGGATGTGCGGGTCGTCGCCGTCCGGGTCGAGCCGCAGATTCGGCAGCCGGTCGAACAGCAGGTTGACCGCCGTGCGCATTTCCAGCCGTGCCAGATGCATGCCCAGACAGACGTGCACACCGTGTCCCCAGCCGAGATTCGCCTTCGGTTGCCGGAAGATGTCGAAGCGGTCCGGGTTTGGATAGCGGTCCTCCTGCCGGTTCGCCGCGCCCAGCATCGGCATCACCGTCGCCCCTGCCGGAATCGGCACCCCGCCGAGCACGGTGTCGCGGGTGGCCACCCGGGTGATCGTCAGCAGCGGTGACTCCCAGCGCACCGCCTCCTCGATCGCCTGCGGCAGCAGCGACCGGTCGGCCTTGACCGCCTCCAGCTGCGTCGGATCCGACAGCAGCGCGAACAGCAGGCTGCCCAGCGAGCGGTAGGTCGTCTCGACGCCGGCGGGAAGCAACAGCCGCAGAAACGAGAAGATCTCCTCGTCCTCGAGCCTGTTGCCGTCGATCTCGGCGGCGGCCAGTGCGCTGATCAGATCGTCGCGGGGTTCGGTCCGGCGGGCCTGCAGTATCGGCGCGAAGTAGTCGCACAGTGCCGCCGACGCGGCGAGCCCGCGCTCGGGGTTCATCAGCCAGCTCAGCAGCGAGATCGACCACCGCTGGAACTGTGGGTAATCCTCTTCGGGCAGACCGAGCAGGCCTGCGATGACCCGGCTCGGATAGTCGAAGGTGAACTCCTTGACCAGATCCGCTCTGCCGTTGGCGGCGAAGTCGTCGATCAAGCTGTTGGCGACCCGCCCGACGAGTTCGTTCTCCCAGCGCGCCAACGCCTTCTGGGTGAACGCCTTCTGCACCAGCGCCCGCAGGCGGCCGTGGACGGGCTCGTCCATGCCGAGCATCACGCGCTCGCCGAGCACCGGGCCGAACGCCGCGATGACGCTCGACGACGAGAACGTCTCGTTGTCGCGCAGCATCTGCTGGACTTCCTCGTGCCGGTAGACGATGAACATCGGCAGCGATTCCTCGTGGGGAAGCGCACCGGAGGTCTCCAGCCGCTGCACGGGCTCCTCCCGGCGCAGCCTCGCCAGCTCGGTGTACGGGTCTCGCACGTCACCGGAGATCGCGTCGTCGAAAGACCCGAAATCCTCCAGGTCGTCGAAAAGCTGTTCCACTGCTCTCCTTCAGACGTTCTGAGCCGGGTAGGCCACCGATTTCACCTCGGTGTACTGACTGAAGCCGACCACGCCGTTCTGACGGCCGACACCGCTCTCCTTGTAGCCGCCGAACGGTGTGTCGGCGCCGTAGCCCGTGGTGCCGTTCAATCCGATGAAGCCCGCACGCAGGCGCCGCGCCACGGCCAGCGAACGGTCCAATGATGCGGACATCACGTTGCCGGCAAGCCCGTAGGCGCTGTCGTTGGCGATGCGGACGGCGTCGTCCTCGTCCTCGTACGGGATGACGGCCAGCACCGGCCCGAAGATCTCCTCCTGAGCGATCGTCATCTTGTTGTCCACGTCGGTGAAAAGCGTTGGATCGACCCAGAATCCCTTGTCGAACCGTGCCGGTGCCTCAGTGCTGCCGACCAGCAGCGTCGCTCCCTCGTCGACGCCCTTGCGGATATAACCCAGGATGCGTGCCTGCTGCCGGGCCGAGATCACCGGACCGCACAGCGTGCCCGGATCCTGCGGATCCCCTGCGGCGATGTTCTGGTAGATGCCTTGCAGGATCTCGACGCCCTCGTCATACCGGGAGCGGGGCAGCAACATCCGGGTCGGCGCCGCGCAGCCCTGGCCGGCGTGCATCAGCGGCCCGATGCCGATCAGGCACGCGGTGTCGAGGTCGGCATCGTCCAGCACGATCGTCGCCGACTTGCCGCCCAGCTCGAGGAACAGCCGCTTCATCGTCGCGGCGCCCTTCTCCATGATCCGCTTGCCGACCCCGGTGGACCCGGTGAACGAGATCATGTCCACCTTCGGCGAGATCGTCAGCTCTTCGCCGACGAGGTGATCGGATGCGGTCACCACATTCACCACCCCGGGCGGGATGTCGGTCTTCTCGGCGATCAGCCGTCCCAGCCGGGTGGCGTTGAACGGGGTGTCGGGTGCGGGCTTGAGCACGACGGTGTTCCCCGCCGCCAGTGCCTGTCCGAGTTTGTTGATGCTGACCTCGAACGGGAAGTTCCACGGAACGATCGCACCGACCACGCCGACCGGTTCGTGCCACACCTTGCGGGTGGTGTTGACACCGGTCACCGACACCACCGTGTCGCCGAGATCGGTTTCCCACGGGAACGTCTCGATCAGGCGGGCGGGGTACCTGAGCCCGTCGGCGAGGGGGGCGTCCAGCTGTGGACCGTGCGTCACGGCCCTGGGCGCACCGACCTCCCGGATGAGCTCCTCCCGCAACTCTTCTCGCTCACCGTCGATGGCGTCGTGCAGCTGTTCCAGGCAGCGCTTGCGCAGTTGTCGGTTGGTGGCCCAGTCGGTCTCGTCGAACGCGCGACGGGCCGCGTCGATGGCGCGGCGCATATCCGCCTTCGACGCGTCGGCGACCTCCCCGAGCACTTCCTCGGTGGCCGGGTTGGTGTTGCGCAACGTGCCGGCTTCACCGTCGACGAGCTTTCCGTCGACGAGCATCCTGGGCTCGTGGGTCACGGTCCGGACCTCAGCCATTCGTCCCGTCCTTCTGCTCGCGGGCCTGTCGGGCCACCCGGCGACGCATCGCCACCGCGGCGAGGCGTTGCAGAACCGGCTGTGGCAGCACCTTGGCTGCCAGCACCATCCCGCGCTGGGCGGCGGTGAGCGGGACCGCACCGCCACGCATCGCACCCTGTCTCGGTATGCCGAGCACGAGCCGGGACATATGGTGCATCCCCGCCGCAGGCAGGATCCTGTTCATCACCAACAACATCGACGCCTCAGCGCCGACGCCCCGGCGACGGAACGCCGCCCGATCCGCCAGCGCCTCCAGCAGACCGTCGCTGAACTTCTCCGGTGGACGGGCGAAGCTCATCGCGTACCGCCCCCGGGTGTCCATGGTGTCGTGCACCCGGGCATAGGGGCCGTCGAGCACCCGGTCGTCGACGGTGCCCGCATCGGTGATGATGTCGGTGTCAAACGTGCCGGTGACCAGCACCGTCACACCCAGTCCGAAGGGCGCGATCTCGCCGGCCATCGACTCGCCCCACCGCTCCAGCGCCCCTTTGGCCGCCGAATACGCTGCGATGCCGGGCTGCCCACGCACTCCCCCCGCGCTGGAGATCAGCACGATGCGGCCCTCCCCGGCCGCCCGCATCGACGGCAACAACGCCTTCGTCAGCGCGACCGGGCCCAGCACATGCGTGCCGAACATGTCCTGCCACAACGCGATGTCGGCTTCCTCGACCATGCCGGCGGCCGAGATGCCGGCGTTGTGCACCAGCGCGTACGGTGCGCCGACCACCTCTTCGATCTCCTTGGCCGCCGCGGCGATGGACGCGTGGTCGAGCAGATCGAGGGTGACGCCGATCAACCGGTCACCGGACTCCGGTGCGCCCGTCGCGGCGCGCAACAGCGGCATTCCGCGGTCCGGTGCCCGCATCGCCGCGACCACGCGCCAACCCTCGTTGTAGAGCCGCACCGCCGACGCGAAGCCCAATCCCCGCGACGCACCTGTGATGACGACACTGCGCGGCTCAGCCATCGGCGTTCCCGGACGCACAGTCGCCCTCACCGGGCGGCGGCGGTTCGACATCGGGTCGTCCGTTCGGGAGCCCACTCTGCCAGGTCGCCCACTTACCGACCGAGAACGGCCCCTCGGCGCCTTCCTGTTCGTAATACCCTTGCGGGTCATACACTTTCGCCTCCGGGTACGGCCACGGGCAAGCCACCGCGGTCGCGAGTCCGCTGGCCTTGATCACGGCGAACCACGAGCCGTAGGCGAAGTAGGCGACATTGATGATGAAGAACATCACCAGGAACGTGCCCAGCACGGGCTTGCGTGGGAACAACCTGGCCCGCGCGGCGAGCTTCTCGGCCACGGACTTTCCGGTGTCGTCGCGATAGCACAGGACCGCCGCGGGAACCATCACGAAGGTCACCGCCAACGACTCCCAGATCAGCGGGAACTGGAACGTTGTGCCCGGGAACAGCGATCCGAACGGGATCACCTGCGAGTAGATGTACAAGCCGGTGCGGACCAGGCTCACTTCCAGAATGGCGTCGAAGACGAAGCCGATCACCAGCGTGATCGAGCCGAGGCTGATCAACGGGTGCCGCGAGACGAACGCGGTAGGTCCGTGCCTGGCCTGCAGCTTGCGCAGCAACCAGATCGCCGGGAAGAACGGCGCGAAGTAGAACGCCACATAGCCGAACACGATGAACGGTTCGACCGTCGGCGACAGCATGATCAGCGGCCAGTTCTCCGGCCAGTGGATGAGTTCCGGGTTGTAGACCGCGAACGGAGCCCAGTTCATGATCGGGTCCTGCCACACGATCAGGGTGGTGCACAGGAACATCAGCATGATCGGGCTGCCCGGGTCCCGGCGCCAGCCCCGCACGAAGATCACCACCAGCACCACCAGCAGCACCACGGTGCCGATCTGGTGCACCCACAGCCAGCCGTCCCAGCCGAACAGGAACTCGACCGGGCGGGGCCTACCGGTGACGTTCGGGTTGGCCACCCGGGGGTGGACTTCGGTGCGCGCGAACGCGATGAACAAGCTGAAGAACGCCAACAACGCGAATGCCGAGACCCACCGTCCCCAATTGGGGCCCTTCCGCTTCGGGGTGATGGCGCCGGAGACCGGAACCGTGGCGGACGGTGCCGATTCCTCCGTGGTCATGAGGCTTCCTCTCCGAAGCGGTCGACCAGGTGGGAGTTGACGCCGTCGGCGTCGAGGGTGCGGGCCACCAGGTACCCCGCGCCCATCCACGCGCGGCGCGTCCATTTGCCGAACGACACCCGGGTGCCGGGCGCGCCCGAGGCGGCGGGCATCATCTTCACGCGTTCCAGTGCCTCCTTGACGCCTCGGGGGCTCAGTGGATGCGCGTCGGTGAACGCCCGCACCAGCGTGGCGGCGACGTCGTGGTTGACGACCGACACGCAGTACTCCGGCCGGCTGCCGTCGTATCGCTCGGCGTAGCGGTCCAGCCAGGCCTGTCCGATCTTGTTGCCCTCGTCGTACTGATCGACCCCGACCCACCCCAGGAACGCATTCCACATGATCGGGTTGACCCACGCGTTCTGGAATGCGGTGGTGGTGAAGCGTGGCGGATCCCAGTCGACCGCTTCCAGCGCCGGGTTGATGAAGACGATCCCGAAACCGAACCCCAGGTGGACGATCGCCTCGGACTTCGCGTCGTGCAATGTGCGCACCGCCTCGTTGATGTCCTGGGCGGTCTGCGCGATCGCGGCTTCCGCCACGATACGAATCCCCTTGCGGGACGCGGCGCTTCGCAGGTTCTTCAGGTAGCTCTCGCCGATCAGGTTCTGCTCGACCAGCACACCGATCTCTCTGAGGCCGCGTTTGGCGACCAGGTCGATCAGGAAGATGGGTTCGTCGGTCATCGAGCCCTGCGGGAAGGCGAAGGTCCACTCCCCAAGCCAGTCGTCGGTGCCGGTGACGCTGATCGCCGGCACCTTGAAGCGTTCCTCGATCGCCTCCCGCAGTGGCACACAGTTGTCGGTGATGTTCGGTCCGAACACCACCAGTGCGCCCTCGTCGACCAGTTCCCCGTACGCGTCGATCACCGCCTTGACCGAGCCTTTCGGCAGGCCCTCGACCTCGCGGTAGATCATCTGCACCGGCCTGTCCATCAGCCCCTGTTCCACCGCCTCCTCAAAGACGAGGTCGAAGGTCTGGGTGAACGAGGCCCGCAGTTCCTCCGGGAATCCCGGCGGCAGGGTGAAGTCCATCAGGTAGCCGACCTTGATGGGCTCTGCGGTGCTCTCGTAGGACATCTGACCTCCAGGGCGGGCGCCGGCCGCGGGTACGCCGTGGCAAACCTAATATTTGTTCAGACAGTAACGGGGGCTGAACACAGCGTCAATCACCCGTTGCCGGTTCACCGAGATAGACGTCGATCAACTCGTGCAGACCGCGGCTGACCGCAACGTCATCGGTGAGCGGGCCCGCGACCGCGACCCTGGCCGCCTCGGCCACGGGCAGACCTTCTGCGATCAGACGGCCCGTAGCGATCAGCACACGTGTGGAGGCGACTTCGCGCAGACCCCCGGTTTCCAGGCGCCGGATCGCCTGCCCGAAGCGCACCAGCTCGGCAGCGGTGCGCCGGTCCACCCCTGCCTCGTGGACGACGATGCCCTCCTCGACTTCCGGTGCGGGGAAGCCGAACTCGATGGCCACCATGCGTTGCCTCGTCGAGTCTTTGAGGTCTTTGAGGACGCTCTGATAGCCCGGGTTGTACGACACCACGAGGCCGAAGCCCGGCGCGGCGCACAGTGTGACGCCGAGGCGTTCGATCGGCAGCTGGCGCCGGTGGTCGGCGAGGGGGTGCAGCACCACGGTGGTGTCCTGCCGGGCTTCGACCACTTCATCCAGGTAACAGATCGCGCCCTCACGCACGGCGCGCGTCAGCGGACCGTCCACCCACACCGTCTCGTCACCCTTGAGCAGGTAGCGGCCGACGAGGTCGGCCGTGGTCAGGTCGTCGTGACACGCCACGGTGATCAGCGGCCGCCCGAGGTCGTGGGCCATCGCCTCGACGAATCTCGTCTTCCCGCAACCGGTCGGCCCCTTGAGCACGATCGACAGACCCTGGCGGTAGGCCGCCTTGAACACCGTCTCCTCGTTGCCGACCGGCGTGTAGTAGGGGCGCACTCCGGCGGACGGTGACCCGGCGCCGTTCTTGTGAGCGAACCCGGAATCGATGGCCATGGACAACCCTTCCGTTGCATCTGTCAATGCCGCGCCTTCATCAGGACACCCGCCGACGGACTTCCGCGGATCGGACGGCCGACCGGAACATCGGTCCGATCACCCCGGCGAGTTGGTCGGGGTTCGACACCGTGGCGTGTGCGGTGCTACCGAACACCCGCCGTAGCGAATCGACGTCGGTACTCGCACCGATGGTCAGGCACACGCACCCGGTCCCCCGCCGCCGCGCCTCGGTGAGTGCGCGCCGGGCATCCGCCGCCCCGTAGGCGCGCTCGTAGCCGTGGTCGTAGGCAAGCCCGTCGGACAACACGACGAGCAGCCGCCGGGACGTACCGCCGCGTTCCTCCAGCACCGTCGAGCCGTGCCGGATAGCGGCACCCAGCCGCGAGTACGCACCGGGTTCCAGACTGTTCAGCCGCCTGATGATGCGAGCGTCGAGGTGCTCGTCGAACCGCTTCACCGGGACCATGCTCACCGCCGAGCGTCCCTGCGAGTAGTAGGCGTACAGCGACACGCGATCGCCGAGGTCGTGTAGGGCCACCATCAGATGGGCGGCCGCGGTGCGCTGCTGTTGATGCACCGTGCGCCCGACGGTTCCGGGTTCCGCCGCCGATCCCGAGACATCCAGCAGCAGCAGCACCGACAGGTCACGCCGCCGGCGCAGGCTGTCGAGGTAGACAGCCTCGTCGGGCACCGAGCCGGCACGCACCTCGACACGCGCCTCGATCGCGGCATCGATGTCGATGTCGTCGCCCTGGGCCTGTCGATGACGGCGGTGCAGCCCCATCCCCAGGCGTGCCAGCGGGCGACGCACGCTGACGGCGTCCTCGATCTGTTGGGTGGCATGCCCTTTGATCTCCGGGTCCACTTCCCGGACGGTGCACCAGTCGAGTCGGTAGAACCCGCGCTCGGCATTCCACTCCGGATACCTCACGCCGTCGGTCCTGACGTCGACCACCTGCTCGGACGACACCGCTGCCAGTGACGACACCGCATGCACCCCCCGTGTCGTGGAGCCGGTGCGGTGTGTCGGCGCGTCCGCCCCGGGTGGACCGCCTCCGCCGCCGGTCTTACGTGCCGAGGACAGCAGCTTCTTCAACCGTTCGCCGATGGCTCCGCCTCCGCCGACGGGACTGGAGAACAGATCGGGGTCATCGGTGTCGTCGACCTCGTCACCGAGTTCTTCGAGCGCGCCCTGCCGGCGAGGTACGTGGGCCACCGCGTCCCGATCCGCCTGCTTGGCGGCCGCCGCACTCGCCGCGAGCACCCTTTTGGCCTGGATGACACCGAAACTCGCGGGAGCAGCCACTGCTCTTTCGCGTCCACGTGCGAGAGCCAGCGACTTCTCGGCAGAGTCGCTGCGTTGCGCGGCAGCCGGATCCGCCGAGGCAGCCAGCGACGCGGGCAGCAGGGCGGTGTTGGCCAGCAGCGCCCGGTGCCCCTCGACCGCGAGATAGCGCTTGGCCAGGCGCGGATGCCGTACCAGTGCGCCGACCACCTCGGGGACGAGGCTTCCGGCCGCGATCATCGATGCCTGGACGGCCACCGTTTCGTATTGCGTGCGCATCGGTGCCGTCGCGTCGACGGAGACGGTCTCGCCGTCGGTCCATGGCGGCTTCCCCGGAACGGCCGCGTCCACGGCCAGCGGTCGGTTGGCGAGTGCGGACGCCAACATGACCAATCCGGAAAACTGTTCACCACCAGCGCCCTTGGGCACCCACAACTCCTTCTGACACCATCGGTCGCCGTTGACCAAATATCTGTTCCACCGTAAGGTTCGGCTGGACCGCAGTCAATGCCGGTGCCCCGGGTCGGACGCCGGCCGGTAGCATCGGCTTCCGGCTGTGCCGGTACCGACGAAGGAGGGGCGATGGCCGCCGAGGCCGCAGGGCAGAAACCCGGACGCGGTCGTCGCACGGGCAGGACCGGCCCGGGCAGCGCCAAGCTCGCTGCCGTCCCGGAGACGCCCGCCGCCGATCTGACCCGGCGCGCGGAGATTCTCAAGACCGCGAACACCGTGATCGCTACGAGCGGCCTGCGCAGCTCCCTCCAGCAGATCGCCGACGCCGCCGGGATTCTCGCGGGCAGCCTCTACCACCACTTCGAATCCAAGGAAGCCATCCTGGTCGAGCTGATCCGGCTCTATCACGACGACTTGGACCGGATCGGCGAACTCGCCCTGCGTCGGCTCGACGGACCCGACCCTGAGCCGGTGTCGGCCCAGATCACCTCGCTCGGTCAGGCGATCGCGCGCTGTGCTGTCGAACATCGCGCGGCGCTGCAGATGTCCTTCTACGAAGGACCCAGCAATGACCCCGAGCTGCTCGCACTGTCCAACCGCCCGCCGGCGAAGATCCAGGCCGCGATGTTGCAGGCGCTGCGCGCGGGACGGTGGAGCGGCGCGATCCGCTCCGATGTGGACCTGCCGACGCTGGCCGACCGGCTCTGCCAGAGCATGCTGCACGCCGGCCTCGATGTCATCAGGCACAAGGCCAGGTCCGACGACCTGGCCGCGCTCAAGTGCCGGATCTCGTTGCACGGACTGGCGACGGAAGCGCCCTCGGATGCGGACCTCGACCGGTCGGACGCCTTCGCGGCCGCCGAGTCGATCATCAGGAGCTGGATCGACGACGAGGACGACGCCGATCTGAAGGCCGCTCACCTGCGTGCAGTGGCCCGGTCGGAGTTCGGGCGCCGCGGATACGAGATGACGACGATTCGTGACATCGCATCCGCCGCGGGGCTGGGCACCGGGACCGTCTACCGGATCATCGGTTCGAAGGACGAACTGCTGATGTCGATCATGTTGGAGTTCGGCCGCAAGGTCGGTGGCGCGTGGTCCGAGATCGTCCGGACGGATTCGACCACGGTGGAGAAGCTGGACGCGTTGAGCTGGCTCAACGTCAACGCGCTCGACCAGTTCCCCGACGAGTTCCGCATCCAGCTGGCATGGCTGCGCCAGTCACCTCCCGACTCGGCCAACCCGGCGTGGTCGTTCACCACCCGGATCCGGCAGATGAAAGCCCTACTCACCGAGGGAATCAGGAACGGTGAGATCCATGTCGACAGCCCGACCGCGGACATGCTGGCCCGCTGCATCATCGGCGAGCAGTGGATCCCCGAGAACATCCTGCGCGAGATCGGGACGCGGAAGGCATTGATCCTGGCCAGGGACACCGTGCTACGGGGCGTGGCAGTCCGAAAGACCTGACGGTAGACCCGTCTGGTGATCGCGTGGAGCGATCATTTCGGCCCGTGCGGTCATAGGCCTGACATGGGTTCCGGAGAGCATCCTGGCGCGGCGTGGACACCACGTTGCGCGGCATCAGCTGAACACGTTGTGTGGCAGAGTGTTCGGAAGATCCAGCGAACTGAGCAGACCCGGCGGTGCGGCGACCACGAACGGGACAGCGTTGACCACCCGCATCGCGGAGGCCGTCATCGCGGCGCGTCCTGCGCCGTGCCCTTCGGCCGCACCGAGAGTCATCGCGCAGTGGATGTCCGGATCACCGTCGATGTCCACCCGGTAGGTCGCGTCGCAGTCCGACGCGGGCCAGTCCGGCGCCACATCGCGTGCCATCCTGATGATGTGTTCGACGACTATGGCTTCCCGTCCGTCGACGACCCCGGCCGCGCGGGTAGACACCGCCCCGCACGTACCGGCCGGGACGGTCCCGAACGCCACTTCGAGATCCCGGGGCGTCGTGCGTCTGTCCATCGTGCCGCGGACCTCGCTGACCTGCACCCCCAGGGCGTCGGCGATGAGCTGGATGGGCGCCTTCCAGGCCATCTCGATGAATCCCGGTGTCTTGAGCATGGGTTCGAAATCCAGCGGTCGGGCGAACCCCATACCGTCCATCATCACCTCGGCCACCGGATAGTGGTCGTTGAGCGCGACCTCGGTGACCTTGACCTGCGTGATCGACTTCGACAGCGTCGACAACGACAGGGCCAACTGATCGGACCCGAAACCCGGGAAGATGCCCGAGCCGTAGAACGACGCGCCGCCGGTTTCGGCGGCTGCGGCGAGTTGAGACCGCCATTGCGGCGAGAAGTACGCGGGCGGATAGATCAGCGCGGTGGAACTCGTTGAGACGACGTTGATTCCGGCTTCGAGCAGGCGAACGTAGTCCGGTACGGCCGCGGCGTCGCGGTCCGGCCCGCTGGCGGCGTACACCACGCAGTCGGGCCGCAGCGCGATCAACGATTCCGCGTCACGGGTGGCCACGACACCGAGCGGATCCCGGCCGCACAGCGTGCCGGCGTCCTGGCCTTCCTTCTCGGCGGAATGCACCCACACCCCGACCAACCCGAGGTCGGGTCGGCGCGCGATGGCATCCACCGCGATGGAGCCCACACCGCCGGTCGACCACACGACGACGCGAAGGGGTCGGCAGGGTTCTGACATGAGTTCCTCCGTTCCACGCGCACTTCCGGCCGTCAGCCGCCACGCACCGCTTCCGTGGCGCATTCGAGGTACGGCCAGGCCAGCTCCGGGGGAAGGCCGCCGCACAGCGGATGCAGCGGCAGGGGTCTTCCCTCCCCGACATACGCGGCGGCTTCGGCCGGGCTGAGAATCCGGTACGGCCCGCCGGCCTCTCGCAGTTCGTCGACGGTGCGCGCAGGCGAGATGCTGGCGACTGAATCGTCACCGTGCCGGTAGGACGCCGCCGTGACCGCGTCGTGCAGCAGGTACGGACCGAGTTCGTCCCAGCCGCGGTCCTCGTCTTCGGCAACGAAGATGGTTGTGGGCGAAGATGTTTCGGGGAACTGCAGAAGGCCGGGCTGATGTCCGTGCGCCTCGCACTGGGACAGGTAGTACTCCCGCAGTTGCGGGGAGTCGACCTGGGAGATGAACCCGAGCCCGTGTTTGGCGGCGCGACGCGCCGCGGGCCTGCTGCCGCCGGCGATCAACAGCATCGGACCGCCGTCGCTGACACACGACGGGCTCACCCGTACCTCACGGCCGCGGTGTCGCACCTGTTCACCGCGCAACAGCGGACGCAACACGGTCAGATATTCGTCGGCCAGTACACCGCGATTCCGGGCGTCGACGCCGAAAAGGTCGTACTCCTCGTTCCGATGACCGATCCCGAACGCCCACACCACCCGGCCGCGACTGATGATATCCAGGGCACAGATCTCCTCGGCGAGCCGCACCGGATCCCACAACGGGATCGGCACCGCGGCAAGGATGATCATCAGATGCGTTGTCCGCGCCGCGATCGCCGACGCCAGCAGTTGCGGGGCGGCGAGGTGCCCGTCTTCGGTGCCGTGATGCTCTGAAAGCACCGCGGCCACCGCCCCGCGGCTCTCCGCCCACCCACACATGTCGACGGCCGCGGCGTACAGATCCGTTATGACAGCGGCGCCTTCGGGTGCGCGCAGGTCGAACCGCAGGGTGAACATCGGCGTCAATTCCCGCCCACTGCAGACACCTGCTCAAACTAACCTAACTTTTGTTTCGCGTATGGGTTCTCGCAGTCTTGACCGTCCGGACCCGCAGCTGTTAGCTTTCGCGGAGCAAACGTTAGGTTCACATCCCCCGCAGCTGACTCGAGGATTCGATGACGCACCCCAGCACAGCCGGTACCGGCATACCGCCCCCGCTTCCCTGATACGCAGGCCGCTCCGTGGCTGCGTGGCTTCTCTCCGCAGTCCACCTCGGCGATTCGCCGCCCGTTCGCACCCGCGACCACGACCGATCCGGGAGGGGGGACACATGACAACAGGGACCCATCATGTTGTCGTCCGGTCGACCGGAGGCATCGGCAGCGAAGGGACCGTGGCGGCGTGAAGTCGGTAGTCGCACGCCCGCTGGCCGGGTTGATCTCCGTCGCAGCCGTCGCCGCGGTGACGGTGCTCTCGGCCCTGCTGTTCCGGGACGGTTTCTCCGAATCAGTTCCGCTGACGGTGATCTCACCGCGGGCAGGCCTGGTGATGAACCCCGACGCCAAGGTCCAACTGCACGGAGTGCAGGTCGGCAAGGTGGACTCGATCGACTACCGGGACGACGGCACCGCGGTACTGCACCTTGCGATCGAACCGTCGCGGCAGCCGATAATCCCCGAAGATGTGAGCGTCGACATCGCATCCACGACGGTGTTCGGCGCCAAGGTGGTACGCCTGGTCCCGCCTGAGGCGCCCTCGACCGCGCCGGTGCACCCCGGCCAGGTACTCGGCGCCGAACGCGTGATGATCGAGGCCAACACGTTGTTCGAACAGTTGGTGTCGGTGCTCTCGACGATCCAGCCCGAGAAACTCAACCAGACCCTGGGAGCGATCGCCGCCGCGATGAGAGGCCGGGGCGGCATGCTCGGACAGAGTCTGTCCGATCTGAATTCCGCTTTGGGACAGATCAATCCACACCTCGACGCCCTCCGGCGCGATTTTTCTGCCGCCCCGGCGGTACTGGCCGCCTACGCCGACGCAGCACCGGATCTGTTGTCGATCGTCGACAGCGCGACCCACATCGGCGCCGGCATCGTCGACACCGAACACGATCTGGACGCGCTGCTGCTCAACACCATCGGCCTCGGCGACCTCGGCACCCGGGTACTCGAGGACAACGGTGGGACGCTCGCCGACGTGCTGCACCTGCTGGCGCCGACCATCGAGCTGGTCCGCGACTATCACCCGGCGTTGACCTGCGGGCTGGGATCACTGACCGTGATGGCGAACAACCCGCCGCTCAACGTCCCGGGCGTCGAAGTGCTCGCCGGCTTCTTCTGGGGCCAGGACCGGTACCGCTACCCGTCGGATCTTCCCAAGGTGGCCGCGACCGGCGGGCCGCAGTGCACCGACCTGCCGAAGATCCCGTACGGCAAGGCACCGCCCTTCGTCGTCGCCGACACCGGCGCCAACCCCTGGAAGTACGGCAACCGCGGTCCGATCGTCAACTCCGACCTGCTCAAACAGATCTTGTTCGGACCGATCGACGGGCCCCCGCGCAACAGTGCACAGATCGGGCAGCCCGGATGAGGCCGGCATGAACCGAAGCCGCGGTGCCCTGCCAAGGTTCGGCGCCTTCGTCGCGGTGATGGTGGCGCTGACCGCGTTTCTGTTCGCCGTTTTCGGTCAGTACCGCGCCGGATCAACCTACACCTATTCGGCGGTGTTCAAGGATGTGTCGAGCCTGCAGCCCGGAGAATCGGTGCGCTTCGCCGGGGTACGCGTCGGCACGGTCAAAGGGCTCGCGATGCAACCCGACAAGACCGTGGTGGTGACCTTCGACGCCGACCGTGACATGGCGCTGTCCGGAGGCACCCGTGTCGCCGTGCGCTACCTGAACCTGGTCGGTGACCGGTTCCTGGAGCTCGTGGACGCCGAAGGAGCGACGCAGATCCTGCCCCAGGGTGCACAGATCCCGGTCGAGCGGACCTACCCTGCTCTGGACCTCGACCTGCTGCTCGGCGGGCTGGAGCCCGTCATCAAGGGACTCAACCCACAGGACGTCAATGCGCTCAGCGCTTCCCTGATCCAGATCGTCCAGGGTCAGGGTGGCACCATGGAATCGCTTCTTACCCAAACCTCGTCGTTCTCGCACGCGCTGGCCGACAAGAACCAGGTGATCGATCAGCTGATCGGGAACCTGCGAACCACGCTGGCCACGCTCGGCGACCAGCGTGACGAGTTCTCCGGCGCACTGGAACGGCTGCAGCAACTGGTCACCGAGCTGGCCGCGGACCGCGAACCGATCGGGGCCGCCGTCGATTCGCTCAGTGCGGGCACCGCCGCACTCTCCGATCTGCTCGCCGACACGCGCACGCCGCTGGCCGGCTCCGTCGACGAACTCCACCGGCTGGCGCCCAACCTCGAAAGCAAATTGGACCGCGTCGAGACCGCCATCGCCAAGGCACCCGAGAACTACCGCAAGCTGGTTCGCATCGGCTCCTACGGCAGCTTCGTCAACTACTACATCTGCTCGCTCGGTGTCCGCGTCACGGATCTGCAGGGGCGTACCGCGGTGTTCCCGGTGTTCCGCCAGGACAACGGAAGGTGCGCTGAGAACTGATGCTGAGATATCGGCGGCCGGGCACCATCCGCGCGGGCTTCATCGGCGTGGTGCTCATCGTGCTGGTGATCGCGGTCGGTCTGGCGCCCGAGCGGATCACCGGGTGGGCCACCGCGATCCGGTACCAGGCGGTGTTCGCCGATCTGAGTGGGTTGGCAGTGGGCAACGACGTCGCGGTCTCGGGGATGAGACTCGGCAAGGTCACCGCGGTGTCGCTTCAGGATCCGCACGCGCTGGTGACCTTCACCGTGGACCGCAAGACCACTCTGGGGACGCGGACGACCGCGCACATCCGCACCGGAACCCTGCTGGGGCAACGGGTTCTGACGCTGGTGTCGGCCGGTGAGACCACCATGTCGCCGATGGAGGTCATCCCCCTGAGCCGCACCTCGTCGCCGTACACCCTCACCGACGCGATCGGCGAACTGACCGCGAACACCACCGACACGGACACCGCGGCGCTCAACGAAGCTCTGAACACGCTGTCGGACACCATCGACCACATCGCGCCGCAGCTGGGCCCGACCTTCCACGGGCTGGCCCGGATCTCGGAGGCACTCAACGCGCGCAACTCGACGCTGGGGTCGCTGTTCGCGAGCGGGCGCGACGTCACCGAGGTACTCGCCGAACGCAGCGAAGAAGTGTCGGCTCTGATCCTTGACGCCAACCACCTGGTCGGGATGCTTTCGGACAGACGGCAGACCATCGTCGAGCTCCTCGCCCACACCTCAATGATGGCCCGCGAGATCACCGGCCTGGTGCACGACAACGAGCAGGAGCTGGCACCGACGCTGGAGAAACTGAACACGGTACTGGCGATGCTCGAACGTCAACGCGACAACATCGCGCTGGCCCTGCCCCGACTGGCGAAGTACCAGATCACTCTCGGCGAGACGGTGGCCAGCGGTCCGTACTACTCGGCGTACATCCCCAACCTCGACCTGCCGCCGATCCTGCAGCCGTTCCTGGACTACGCGTTCGGGTTCCGGCGCGGCGTCGACGCCGGCCAGCCACCCGACGACGCGGGACCACGTGCTGAATTGCCGTTCCCGCGCAACGGTATTCCGGAGAGACCGCCGCGATGACACGGAAGACGCTGACCCGGTTGACCGCCGGCGCCCTCGCTGTGCTGCTGAGCGCCTCAACCATGTTCATCGCCGTGCAGCGACTGTTCCCGCCGACGACGATCCGAGCGGTGTTCGCCAACGCCAACGCGATCTATCCCGGCGACGAGGTCCGCATCGCGGGTGTGAAGGTGGGCACCATCACCGCGATCGAGCCCGATACCACCCAGGCGGTCTTCACCTTGCGGATCGATCACGGTGTACGGGTCGCCGCCGACGCCAAAGCCGTTGTGGTCGCGCAGAATCTGGTTTCGGCGCGGTTCGTCCAACTCACCCCGAGCGGCGGTTCGGGACCGCTCATCGGTGACGGCGAGGTGATCCCCCGGGAACGCACCGCGGTGCCCGTCGAATGGGACGAGATCAAGGAACAACTGGACAGGCTGGCCGTCGACCTCGGCCCCACCGGCGAGGTGTCGAGGAGTTCGGTCGGCCGCTTCATCGGCACTGCCGCAGACGCGATGGACGGCAACGGACAGAAGCTCCGCACCGCCCTCAACCAGCTCGCGGGGATCAGCCGGGTACTCGCCGACGGCAGCGGTGACATCACCGAGATCATCGGCAACCTGCAGACGTTCGTGGGTGTGCTGCGGCAGAGCAACGAGCAGATCGTGCAGTTCCAGGACCGGTTGGCCACTCTGTCCAGCGCCCTGGACGGCAGCCGCGGCGACCTGGACGCCGCACTGGTCAACCTCTCGGAAGCGGTCGACGAGGTACGGCGCTTCATCGCGAACAGCCGGGATCGCACGTCCGAACAGGTAACCCGACTGGTCAACGTGACACAGAACCTGGTCGATCACCGCGCCGACCTCGAGCAGGTGCTGCACGTCGCGCCGTCGGCGATCGCGAACGCCTACAACATGATGGATCCGCGAACCGGCGGCGCGAGCGGGGTGTTCGTGCTCAACAACATGGCTGACCCGACGGCGTTCATCTGCGGCATGCTCGGCGCCCTGGCCAACGTCACCGCCCCCGAGAGCGCCAAACTGTGCGCACAGTATCTGGGGCCGGGCCTGGACACCGTGAACTTCAACTACCTTCCGTTCCCGGTCAACCCGCTCCTGACCCCGGTCCCCTCCGACAGCAAGCTGATCTACAGCGAGCAGGACCTGCGACCGGGAGGACCCGGCACCCAGTCGGGATTCATGGCGATCGCACCCACCGATTCGGCCTACCAGGCATCACCGCCGACCTTGCCACAGATGCTCCTGCCCGCCGAGAGGCCGGCCCCGTGACACCCGTGGCCGCGGGGCGCCGCGCGCTCGCGGCGGTGTCGGTGTTGACCAGCGTCACGGCCTGCAGCTTCCAGGGCGTCAACTCGTTACCGCTGCCCGGCACCGCCGGCCGAGAGGACACCGCATCCACCTACACCGTGGAGCTCGTCAATGTCGGCACGTTGGAACCGAATTCACCGGTGCTCATCGACGATGTCGTGGTCGGCAGCATCGGCAGCATCGGGATAGTCGACCGGCACGCCGAGGTGAAGATACGGGTCAGACCGGGCGTCGGCATCCCCGGCAATGCCGTCGCCGCTGTCGGCCAGACCAGTCTGCTCGGCTCGATGCACCTCGAACTCGCCCCGGCCGTCGGTGAGCCCCCGATCGGGGTGTTGGCGCCGGGCTCCACCATCGGGCTGAATCGCTCGTCGACCTACCCGTCGACCGAACAGACGCTCGCAGCGCTGTCCGCGGTGGTCACCGCCGGCGGTCTGGGGCAGATCGGCGAGGTGATCCATTCCTTCAACGACGTGTTCACCGGACGCCAGAACGACATCCGGGAACTGCTGGGAAGACTCGACACCTTCGTCGGCGCACTCGATGCCCAGGTCGACGACATCATCGCCACGATCACCGAACTGAACCGGTTCTCCGCGACGTTGGCCGGCGAGCGCGACATCCTCACCCGGGCCTTGCGCGACCTGCCGCCCGCTCTGGACGCACTGCTTCGCGAGCGGCCCCGCTTCGTCGAAGCTCTCGACGCGCTGCGCAGGTTCAGCAACGCCGCGACCCGCGTGATCGACACGGTCCAGAGCGATGTGGTCGCCAACCTCACGAATCTGGAACCGGTGTTCCGAGCCCTCGCCGACATCGGACCCGACATCGACACCGGCCTCGGGTACGCGCTGACGTTCCCGATGAACCAGAACATCATCGACCGCGGCATCCGCGGCGACTACATGAACTTGTTCGTCACCGTCGACCTGAACCTGGGGCGATTCAAACGCGGGCTCCTGGCCGGCACATCCTTCGGTGACGAGAACGCACCACTGGTACCGGCGCCCGGCGATCCCGGCTACGAGACGTTCTACTCGAAGAACCCGCTGGGCGAGGCGGTGGCGCCACCGCCCGGGGTGATGGGACCCGACCGCCTGCCCACAGGTGGTGGCTGATGCTGACGCGCCTGGTCCGAGTTCAGTTGGTGCTCTTCACCGTCGCCGCCGTCGTCGGCATCTCGCTGATGGTGGTGCAATACCTCCGGGTACCCACCCTGCTCGGGGTGGCGCGCATCGAGGTCTCGCTGCGCTTGCCCGAGGCCGGCGGCCTGTACCGGTTCGCCAACGTCACCTATCGCGGCGTGCAGGTCGGCAAGGTCACCGCCGTGGACGTCGACCGCGACGGCGCCGTCGCGACGCTGTCCCTGGCGAGTTCACCGCAGGTCCCGGCGGACCTGCAGGCCGAGGTGCGCAGCGTCTCGGCGGTCGGTGAACAGTACGTGGACCTCCAACCACGCAGCCGCTCCGGGCCCTACCTCCACGACGGCGCGGTGATCCCGGCATCGGCCGTGACGGTGCCGCAGCGGGTCGCCCCGATGATGGACCATCTGAGCGCGCTGGTCACCAGCATCCCGAAAGACCGGCTGGGCAGGCTGCTCGACGAGTCCTTCACCGCGTTCGACGGCGCCGGCTACGACCTGCAGACCCTGGTGGAGTCCACCTCGCGGATCGCGCGGGATACCGACGCGGTCGCCGACCGCACCTCGGCGCTGATCGAGGACACCGCACCGGTGCTCGACGGGCAGGTCGCCGGCGCCGACGCACTGGCCACATGGTCGGCCCGGCTGGCTGCGGTCAGCCGGCAGCTGGTGGTCCGCGACCCTGAGATCCGCCACCTCATCACCACAGGATCCGGTGCAGCACAGGAGGTTTCACAGCTTCTCGAGCAGGTCCGGCCGACGCTGCCGATCCTGTTGGCCAACCTCACCTCGCTCGGACAGGTTGCGCTGACCTACCGGCCGGGCCTCGAACAACTACTCGTGCTGCTACCCCCCCGCGTCGGCGTTCTACCAATCCGCGGTCGGCGCCAACAACGCGACCGGTATCCCGGTCGGAGACTTCCGCATCTCCGTCGACGACCCGCCGGCGTGCACCGTCGGGTTCCTACCCCCGTCGGCCTGGCGTTCGCCCGCCGACACCACCACCATCGACACCCCCGACGGCCTGTACTGCAAACTGCCCCAGGACTCCCCGATCGCGGTGCGCGGGGCACGCAACTTCCCCTGCATGGACGCCCCCGGAAAGTATGCGCCGACCGTCGAACTGTGCAAGAGCGACAAGGTTTTTCAGCCGCTCGCCGCCCGCCCGCACGCGTTGGGTCCGTCCCCGTTCGACCCGAACCTCGTCGGTCAGGGCGTGCCCCTCGACGACAGGGTCACCGGAGACGAGCACATCTTCCCCCCGCCGGCCGCGGTCGCGACCTACGACCCCGTGACCGGCCGGGTCGCCACGGCCGACGGTTCGGTCCAGCAGCAGACCGACCTCGCGTCGCCCGCCGAAAGCTGGAAGGACCTGGTGTGGCCGGCACAGCCCTGAACCGCTGCGCGCGCGCCGCGGGCTGCGCGCTCGTCGCCGCGGCGTCGTCCCTCTGCAGCGCCCCGTGGGCGCACGGGGTGGCCGAGGTGGCACTCAACGGCACGTTCTCGGCACGGTCGGACGGTTTGTGGGCCAAGACGAACGAGATCATGGTCTACCGGGACGACGTGGTGGCCACCTGGACCGTGACGTCGTCGTGCACCACGTTCCAGGACTGCACCGGAACGGTGGTCAGCGACCAGGGCTGGACCGCGGAGCTGGTGTATCAGAGCCAACGGTGGAAGGCGGCACACGTCGTCGAGGGGTGGCAGCGGTGCCCGGACGGTACCACCGCACCGGGTGAGCAGACCTTCACGTTCTGGGCCGAGCGTCTCGACGCACCCGACCGCCATGACCGGCTCACCGGCTGGGATCAGATCATCGGGCCGAGTGGGGCGTGCGGGGTGAACCGGTCGCTCAACATCCGGATGCCGTTCACGCTGACCCGGATCGGCTGACTACTCCGGAAGCCGCAGTTCGGGTTTGTCGACCTCTTCGATGTTGACGTCCTTGAACGTGATCACCCGGACCTGCTTGACGAAGCGCGCCGGCCGGTACATGTCCCAGACCCAGGCGTCACCGAGCCGCAGTTCGAAGTACACCTCGCCGTCGGCGTTGCGGGGGATCATCTCGACACTGTTGGCCAGGTAGAACCGCCGCTCGGTCTCGACCACATAGCTGAACTGACCGACGATGTCCTTGTACTCGCGGTAGAGCGAGAGCTCCATCTCGGTTTCGTACTTCTCGAGATCTTCGGCACTCATCGGCTCAGCTGTCCTTCGGGTAGATCGCCGTTCATCGGCATGTCCACGGGTATTTTCCCGCACACCAGTTCTGCATGTTCCTCGGGTTCCCCGTCGACCACCAGTCGCCGCACGTTGATGAACGAATACCGGTGCTGACGGCTCGGCCCGAGCCGGGACAGCGCCGCGCTGTGGGCGCGCGTGCTGTATCCCTTGTGCTCGGCGAAACCGTACCCCGGATGCTCGTCCTCCATGGCGACCATCAACCGGTCCCGGCTGACCTTCGCCAACACACTCGCCGCGGCGATACACGCCGCGGCGGCGTCACCGCCGATCACCGGCAGTGACGGCATCGGCAGCCCCGGCACCCGGAAACCGTCCGACAGCACGTACCCGGGGCGCACCGACAACCCGGCGACCGCGCGGCGCATCCCCTCGATGTTGGCCACGTGCACGCCCCGCCGATCGACCTCCTCCGACGGGATGAACACCACGTGATAGGCCAGCGCGTAGCGGCGGATCAGCGGAAACAGCCGCTCCCGTTCGGCCTCGTTGAGCTTCTTGGAGTCGTCGAGGGCCGACAGGCTCTCCAGCCGGTTCGGGCCGAGCACGCACGCCGCCACGACCAGCGGCCCGGCGCAGGCTCCACGCCCGACCTCGTCGACGCCGGCCACCGGCCCCAGGCCGGCCCGGTACAACGCCGATTCCAGGGTGCGCAGGCCGGACGATCTGCGGATGACCGTCCTCGGAGGCCAAGCAGCAGGCAAAAGTCCATGCCTCCCGTTATGTCTGCGGGTTCACCGAGCTCACGCCGCCCCACCGCCCCGGCGGCCAGGCGATGAACCGGGCCTTACCGATGACATTCTCCTCCGGGATCGTCCCGGCCGTCGGGTCACCGGTGCACAACAGACCGCGCTGCGCGTCGGCGGGCACGTTGGTGCAGTGCGTGCGGGAGTCGGCCGAATGGGTGCGGTTGTCCCCCATCACCCACAGCCTGCCCTCGGGCACGGTCACCGGGCCGAACTCGTTGCCCAGACACGGGTACACCGCGGGATCGGCCATCATCGTCTGCGGATCGAGGTAGGGCTCGTCGAGCGGATTGCCGTCGACCGTCAGCCCGGTGTCCACCCGGCACTGCACGGTCTGCCCGCCGACGGCGATGATCCGCTTCACCAGATCGTTCTGGTCCGGCGGCACGAAACCGACGACCGACAACGCGTTCTGCACCCAGCGGATCGCGGTGTTGTCCGAGCGGATCGACTGGTAGCCGATGCTCCAGTTGGGCGGGCCCTTGAACACCACGACGTCGCCGGGCTGGGGCGAGGCGAACCGGTAGGTCATCTTGTCGACCATGATCCGGTCGCCCACACACCCGTTGCAGCCGTGCAGGGTCGGCTCCATTGACTCCGACGGGATCAGGTACGGACGCGCGATGAACGTCAGCATCACGTAGTACAGCACCAGCGCGATGCTGATGAGGATCGCCGCCTCGCGCACGGCGCCACGCTTCTTCTTGCCCGGCTTCTCCTCGTCCACCGCGTCGACGGGATCAGGCTTTTCGAGCGTGCGCTCGGCGGAGGAATCGTCGGGATCGGTTGGTCCCGTAGGCCCTGAGGGGTCGGAAGCGGATGTCACGGCATCAGCGTAGCCACCGCGCCGACACGGCCGGCGCGGTGCGCCACGTCAGCGCTTTTCCTTGATCTTCGCTTTCTTGCCGCGCAGCTCGCGCAGGTAGTACAGCTTCGCGCGGCGCACGTCGCCGCGGGAGACGACGTCGATGTGATCGATGTTGGGCGAATGCACGGGGAAGGTGCGCTCGACGCCGACGCCGTAGCTCTCCTTCCGCACCGTGAAGGTCTCGCGGACCCCGCCACCCTGACGGCGGATGACGACACCCTTGAAGACCTGGATGCGTTCCTTGGAGCCCTCGATGACCTTCACGTGGACGTTGACGGTGTCTCCGGGGCCGAAGGCCGGGACATCGTCACGCAACGACGACTGGTCGACGAAATCCAGCGTGTTCATCGGTGACACTTCCTTGCTGTTCGCGGCTCCGTGTCGGCGTCGTGATGACGCGCACGCAACCGATGGGGTTTCGGACGTCTTGGCGGGTCGTGCGGCGTGGGGCGTACCTGCCGTGCACAGACAACTGCCCAATTGTGCCAGACGCAGCCCCCATCCCCGAAATCCGGTGGCCATCCCCCGCGGCCCACGTCGGGTTCGCGGCAGGCGCCGAGGATCCAGAACAGCTACCCTGGCTCTACCAGGCAGCCACGGGACGCTGTCCGGATTCGGGGGACGGCGTCGGCCCACACATTCTGGAGGAAGCGCGATGCGACGGCCGTCACGGCTGTTCAAGACCACCGCCGCACTGACCGTCGCCGCGGCGACCGCGGTCGGGTGCACGGCGATGGGCAACACCGCTCCACCGGTCTCGCAGGGCCCGCACCTCACGGTCGTCGCCCCGCTCGGCACCCTGGCCCCGCTTCCCGAAGCTCCGCCCGACGCACCGCCTGCCGCCTTCACCGGGTTGGGCGACCGCGCTGTTCAAGCGACCGCGCAGGCCGCCGAGGCCGGCGCCGAGATCACCGCCGCGGTGCTGGACCGCAACACCGGCCAGCTGGTGACCAACGGAAACGGCATGACGATCGCCATCGCATCGGTGGTCAAGTTGTTCATCGCCGACGACCTGCTGCTGCAGGTCGCCGAAGGGCAGACCGAGTTGTCCGCCGAGGACCGCGACTCCCTCGATGTGATGCTGAGGTCGTCCGACGACAGCGCCGCCGAGGTGTTCTGGAACCGCAGCGGCGGATCCGCGATCGTCGACCGGGTGGTCGAGCGCTACGGGCTCTCGTCGACGCGCCGGCCGGGCAACGGACGGTGGTTCAACACCATCAGCACCGCCACCGACCTCGTCCGTTACTACGACATGCTGCTCTCCGGCGCCGGCGGCCTGCCGCCCGAACAGGTGAACATCATGCTGTCCAACCTCGCCGCGTCGACGCCGACGGCGCCGGACGGGATGGTGCCCGGCGGCGTGTATCCGCAGCGGTTCGGCATCCCGGAGGGCTTGTTCAACGAACCGGTCGCAGTCAAACAGGGCTGGATGTGTTGCGTCGGCGCCGACTGGATGCACCTGTCGACCGGTGTCGTGGGCACCGACCGGCGCTACGTGATGGTGATCGGGTCGATGCAGGCGGCCGACGACGAGGTGGCGCGCCGGACCATCACCGACGCCGTCAAGGCGATGTTCCCCGGCGGCCGGATCTAGTCGGCCCGCCCGTCGAGCAGATCGGGGCGCCGCTCGCGCGTGCGCTGCAGCCCCTGGTCCCGTCGCCACGCCGCGATGCGCGCGTGGTCACCGGAGAGCAACACCTCGGGCACGTCGAGCCCGCGCCAGCTCGCCGGCCGGGTGTAGCTCGGCCCCTCCAGCAGGCCTCCGACGAGTTCTGAGTGCGAATCGTCTTGGTGGGAGGCCGGATTCCCGAGGACATCGGGCAGCAGGCGCACCACCGCCTCGATCATCACCACCGCGGCCGACTCACCGCCGGGCAGCACATAGTCGCCGATCGAGACCTCCTCGACCCGCATCCGCCGGGCCGCGTCGTCGATCACCCGCTGATCGATGCCCTCGTAGCGGCCGCAGGCGAACACCAGATGCCGTTCCCCCGACCAGCGCTGCGCGGTGGCCTGATCGAACAGGCGCCCGGCCGGGGACGGCACCACGAGAAGGGTGTCGGGCGTACAGATCTGGTCGAGCGCGGCACCCCAGACCGGCGCCTTCATCACCATCCCCGGGCCTCCGCCGTAGGGCGAGTCGTCCACGGAGCGGTGCACGTCGTGGGTCCAGTCACGCAGATTGTGCACCGCCAGCCGCACGATCCCGGCGTCGATCGCCTTGCCGGGCAACGATTGCCGCAGTGCATCCAGGAATGCGGGAAAGATGGTGACGACATCAATGTTCACGGGCTCTGCATCCTCAGAGGTCGAGCAGACCCTCGGGAGGGTCGATCTCGATCGCGTTGTCCGCCAACGACACCGACACCACGATCGCCGACACGAACGGCACCAGCACCTCGGCGCCGTCGGCGTCACGGACGGCGAGCAGTTCGCCCGCCGCGGTGTGCAACACCTCGGCCACCGTGCCCACGGACCGTCCGTCGGTGGTGGCCACCACCATGCCCTCGAGCTGATGGTCGTAGAACTCGTCGGGGTCCTCGATCGGCGGCAGGTCCGCCGAGTCGACGAGGAACAGCGTGCCGCGCAGCGCGTCGGCGGTGTCCCGGTCGGCGACGCCCGCCAGTCGCACCAGCATGCGGTCACCGTGGGGACGCACCGATTCGATGACGTAGTCGCGTTCGGCACCGCCTCGCGACGGCCGGCCGCGCAGCACGGCCCCCGGAACGAAACGGTTCTCGGGGTCGTCGGTGCGGACCTCGACGGACAGTTCGCCCGTGACGCCGTGCGCTTTGACGACGCGCCCGACAACCAGGTCCATCAGGCGCGACGCTACTGGTCGGTGTCCACCACGTCGACGCGGATCCCGCGACCGCCGATGCCCGCCACCAGCGTGCGCAGCGCGGTCGCGGTGCGACCGCCGCGCCCGATGACCTTGCCCAGGTCATCGGGGTGGACGTGAACTTCGACGGTGCGGCCGCGGCGATTGGTCACCATGTCCACACGGACGTCATCGGGGTTGTCGACGATTCCGCGGACCAGATGCTCGACGGCGTCGACGACGACAGAGCTCACAGCCGGGTCAGCTTTCGGTCGAGGCGGTGTCGGCCTGCTCGGCGGCCGGCTCGGCGGCCGACTCGGCGGCCTCGTCCTTCTTGGCCGGAGCCTTCTTCTTCTTCGGCGTGGTGGCCGCGGTGGACGGGCCGCCTTCGGCCTCGGCGAGCGCGGCGTTGAACAGGTCCAGCTTGGACGGCTTGGGTTCCTTGGTCTTCAGCGTGCCCTCGGCACCCGGCAGGCCCTTGAACTTCTGCCAGTCACCGGTGATCTTCAGCAGCTGCAGCACGGGCTCGGTGGGCTGGGCGCCGACGCCCAACCAGTACTGTGCGCGCTCCGAGTCGATCTCGATGACGCTCGGCTCTTCCTTCGGGTGGTACCGGCCGATGACCTCGATGGCGCGCCCGTCGCGACGGTTGCGCGCATCGGCGACGGCGATGCGGTACTGGGGATTGCGGATCTTGCCGAAGCGGGCGAGCTTGATCTTGACAGCCATGGTTGAGCGATTTCTCCTGTGATTGCCACGTTTGCAATTCGAGCGATCCCGGCGGGGTGCCGGGACCCGGTTTTGCCTTACGCGTGTGACCGGCGTACGGCACATCCGATGAGGAAGCCGTACGCGGACAGCCGCCCATTGTGCCAGAACACCTGGGCGCTGCGGAAATCGCGCTCAGATGCCCAGGACCGCCCTGGCGATCATGAAGTAGATCAGCAGCCCGGTGGCATCGACGAACGTCGAGATGAAGGGGTTCGAGAACACCGCGGGATCAACGCGGATCGCCCGGGCGATCAACGGCATCGCGCCTCCGACGGTCGCCGCCATCGTGCACAGGCTCACCAGCGTCAGCCCGATCACCGTGCCGATCGAGCGGTCGTAGACCAGGCTGGTCACCGCGAACGCCAGCCCGCCCAGCAGCAGGCCCAGCAACAAGCCCACCCGTAACTCCCGGAACAGCACCTTGCCCAGATCGCGCGGACCCACGTCGCCGAGCGCCAACGCGCGGGTGACTGTGGTGGCAGCCTGATTCCCGGTGTTCCCGCCGGTACCGATGAGCAGCGGGACGAACAACGCCAACGTGACCACCTCGGCCAGCGTGGCCTCGAACACCTCAAGCACCTGCACCGTCAGGGTGGCACCGACGGCCAGCACGAGCAGCCAGACGACGCGGGACCGGACCAGGCCGAGCACCGGCGCGGTGAGGTAGGGCCGACGCAGCGGTTCGGTACCGCTGAGCCGGGCCTGGTCCTCGGATTCGGCGGATTCCAGTATCTGCAGCGCATCGTCGACCGTGAGGATCCCGACCAGCCGTGTCTCGTTGTCGACCACCGGCAGCGCCAGCATCTTCAGATCGGCACAGCGCCGGGCCGCGGTCTCGGCGGCTTCGGTGGCTCGCGCCCAGTGCGGCGGGCGCATCACCTCGGCGACCGTGGTCCCCGGCACCGCGGCGAGCAACCGGCGCAGGCTGACCACACCGATGAGTACGCGCTGCCCGTCGACCACCGGCAGCGTGTACACGGTCTCCGCGTCACTCAAGCGGGCCGACACGCGGGTCAACGCCTCCGCCGTCGTCATGGTCGGACGCACCGAGACGAACTGCGGGCTCATCCTGCGGCCGATCGACCCCTGCGGATAGCCGAGCACCGCAGCCGTCAACTCACGCTCGTAAGGCGGCAGGCCGTGCAGCAGTCGCGCCGCCACGGTCGCGGGCAACTCGTCGAGCAGCTCCACCCGGTCATCGGGATCCATGTCGGCGAACAACGCGGTGACGGCGTCGTCCTGCAGCGCGCCCACCAGGTCGCCCTGCAGACTGGGATCGAGGATCTCGAAAACCTCGAGCGCCCGGTCCTTCGGCAGCACCCGGTAGAGCAACGCCTGTTCCCGGCGGTCCAGCCGTTCCAGCACGTCGACGATCTGGATCGGAGACAGCGGCCGCAGCGCAGCGGTCAGGGCCGGCAGGTCGAGGTCGTCGACGGCGCGCAGAATCGGCTTGAGCTGCGCTTCGGAGGGTGGAGCGGTGATGTCTGTCATGGCGTGGATACCTCTACACCATCGCGGTGAACGGCTGACTTCACCAACGGGACCGACCTACCACGTTCTTTACAGTTTCAGCGGAAGATGTCACGCTTCTTCGATGGACGACACCGCCCGGCTGGTGGAGATCGAGGCGATCAAGCAGCTGAAAGCGCGCTATTGCAGGTTTCTGGACACCAAGGACTGGGACGCGTGGCGCACGCTGTTCGCCGACGACTTCCACAGTGACACCGCAGGGGCCGGCGGCAAGGTGATCGACGGGGCCGACGCGTTCGTCGCGTTCACCCGCAAGAGCCTCGGTGACCGCGCCACCGTGCATCAGGTGCACGCGCCGGAGATCGAGGTGTCGTCGCCGACGACCGCGACCGCGGTCTGGGCGCTGGAGGACGTGGTGCGCCTGGCGCCCGGGGTCAACCTGCGCGGCTACGGCCACTATCAGGAGTCCTACCAGAAGGTCGACGGCCGCTGGCTGATCACCGCGTCCACGCTGACCCGGCTGCGCGAGGACATCTTCAACGTCGCTGTCTCGGTGTACGTGTCGGACCGCATCAAGAGAACCGTGGGCCGCGTGGGCCGCCGGCTGGCGCGCTAGCCGGGTTCACACCAGCTTGTCGAAGCACTTCTCCTCGACCCGCCTGCTCATCCGCCAGCCCTGCGCGGTGCGGACGAACTCGTCGACGTACCAGATCCCGACGAAATAGATCTGCTTGTCGTCCCCGCCCAGCACCATCGGGTTGAAGCAGATCGCCCGGGAGGTCGCGGTGTCCCCGTCGACGCGGACGTCGGCGTTGCCGACCAGGTGGTAGTAGGCGGGGAAGTTCGGCAACACCTCCTTCAGCCAGGCCTTGACCTCGGGGAAAGATCCGTCGACGCCGCCGCTGACGCGGTAGTCGATGTAGGCGTCCGGGGTGAAGACCGCGTCGAGGTCGTCGAACCGCCGCCCGTCGATCGCCGTGGAGTAGTCGATCAGAAGTTGCTGGATCTCCAACCGGTCCGAGATCTCTTCGAGGCTGAGCATGGCTCGATTGAACACCGCGCGATCGCCGAGACTGCGGCGATATCGCGTTTTGGCCGTCTCGATACCCGATGGAGACCTGATCGCGCGCTGGGCGAGTCCTGGCGCGACTAGCGTCGCCAACCGTGCGAAAACGACTCGCGGGGCTGGCGCTCGCCCTCAGCGCGGTGCTGCCCACCGCCCCGCTGTCGGTCGCACCACCGGCCTCGGCCCAACCTGCCGCCGAACCCGCTGCGGCACAACCACTTCCGGACGGTCCTGCCAAGGCGTGGCTGGTCGCCGACCTCGACACCGGGCGCGTCCTGGCCAGCAAGGACCCCTACGGCACGTACGCCCCGGCGAGCACCATCAAGGTGCTGTTGGCGATGACGGTGCTCGACCACCTCCGGCCGGACAACTTCGCACGCGCCAACGAATCCCACACCCGGGTCGAATGTTCTTGTGCCGGGCTCAAACCCGGCCAGGCATACACCACCGCGCAACTGGTCGCGGCCATCCTGATGGTGTCGGGCAACGACGCGGCGAACATGCTCGCCGACATGCTGGGCGGGCAACGGGTGGCGGTCGCGGCGATGAACCGCAAGGCGGCCCTGGTCGGCGCACGCAGCACCAAGGCGTCCTCGCCGTCGGGGCTGGACGGGCCCGGGTGGGAGTCGGTCACCACGCCGCACGATCTCGCCGTCATCATGCGTGCGGCGCTGAAATATCCACTGATCGTCCAGATCATGCGGTCCCCGTCGGCGCCGTTCCCCGGCAAGACGCTGCACAACCAGAACGAGTTGCTCAGTCGATATCCCGGAAGTCTCGGCGGGAAGACCGGTTTCACCAACCTGGCGCGCAAGACCTACGTGGGCGCGGCACAACGCGGCAACCGCCGCCTCGTCGTGGTGCAGATGTACGGCACCGGCGACCTCTACGGCCAGGCGATCCGCCTGCTGGACTACGGATTCAGCCAGCCGTAGCGGCCGTGCGTCAGTAGACGACCCCGCGCAGGATCACCAGCGCCGGGTTGCCCAGCACCCCGGCCCCCGAGCGCGGGTCCTCGGTGAAGCACACCAGATCGGCCGAGGCGCCGTGCTCGAGTCCGGGACGGCCCAACCAGTCGCGGGCGTCCCAGCACGCGGCGCCCAGGGCCTCGGTCGGCGTCATGCCGATGCGCTTGAGCGCATCCACCTCCTCGGCGACACGGCCGTGTGCCATCGTGCTGCCCGCGTCGGTGCCGGCGAAGAGTGGCACCCCGGCCTCGTGCGCGGCACCGATTCTGGCCGCACAGGATTGGTGCAGCGCACGCATGTGCTTCTGATACACCGGATAGCGGTGTGCCGCCGCGGCGATGTCGGGGAAGTTCTCGATGTTGATCAGTGTGGGCACCAACGCCGTGCCGTGCTCGACCATCAGGTCGATGGTGTCCTCGGTCAGGCCGGTGCCGTGCTCGATGCAGTCGATGCCCGCCTTGATCAGGGCGGGCAGCGCGTCCTCGCCGAAGACGTGCGCGGTGACCCGGGCGCCGTTGGCGTGCGCCGCGTCGATGGCCGCCTTGACGACGTCGTCGGACCACAGCGGCGCCAGATCCCCGGTTTCGCGGTCGATCCAGTCCCCCACCAGCTTGACCCAGCCGTCTCCCCACCGGGCCTGTTGGGCGACCGCGTCGGGCAGCTGCCATTCGTCCTCGAGCTCGATCGCGAATCCTCGCAGATAGCGCTTCGGACGGGCCAGATGACGTCCGGCTCTGATGATCCGCGGCAGCTCAGGCCGGTGGTCGAAGCCGCGGGTGTCCGTCGGTGAGCCCGCGTCCCGCAACAGCAGCGCCCCGACACCCCGTTCGGTCTCGGCCTGCGCGACCGCCTCGGCGGTCTCGATTGGGCCGTGCGGGCCCAGTCCGACGTGACAGTGGGCGTCCACCAGGCCGGGCACGATCCATCCGCCGTCCCCGTCGGCACCGAACACCGTCTGGGCGTCGGCCACCGGCTCCGCGCTCAGCAACCCGTCGACGATCCACCACTCGACAGGTTCCCCGTCCGGCAGGCCTCGACCGCGAACGTGCAACCGCATCAGGCTCCGCTCTTCGCGCAAGGGCTCATCGCTAGTTCTTCGGGAATTTCAGCTTCGACAGGTCGATGTCGGCCAGACCCGGCGGCAGCTCGTCGAGACCCTTCGGCATGTTCGACAGGTCGGGAAACCCGGCCGGCATACCGGGCATTCCGGCGCCGAGCGGATTGCGGTTCTTCGGCGGCGTCGGCCCCCGGCCACCCTTCTTCTTCCCGGCCTGCTTGTTCTTGCCCTTGGCGGCCTTGCGGGTGTTCTTGCGGCCGAACGGCATACCCATCTGGCCGGCCATCTGCGACATCATCTTGCGCGCTTCGAAGAAGCGGTCGACGAGTTGGTTGACCTCCGACACCGTCACCCCGGAACCGTTGGCGATGCGCAGCCGGCGAGAGGCGTTGATGATCTTCGGATCCGCCCGCTCCTGCGGCGTCATTCCGCGGATGATCGCCTGGACCCGGTCGAGCTGCCGGTCGTCGACGGCGGCCAGCGCATCCTTCATCTGGCCCGCGCCGGGCAGCATGCCGAGCAGGTTGCCGATCGGGCCCATCTTGCGGATCGCGAGCATCTGCTCGAGGAAGTCCTCGAGGGTGAGTTCCCCGCTGCCGATCTTCGCGGCGGTCGCCTCGGCCTGCGCGGCGTCGAAATGCTGCTCGGCCTGTTCGATGAGGGTGAGCACATCGCCCATACCCAGGATCCGGCTGGCCATCCGGTCCGGGTGGAAGACGTCGAAGTCCTCGAGCTTCTCCCCCGCCGACGCGAACAGGATCGGCACACCGGTGACCTCGCGCACCGACAGCGCCGCACCACCGCGGGCGTCACCGTCGAGCTTGGTCAGCACCACACCGGTGAACCCGACGCCCTCGCGGAACGCGTCCGCGGTGGTCACCGCATCCTGGCCGATCATCGCGTCGAG
This sequence comes from Mycobacterium sp. NAZ190054, assembly GCF_001545925.1. Lineage (GTDB taxonomy): Bacteria > Actinomycetota > Actinomycetes > Mycobacteriales > Mycobacteriaceae > Mycobacterium. The sequence goes on along the minus strand of NZ_LMVQ01000113.1, from coordinate 2,225 downwards.
CACGAACAGCACCTCGTCGGGGTTCACCGCGTCGCGGATGGCCGCGGCCTGGGCCATCAGTTCCTGGTCGATGCCGAGGCGGCCCGCGGTGTCGACGATGACCACGTCGAAGTGCTTGGCCCTGGCCTCGGCCAGGCCCGCGGCGGCCACCGACACCGGATCCCCGGCGCCCATCTGCTCGATCGTCGCGCCGTCCGGGGACACCCCGGGGTGCGGCGCGAACACGCTCACCCCGGCCCGCTCGCCGACGATCTGCAGCTGATTGACCGCACCGGGCCGCTGCAGGTCACAGGCCACCAGCAGCGGTGTGTGCCCCTGCCCCTTGAGCCATCTGGCCAGCTTGCCGGCCAGCGTGGTCTTACCCGAACCCTGCAGGCCGGCCAGCATCACGACCGTCGGTGGGTTCCTCGCGAACGCCAGCCGGCGCGTCTCGCCGCCGAGGATCCCGATGAGCTCCTCGTTGACGATCTTGACGACCTGCTGGGCCGGGTTCAGCGCCGCCGACACCTCCGCGCCCTTGGCGCGGTCCTTGATGCGGGAGATGAACGCGCGCACGACGGGCAGCGAGACGTCCGCCTCGAGCAGTGCCAGTCGGATCTCGCGCGCGGTGGCGTCGATGTCGGCGTCGGTGAGCCGACCCTTGCCGCGCAGGCCCGTGAGGGCTCCGGTCAACCGGTCGGACAGGGATTCAAACACGTGGCCAAGCCTATCGCGGGCGGCGCGGCGGGTTCGGGCCGCTGCTGGTCACTAGCTGGCCTCCACCTCGGCGGGCTTGGCCGGCGGCGCGGGGAGCACGGCGAACAGTTCTCGTTCCAGCCTCTGGCGCATCGCGGCATCCTCGGGCGGAAGCTCGATCCCGAACGCGTCGACCACCGACGATCCGAGCGTGGTGACCTTGGCCCACGCGATGTCCACCCCGGCGCGTTCGAAGACCCGCGTGAGGACCGCCAGCAGACCCGCGCGGTCGGTGGCCCGGACCTCGGCGACCATCTGCCCCGCGCCCGCTCCGTCGTGCCACAGCACCCTCGGCGGAGCCGCCGGGGCGTGGATCGGGACGGCGGCGCGGATCTCACCGGCGCGGGCGGTGGCCACGCTCTCGGCTTCCTTCTTCTCCAACGCGCCCATCACGTCGAGGTCGCCGTCGATGGCGAGGATCAGCTGCTGGCGCAGCAGCTCGGCCGCGGGCGGAGCGCCGAAGTGCGGGGAGACCACGAAGGTGTTGATGGCCGAGCCCTCGTGTCCGTTCACCGAGGCCGAGTGCACCCGCAGTGAGTTCAGCGCGAGCACCCCGGCAGCCTTCGACAGCACCCCGCGGGCGTCCGGAGCGATCATCGTGACGTGGTAGATGTGCGAGTTGTCGCCCGGAGTCAGTTCGACGTGGACGCCGGCGTCGCGGGCCAGCTCGATGAACCGGGGGTCGATCGGATCCGGATGCGGCAGCGATTCACCGGCCATGACCAGGCGGCACCGGCGGACCAGTTCACCGATCAGCGATGCCTTCCAGTCACCCCACACCCCGGGACCGGTCGCGAGCGAATCGGCCTCGGCGAGGACGTGCAGCAGCTCCAGGACCACGAGATCACCGTCGAGGGCGTCCACGACGGCGGCGATGGTGGCCGGATCCTGCAGGTCGCGCCGGGTGGCGGTGTGCGGCAGCAGCAGATGGTGCCGGACGACGGTGGACAGGATCTTGATGTCCGACGGCCACAGCCCCAGCCTGCTGCCGATCTGGTGGGCCAGTTCGGCGCCGATGACGCTGTGGTCACCGCCGCGCCCCTTGCCGATGTCATGCACCAGCGCACCCAGCACCAGTAGATCCGGACGCGACACGCGGGTCGTGAAAGCGCTTGCGCGCGCGACGGTCTCGACGAGATGCCGGTCGACGGTCCAGATGTGGACGACATCGCGCGGCGGCAGGTCGCGCACCGCGCCCCACTCGGGGAACAGCCGCCCCCACAGACCGGTGCGGTCGAGCGCCTCGATGGTGGCCACGGCCGGCTGGCCGGCCGCCAGCATCACCAGGAGGTCCTTGAGCGCCTGCCTCGGCCACGGTGTGCGCAGTTCCGGCGCGGCCTCCACCAGCCGGCTCAGGGTCGAGCTCGCCATCGGCAGCCCGGTGGTGGCCGACGCGGCGGCGACCCGCAGGATCAGCCCGCTCGACGAGGGGGTCATCGAGTTCAACGGCGAGGTGATCCTGGCGCGCGACGCCCGTCCGGAACGCGATC
>NZ_LMVQ01000112.1 GCF_001545925.1 Mycobacterium sp. NAZ190054 | reverse complement strand
CGGGCGAAGTACCGGTCGGCCGTGTCGCCGCCGGCCTGGCGTTTGCGGGCGTTGTAGACGAGGAACTTCGTCACCTCGCCGAGCGCCCGCCCCTCTTTCCGGGAGTAGGCGACCAGCCCGACACCGCCGCGCTGGGCGCCGAGGATGCACTCCTCGATCGCATGGGTCAGGTACGGGCGGCAGGTACAGATGTCCGAGCCGAACACGTCCGAGCCGTTGCACTCGTCGTGGACGCGCGCTGTCAGCTCGACGGCGGGATCGGCCGGCGCGCGCGGATCGCCGAAGATGTAGACCGTCTGCCCACCGATCGGCGGCAGGAACACGTCGAGGTCCGAGCGGGTCACCAGTTCCGGGTACATGCCCCCGGTCTCCTCGAAAAGCGCTCGGCGCAAATCGGTTTCGCTGCAGCCGAACCGCTGCGCCACCCCGGGCAGGTACCAGACCGGTTCGATCGCGGCCTTGGTCACCTGCGCCGCCCCGGTCGTGAGCAGCACCCGCCCGTCCGGGGTCAGGCGTCCCTTCAGGATGGCGTCGTGCACCTCCGGCAGGACGACCTGGGCCTTGGTCACCGCGATGGTGGGGCGGATGTCGACACCGGCGGCGATCTCGCCGGCGAAGACGTCGGCGACCATCGCGCCCCACGGGTCCAGGCTGACGATCGCCGCCGGGTCGGTCCACTGCGGGTGCGGTCCGATCACGTCCGTCGGGGCCGTGTCGGTCAGGTCGGCACGGTGTTCGCGCGACAGTTGCCCCGCGGCGACGGCCAGCGCCCGGTAGACGCCGTAGGCGCCGCTGTGCGTGCCGATCACGTTGCGGTGCGCCCGTCTGGTGGTGGTGCCCACCACCGGCCCGCGGTCCGCCGCGGTGGACGCCCCCCAGCGCAGCTGCGGCGCCTCGGCACCGCCGCTGTGCGACGTCAGCCTGATGTGGCCGCCCGGGTGTCTGGCGGGTGGCGGCGCGGCATCGGCGGACATCGGCCTCCTCGGCGAACTGCACGCTCAGCGGAAAGCCGCCAGCTTAATCACTGCGCGCGATCCGCGCCGGTCGTCATTCACACCGGCCACTGCTCGCGGCGGTATCCGGCATCGAAGAACATCCACTCGTACCGCGAGGTCGTCACGAAATGCGCACGCGCGGCGGCCTCCTCGGCCGCGGTGAGGTGCGGGCCGACCCGGTCGGCGAGCGCGAGCACCTCGGTGACCGTGGCGGCGAACTCGTCACCGCCGTAGCTGTCGATCCACCGCTGGTACCGGGGATCGGTGGAGCCGCGGGCCAGCAGTTCGGCCCCGACCTCGGCATAGATCCAGTAGCACGGCAGCACCGCGGCCAGCCCGTCGGCGAAACTCCCGTCGTACACGGTCGCGAGCAGGTAGCTGTTGTAGGCCTGCGTGGTCGGGGACACCGGCACGCCGTCCACCGCGTCGGGGGACAGGCCGAGCGCGGGCAGCAGCTCGGCGTGCAGCGCGAGTTCGACGTCGAACACCTCGGCGGCGTGCCTGGCGAACATCGCGGTGTCGGCCAGTGTCGGCGCCTTGCCCGCCACCAGCGCGAGCGCCCTGGCGTAGGTCCGCAGGTAGTGGACATCCTGCGCGACATATCCGGCGAACGCGTCGGGGTCCAGACTGCCGTCGGTGAGGCCGGTGACGAACGGGTGGGCCACGATCGCGTCGAAGATCGGCGCGATCTCGGTCCACAGCTTCGTCGTCCACGAGTCAGGATCGTGGGAACCGATGCGCGGGGCGACGCTCATACCGGGTGTTCCTTTCATCGATGAGTTTCCGGCAGCCGCGTGGTCGATACCAATGTCCACACCGACCGATCTGCCGGAGGCCGACTGTAATGACCGAACCGAAAGCCCTGCCGCCCGTGGTCGACGCCCAGACGTGGCGGGCGGCTCTGGACGAACTCCGCAAGCGCGAGAAGGCCGCCACCCGTGAACTCGATGCGATCGCCGCGCAACGCCGGCGCCTGCCGATGGTGCAGATGCCCGACTACACGCTGATCGGCGCCGACGGCCCGGTCCGGCTGGTCGACGTGTTCAAGGGACGGTCGCAGCTGATCGTCTACAACCACATGTGGTCCGACGGCGCCGAATGGCAGTGCGGTGGCTGCACCGGCTACACCTCGCAGTTCACCCGGCTGGAGTTCCTCGACAACTACGACGCGAGGTTCGTCATCGTCACGTCCGGCCCGATCGAGGAGGCGCTGGCGTACCGGAGGAAGGTCGGCAACACGATGGAGTGGTACTCGTCGGCGCAGAGCCCGTTCGCCGCCGACGTCGACGCCGCGCCGAACACCGGTTTCGGGGTCAACGTGCTCCTGCGCGACGGCGACACCGTGTACCGGACATGGCACACCAACGGCCGCGGCACCGAACAGCTCAGCCACACCTTCCCGTTGATCGATGTGCTGCCGTGGGGCCGGCAGGAGGAATGGCAGGACTCACCCGAGGGCTGGCCGCAGCGACCGACCTACTCGGGCTGGCTGGATTCCCCGGACATCGCGCGCCTGTACGGACCGCGCTGAACCCCGTCGCGACGGGTCGGATCGGGCTTGGCAGACTGTGCGCATGGCACAGATAACTTTGCGTGGAAACCCGATCAACACCGTCGGCGAGCTGCCCACCGTCGGGTCTGCCGCACCCGCCTTCACACTCACGGGCACCGATCTCGGCACAGTCGGTACCGACCAGTTCGGCGGCAAGCCCCTGCTGCTCAACATCTTCCCGTCCGTCGACACCCCGGTGTGCGCGGCCAGTGTCCGCAAGTTCAACGAGCGTGCCGCCGCAGGCGGGGTGTCGGTGCTGTGCGTGTCGAAGGATCTGCCGTTCGCGCAGAAGCGCTTCTGCGGCGCGGAGGGCATCGAGAACGTCACAACGGCCTCGGCGTTCCGCGACAGCTTCGGTGACGACTTCGGCGTCACGATCACCGACGGACCGATGGCCGGACTGCTGGCCCGCGCGGTCGTGGTGGTCGGCGCCGACGGCAAGGTCGCCTACACCGAGCTGGTGCCCGAGATCGGCCAGGAGCCGGACTACGACGCCGCCCTGGCAGCGCTGAAGTCCTGACGCGCGACACACCATAGAGGGCGACGCGCCGGTATAGGTCACCGTTCGGTTCCGGTCCCGCATCCCTTTGATTCACCGTCCTGCGACGACGTCAAAATGCCACGTCACGTGGTGTAGAAGTGGTTGTAGTGACTGTTGTTAATCATTGAGTCCAGCGTCGGCGACGGCGCTGGCGGCGGGAAAGCGGTGGAACTGCAATGCGACGCGTCTTCATCTTCGTGATCGGTCTCGCCCTGGTGTTGGCGACACCGGGACTCGCGTCGGCTCAGCCCGCGCGGTCGGCGACCAACCAGAAAGCGGTCGAGGTCGTCATCGCGCGGGCCCTGTCTCAGCGTGGGGTCCCGTTCGCCTACGGCGGCGGTGGCGCGTCCGGACCGAGCAAGGGCACCGTCGCGGCGCCCACCGCCCCCGACCAGGCCGAGATCGAGGCACAGTCATCGGATCTGGTGCCCGGCCTGAACCTGCCGAGCGTCACGCCGAATCTCACCGTGCCGGTCCCGACTCCCGCCCCGCGCATCGAGGTGGTCGGGTTCGACGCCTCCGGCCTGATGGTCTACGCGTTCGCCGGTGTCGGGGTGAAGCTGCCGCGGTCGTCCGGCGAGATGTACAAGGTCGGGCAGAAAGTCCTTCCGGCGCAGGCCTTGCCGGGCGATCTGATCTTCTACGGACCGGACGGGACACAGAGCGTGGCCCTGTTCGTCGGTAACGGCCAGATGGTGGAGACCACCGATTCCGGCGTGGCGGTCTCGCCGGTTCGCACCAACGGCATGACGCCTTACCTGGTGCGTATCATCGCCTGACCGGTCAGGATCTGCCGTTTCGCCTCCGGCTCAGGGCGCGACAGCGCCCGGCACGCGGTAGGCGAACGACTTCTTCTGCCGCTCCTTCATCTTCTCCAGGCACTGGTGGTGCTTGCGGGCGTGGTAAGCCAGCGGGAAATAGGTCAGCCGGTCGGGCAGCACCCGGTAGGCCGTCCGGATCATCGCGTAGATGCGGTCGAGTCGGCGTTGCTCTTCCGCGCTCCACGTGACGCCGAGCTTGGCGCGCAGGCGCGGGTCCAACAGGCCGACGATCGACAGGTAGTTCAGGCGCAGCCCCGGACGCGCCACCGCCCGCGCCAGTGGGTGCAGTGCTCTGGGCAGGGACGGCGGGAGTTCGGCCTTGCCCGTGTTCAGGTCCTCGATCAGCTGCAGGGCCTGCGGGGTGGCCTCCAGCCTGTCGACCCAGGATTCGAAGTACTCGTCCATCTCGGCGATGGTTTCCGGGTAGCCCCGCATCGGCACGTGCAGCAGCCGCGCCAGCCTGCGGTTGTCGCGGAGCAGTTCGATCTTCTCGGCCTCGGTGAAGTCCCGCCCGATCAACAGGCGACCGCCCTGTGCCGTGACGATGTACCCGGTCGCGATGACCCATTGGTAGGACTGCGGGTTCAGGGCGCTGATCTGCTTGCCGGAGGCGGCGCTCTTCATCGTTATCGGCTGGTGCATCGCGCGCACGCGGTTGCCTTCGGCCACGGCCTCGGTCCCGCCGTAGGTCCAGCGCAACACCGAGTCGATCGACCGGATGGCCCGTCCGCCGGGATCCCCGTGGAACGCCGCGGAATAGCGGCCGGTGATCTCGGCGATCACGGGTTCCATGGCCTGCATCATGAACGCGGCCCCGTCGACGATCAGGAACGTCCACCGCCCGGTGTGCTCGGCGGTGAGCGAGTCCATCGGAACCAGTTCGGGTGCACCCGATCGGCCCTCGCCTGTCGAGACTTCCGCGTCGGTCGTGGCGGTCATGGCTGTGGCATACCTCCTGTAAGCGGGTTGCCGCACGCTAATATGACCGTAAGGTCGCATTCAAGTCGCGTCAGGAGCATCAATGAGCTCACGTAAACGCAGTTCAGAGCGACGCAAGTTACCTCAGCAGCAGAGATCCCGCGATATGGTCGCAAAAATTGTGGGCACGACGGCGAGTCTGCTGCTCAAGACCGACCCCGATCAACTGACCACCAACCTGATCGCGGACCGAGCCGGTGTCAGCAAGGGCTCGATCTATCAGTACTTCGCCGACAAAGACGAGATCATCAGCGCCGCCATCGAGCGGCTGGCTGCTCAGCAGGCGCCGGCGATCGAGGAGATGCTGAGGTCGGTGACCCTGGATGAGCCGGAGACGGCGATGCAGTCGTCGATCGACATCCTGATCGACGTCACGATCGCCAACCGTCGCCTGATCCGCTACCTCGCCGAACGACCCGACTACACCAGGGCATTCGAGAACATCTCCGGTCTCAACGCGACACTGCTCGCGATGGCCACGTTGCACATGGGCCACTACCGCGACCAGTACCGCGACGAGCTCAGCCCACGTGCCCTCGCCTGGCTGTTCTTCAACATGGCCGTCTCCACCACGCTGCGCTACATCGAATCCGACGATCCGATCAGCCTCGAAGAGCTCCGGAGCGGACTCAAGTTCGCCTCGGCCGGGCTTCTGGTCGGCAGCCGCGCCTAGCCGGCCCCCGGTGGCTACACGGGGGTAGCAAAGAGATTTCCACCAGGTAAATACCGGCTGGACAGGTCGCGTCGATATTCGCTGCCCAACGTCTGAATGAGGGCGTCCCGCCCCGCCGGCGAAGCGTGTCGGCACACTCGCCGTGGCCGATCCGGCGCCCCCCCGCGGACGAGATGCGGCCAAGAATTGTGACATCAACAGGCGTCCATTATTGTCATCTCGCCCCACTCGGTCTCGGTCCAGCTTCTTCGGACCTCCCCACGCAAAGGACTCCACGTGCGCGGACTTCTCGCCACGGTTGGTGCCGCCTCGGTTGCTGCACTGACCCTTACCGCTCCGCAGCCGTACTCGCTAGCAGCAAACGTCCTGACGGTCACGGGCTACACCGCGGGCGGGGCGCTGCGGTGGGACATGAGCGAGGCATTCCAGGGCAGCTACTGCGACGCCGACTCGGGCAACACCTGCACGCCGGTCAGATATCTGTCCGGGCTGCCGCTGGTGGGCGAGGCCGACGGGTTGCGGGCCCTGCGGTCAGCCATCGGGTCGTCGGCGGGACCGACGATCGTGATGGGCTACTCGCAGGGGGCGCTGATCGCCGCGGACTGGATCGAGCGGGACGGGGACCGCGCCGACAGTCCGCGTCCCGAGGATCTGTCGTTCGTGTTGTTCGGCAACTCGGTGCGCAAGTACGGCGGGGTGCGACCGGCCTTCGACATCGATCCACCGACCCCGGAGGGCGATTACCACGTCACCGACATCGCGCTCGAGTACGACGGCGCCGCGGACTTCCCGGACAATCCGTTCAACCTGCTCGCGCTCGCGAACGCGTTCGCCGGTTTCCAGTACGTACACATCTACGGATACGACGACGCCGATCTGGAGGATGGCGACAAACTCGTCTGGGTCGACGGCAACACCACCTATGTGTTGATCCGGCAACAGAACATTCCGCTGCTGGAGCCGCTGCGCCGGCTCGGACTCCACGACCTGGCCGACAGGCTCAACGGCCCACTCAAGGAGATCATCGACTCCGCCTACGATCGCGACTACCCCGGCCTCCTCGACCCGGAAAACTCTGCGCCACAGTCTGTTTCGAACGGCGCCGAGGAGGAGGTCGCGGACGACCTCACCGTGGACGCGACGGTGGATGCCGCCCCGTCCCTCAGGCTGGGATCGGGCACCGGAACGGCGACACTCGGCTTCACCGACGAGGACGAAAAAGACTCCACCCCAGTCGATCTCGCCGATGACGTCGACCATGACGCCGAACAACCGCTCGACGAGGCCCCGGTGGACGACAGTTCCGACGATGTCGCCGACGAGACCGCCGAGGACGAGACCGCCGAGGACGAGGAAACCGGTGACGAGGAAACCGGTGACGCCGAGAGCGGATCCGACGAACCCGAATCCGACTCCGACGACGCTACGTCCGGCGCGTCCGGGGGCGGGTCGGAGCCGGACTCAGACTCCGATTCGGCCGGCTCGGCCGAGTAACACTCGACACATCACATGCCCTGCGGCGCAACGTAATCGCTGTCAGGGCCGGCACCCCGCCTAGACTGCAGGCATGCACCGCGACACGGCTGGGGACGTCGCCGTCCCCGAAGGACTGCTCCGGATCGAGGACTGCCTCGACTCCTCGGGCGGCATCGTGCTGCCACCCGGAGTGACGCTGATCTCACTGATCGACCGCAACATCGCCAACGTCGGCGACGCGGTGGCGTACCGCTTCCTGGACTTCTCCGGCCCCGGCGGGGGACTGGCCGCCGAGCTGACGTGGGGCGAACTCGGTGTGCGGATGCAGGCGATCGGTGCGCTCCTACAGCGGGTGGCCGGCCGGGGGGACCGGGTGGCGATCCTGGCCCCGCAGGGGCTGGAGTACGTGGCCGGCTTCTTCGCCGCGGTGAAGGCGGGCACCATCGCCGTGCCTTTGTTCGCCCCGGAGTTACCCGGCCATGCCGAACGCCTCGATGTGGCGTTGCGCGACTCACGACCGGCGGCGGTGCTGACGACCGCCGCGGCCCGCCGCGCGGTCGAGGATTTCCTGGCAGCGATGAGCGAGGCCGAGCGGCCGGCGGTCATCGTGATCGACGAGGTCCCCGACACCGCGGCGCGCGACTTCGACCCCGTGGTCATCGACGTCGAGGACGTCTCCCACCTGCAGTACACGGGTGGAGCCACGCGGCCGCCGGTCGGGGTGGAGATCACCCACCGTGCCGTCGGCACCAACCTGCTGCAGATGATTCTGTCGATCGACCTGCTCGACCGGAACACCCACGGCGTCAGCTGGTTACCGCTCTACCACGACATGGGACTGTCCATGATCGGGTTCCCCGCGGTGTACGGCGGCCACTCCACGCTGATGTCGCCGACGGCGTTCATCCGCCGTCCCCTTCGCTGGATCGAGGCATTGTCGGCCGGAGCGCGCACCGGGCGTGTCGTGACGGCCGCACCGAACTTCGCCTACGAATGGACCGCGCAGCGGGGAGTTCCCCGCGACGGCTCCGACATCGACTTGCGCGACGTCGTGCTGATCATCGGTTCCGAACCGGTCAGCATCGCCGCGATCGACACGTTCAGCGCCGCGTTCGCGCCGTTCGGCCTGCCGCGCAGCGCTTTCAAGCCGTCCTACGGTTTGGCCGAGGCGACCCTGTTTGTCTCGACGATCGAGCCGGCCGAGGAAGCCCGCGTGGTGCATCTCGACCGTGCACGGCTGTCCGAGGGGCGCGCGGTGCCGGTGGCCGCCGACGACGAGCGCGCGGTTCCCCAGGTGTCCTGCGGCCGGGTGGCGCGCAGCCTGTGGTGCGTGATCGTCGACCACAACGGTGACGAGTCGCCCGACGGACGCGTCGGCGAGATCTGGTTGCAGGGCGACAACATCGGCCGCGGCTACTGGGGCCTGCCCGAACAGACCGAGGCCACCTTCCAGGCGCGGCTGAACTCGACATTGCCCTCGGGCGGCCACGCCGCGGGCGCCGATGTCGGCGCGACCTGGTTGCGGACAGGCGATCTCGGGTTCTACCTCGACGGCGAACTGTACGTGACCGGCCGCGTGGCCGATCAGCTGTCGGTCGCCGGGCGCAGTCACTATCCGCAGGACATCGAAGCCACCGTGGCCGCTGCGTCGCCGATCGTGCGGCGTGGGTATGCGGCGGCCTTCACCGTGGACGCCGGCGTGGTGGTCGTGGCCGAACGCGCCGCGGGAACCGCGCGCGCCGACACGGCTACGGCGATCGAGGCGGTGAGATCGGCGGTGCGGCAACGGCACGGTGTCCCGGTCATCGATGTGCGGGTGGTCCCCGCCGGCGCGCTTCCGCGCACCACCAGCGGCAAGCTGGCCCGGCGTGCGTGCCGGGCCGACTATCTGGCCGGCGCGTTCGACTGAACCCTCAGACCGGGGGAAGCGCTCCGGCGACGGTGAACATCAGCACCAGGCCCGGCAGCAGGTTGGTCACCTGGTGCGCGACGATGCTCGCCGTGAGGTTGGTGGTGTACAGGCGCGCCAGACCGATCGGGACCGCGATCACCAACAGCAGCGGTATGCGGGTCCACTCCAGGTGCGCGACGGCGAACACCACGGTGCTCACGCCGAACGCGGCCCCGCGTCCCCAGCGTTGTCGCACCGCACCCCACAGCAGTCCGCGGTAGACGATCTCCTCGCAGACCGGCGCGACCACCACGATCAGGACGAACACCGCGATCGCCCACGCCCAGCCGCTCCGGATCCCGCCGAACACCTCGCCGGCCGCGGAATTGGCGTCCGCGCCGACGATCTGAACCCACAACAGCGACGCGGGGATGGTGACCAGCAGGCCGACGACGCCGAACAGCATTCCGGTGGCGGCGCCGCGCCAGTCCCAGTGCAGACCGAGATCGAGGCGGGGGCCGTTTCCCCGCAGCCGGGTGGCGACGATCGCCACGACCGCCGCACACGCGCTCGGCACCCCGACGACCAACAGCACCGTCGAGACGTGCACCTCTCCCGGGCCGCCGAGGGCGAAGCCGAGCAGCAGCGAGGTCGCCAGATACACCGCCTCGACGAGCAGGAAAGCGCCCAATCCCCAGCGGTGACGGGGTTCGGCCCGGTGTGCGACGACCACGGCCACACGCTAGTTCACGGGTCAGGTGATGGTGATGAACGGACTGATGACGTCGCGCACGAACTGAGCGATGTTGATCGACGGGTTCCCGTCGGGAAAGCTGACTGTCGCCAACACGTTCCCGCCCGCGGCGGCGAAATTGCCGTCGGCGCGGTCCTGATGCGAGGACGAGGTCACCAGGATGATGCCGGAGGTGCCGGCCTGCTTGGCCAGGGGCACCGAGAACGCGGCGTTCTGCACGGTGCTGTTGGCCCGATCTTCGACGATGATCCGGTGGTCGGGAATGCCGTAGAGGCGCAACATCTTGCGCATCTGCCCGGCTTCGGTGTTGCCGTTGCGCGGGTTGCCACCGGTCACGATGATCGGGGACTGCGGAAACATGTGCCCGACCGCCATTCCTGCCAGCACGCGGGTGTGCAGGATCGTGCGCATGGTGCCGTCGGGTTTGAGCCCGTAGCCGAGGATGACGATCGCCGGTTTCGAGAAGTCCTTGGCCACGAACGGCGGCGCGGCCGAGGCGGTGCCTGCAGCGGGCCCGACGGCCAGCAGGGCGGCCGCCATCGCCAGCGCGACGAACACCGCGCGTGCTCGCACCAGCGGACCGCGGAGTGTCACTGCAGATCGTTGACTCATCAGTCGGTTCATCGCCGCGGCGGCCGAAGTCATTACGGTCCGGTCTCGAACCCCCAACGATGCGTGATCATCGGCCGTCGGCGTTCGCATCACCGGCCGGCGCGTGCTCTGGTGGATGGTGATGTCCAACAACGCCTCTACGCCCCGTCGCGTCACTCTCGCCGCAGCCGCGGCACTCGCTTGGCTCCCGTTGACGCTCGCCACGGCGCCTGGCGCCTCACCGGCGCCTCCGTACGACGACAGCGGCTACCTCGATTCGACGGCCCGCTGCGCGGCGCCCGCCACCGTGGTGGTGTTCGGCAGCACCGGCGCCTCTCGGGTGGCGATCTGCCGCGACACCGACGGCGGTTACGAATACCGCGGCGTGCGCGTGCGCGACGGGGCCAGGCTGATCACGTCTGCGACGCAATCTTCGGACGGTGCGTTCACCGCCACCACCGACGGCGTGGAGTACATGGTGACGTCGAGTGCACTGGTGATCAGCGCGGGGGAGAAGGTGATCCGCGACGAACCGATGACGGACTTCCACCGTGCGGGCACGTCGGGCACCTCGACCCCGACGACACCGTCGCCCATCACGAAGCCCACCCCGCTGCCACCGCCGTTGCCCGCGGAGGTGGGCGGCGGCGGAAGCTGACGCGTCAGTCGCAGCGCGCCACGTCGTCGCCGACCCGGATCGCCCCCGATGACAACACCCGGAACACCGAACCTCCCCGTTGCCGCATCGCCGCGGCGGCACCCGGTGCGATCCAGTCGTCGAGCAGCCGGCATGGCGCGGCCACGCGCACCACTTCCAGTTCGACGTCGCCGATCCGAATCCGGGCGCCCGGCCGGGTGGGGATGTCCCCGGCGTCGATGGTGAGGTTGCGACGCGTGGCACCCGAATCGATGGCCTGACCGAGATCGGCCGCCGCCCGGTCCAGGAGCTCGCGGGACTGGACGGTGACGTGGCGGTGCTTGGCGCCGTGGTACCTGTCCCCGACGAGTCCCTTGCCGGCCTCGGCTTCGACCGCGGACACAGAACGCGTCGGCACCTTGCGTCCCGGTGCGAGGTGTATGGCGACGATCCGCACGGTGCGCCAGTCTATTGCGACGGCCGGAGGGGTCTGCGGGCCGAATTCCGACGCTGCGCCCGGCGAATGCCTGCGGAATTCGTCGCGAAATCGCGATTCCATTTGCTGCAGTTTTATCGCACCACTAAATGACGCCTGCGTCAGCAAATGGCCAGAATGTGAGAAATTGCCTCATCCAGGTAGACAGAGGGTCACATTATGGATACGTTTCGTCCGGGTCGGGGCCGAGCACAGCAACATAGGAGGGGCCCCGAGTCATGCCCACTGTCGCACGTACCTACGTCACCGCCGGGGTCGCCCTGGTGGGGGCGGGTGTCATCTCGGCGGCGCCGGTCACCACGCCACAACCACTGCACCGCACAGCAAGCTTCGAGATCGGTCTGGTCGCCGCCACCCAGGCTTGCGTGCCCGGCGAATCGAGCGCGCTGTGCGTCACCCCGTCGACCCCGTCGGGGAGTCCGGCCACCAACACTTTCACCCCGACCGCCGACAGCAGCAACATCTTCAACATCCCGGCCAACCTGTTTATCGCACTGGCGAATACGCCCTACAACTTCTTCACCGCACTCGGTTCCGGGAACGTCCACCTCGGCTCGGAGCCCGACGGCGGCCCGAGCTTCCGGCCGGGTTATGAAGGCGTCACACTGACCCAGCCCGACGGCAATGTCGTCGGCCTCGGCGCAAACCTGCACTACGGCGGCAGCTGGTGGGTCTACAGCCCCACCAACATCCTCGGAACCGACGCCGCGGACGTCACCAGGTATCAGGCGCTCGCCAACGTACTCGTACCGTTCCCTGCCCTGTCGGTGCCGCTGGGAAACATGATCGCCGCCATCGCCGCGTCCCAGCTTCCGATGGACGAAGGCTGCACCGGCACGGGCTCCGGGGCCTGCGACAACCCCTCGAGCATCCTCAGCAAAATGTTCGACGTTCGTGCCATCGGGGAACTGTTTTCGCCTGACGGATACACGTACCCGGAGTCGCGGGAAGGCATCACGTGCAGCGAGGACGGGCAGTGCTATGTCAAGGATCCCGACGGCCGGGAAGTCCCGTGGTCGGGCGAAACCGTCAAGCTGGATCCCTTCGCGCCGTTCTCCAACTTCTACGACAGCCTGACCGCAACCCCGGACTTCTCCGAGATCAAGTTCCCGACGTTCGAGCTCGTGATGGAGAGTCTGGCCAGCTTCGCCCGCGGTCTGAACACCGCCTACAACCCGTTCGTGCTCGGCACGCAGTGCAACATCTGCGCGCCGTTCGTCCCGAACCCGGATAACCTGCCGGTGCCCGGACCGGTCTTCGAGGATCCCGACGCCACGCCGACCACCGAGGACGCCGAGGTGACCGCGGCCGGCGAGACCACCGAGACCGAGAGCACCGCGGCCGGCGAGACCACCGAGACCGAGAGCACCGAGGTCAGCGAGGTCAGCGAGACCGAGAGCACCGAGGTCAGCGAGGTCACCGAGGTCAGCGAGGTCACCGAGCCCACCGCGGTCACCGAAAGCACCGACGCTGTTGAAGCGCTCGCCGCGGCGGACGCGCCGGCCGACGAGGTCGCCGAAGAGGTCGCCGAGGAGTCCACCGGCCCGAAGCACCGCAAACCGACCGCCACCGGCCAGGCGGTGAAGAACCTGCGGGATTCGATCAACTCGACGGTCTCCAAGCTGACCGACGGCTTCAAGAAGCCGAGCACGAAGACGGACGAGAAGAAGAAGACCGACGACTCCACCTCCGCCAAGAAGAGCAACGACTCCGGTTCGGATTCGGCGAGCAGCGATTCCGGCTCGGATTCGGGCGGCTCGGAGGACTGACGACCCGGCGAGAACGCGCCGACCTACCTGCTCACAGGTACGGGTCCGCCCAGGCACTGATGATGCGGGCCGCCCGGACCGCCTGGTCCTTACCGGTGAGCAGGTGGTCGGCGCCTTCGAGCGAGACGAAACTGCGGGGATGACGGGCGGTCCGGAAGATGTCGCTGGCGTTCGCGATGCCGACCGTGTTGTCCGTCGGCGAGTGCATCACCAGCAGCGCACGGCGCAGCGTCTTGATCCGTTCGCGTAGATCCGCGGCGCGGACATCCTCGACGAACTCGCGCCTCAGCGTGAGCGCCCGGCCGCCGATCAGCAACGGCGCCTCACCCTCGGCTTCGATACGAGCCACCACGGCGTCGTAGACGTGCTCGACATGCGCCGGCCGGAACGGCGCGCCGACACTGGCCACCGCGGCCACCGACGGGCAGCCGTGCGCGGCCGCGATCACCGCGGCGCCGCCGAACGAATGACCGACCAGCAGGCGCACCTCGTACCCACGGTCGGCCATGAACTCGACGGCGCGGATGGTGTCGGCGACCTTGTGGGAGAACGATCCGTCGCCCCAGTCGCCTTCGGAATCGCCCAGTCCGAGATTGTCGAACCGCAGCATGCCGATGCCCTCGCGGGCCAGCTGCTTGCAGATCCTGCTGGCCGCCGGACAGTCCTTGCCGAGCGTGAAGCCGTGGGCGAAAACCCCCCATCCACGGGTGGGGCCCTCGGGCATGTCGATCAGGCCGGCGAGCTCGGGCCCACTGCTGCTGGGGAAGGTGACGCGTTCTGCCACCGGCCCATCCTGTCATCGCGTGCCGGCGACGGGCACAAAGACGGCTTACGCCGCGTTGCCAGAACGGACAACAGCGGCGACACGTGAGGAGTCGATGGTGAAGATCCGGTTCGGAGTCGGCCTGGGCGCAGACCTGGAACATGACCAGCTGGCCGGGGTCGTCGACCATCTGGAGAGCACGGGTGTCGACTCGCTGTGGTTCTCCGAGCTGGTGTACTCACCCGCGGTGGAGCCGTTCGTCGGCATGACCTACGCCCTGGCCCGCACCACCCGGCTGAAGGTGGGCACCTCGGTCGCGGTGCTGCCCGGCCGGCACCCGGTGCTGGTCGCCAAGCAGCTCGCGTCACTGGCCGCGCTGGCCCCCAAACGCGTGCTCCCGGTGTTCGGCCTGCGTTCCGCGCTGCCCGCCGAGCGGGATGCGTTCGTGGTGCCGGACGGTGAGCGGGCGGCGGTGTTCGACGAGTCCCTGCGGTTGTTGCGGGCTGCCCTCACCGAGGACCGCGTCACGTTCCGCGGAGACCACTTCTCGGTCCGGGACGTCGATATCCGCCCCAAACCGTCTGCGCGCCTGGACATCTGGCTCGGCGGCTCGTCACAGGCCGGATACCGGCGCATCGGTGAACACGCAGACGGCTGGCTCGGCAGCTTCGTGACCCCGGCCGAGGCCGGCCAAGCCCGGCTGGCGATCCGGGACGCCGCGGAAGCCGCCGGCCGGCAGGTTCCCGAGGATCACTACGGCATCAACCTGGCGGTCGGCAACGGGGACCTGCCCGAACCCGTCCTCGCCGCGATCCGCCGTCGACGTCCCGATCTCGACCCCGCCGAGCTGATCGCTGCCGACTGGGCGCAGTTGCACCGCCAGATCGACGATTACCTCGCCGCCGGGCTGACGAAGTTCGTGGTCCGGCCCGCGGGCGATGCCGACCTGACGGATTTCCTCGACAGTTTCGTCAAAGAACTTCTGCCGCGCCAGAATTGACGAACAGGGCGCGCAGCGCACGGCGGTTCAGCTTGCCGCTGGGCAGCGTCGGGATCCGGTCACTGGTCGTGGTGACCCACCGGGTCGGAACCTTGTAGGACGACAGCGCGTCACGGGTGCGCTGCGCGACCGCCTGCACATCGACCTCGACGCCGGCCGGCACCAGCACCGCGCACACCTCCTCACCGCGCTCGGGATGCTCGACGCCGACCACCACGCATTGCGCGACGTCGTCGAAGCCCTCGATCACCGCCTCGACCTCCAGCGGCGACACGTTGGCCCCCGAGGTCTTGATCAGCTCGCTGGTGCGACCGACGTAGAACAGGCGCGGGTCGCCGGCCCGGCGGTACACGCGGTCACCGGTGTGATACCAGCCGTCGGCGTCGAACGTCTCGCTGCGTTCCCGCTTGTTGTATCCCGCCATCACACCGATCCCGCGGACCAGCAGTTCACCGACCTCGCCGTCGGGAACCGGTGTCCCGGTGTCGTCGACGATCTTCATGTCGGTGAACGCGAATCCGCCCGCGGTCTCGGACATGGTGCGGTGCACCGGGAATCCGTCCGGGACATTCGTCATCGCGATGTCGAGCGGGCCGTCGCGCAGCATCGGGGCCGAGCTCAGGTCCCGCTCGGCGAAGCCGGGATGTTCGCGCAACCGCTGGGTGAACGCGGGCCAGCCCACGATCCCGGTGGCGCGCTCCTTCTCGGCCAGGTCGAGTGCGGTACCGGCGTCCAGCTTCGGCATCACCAGCAGCGTCACGGGCTCGTGCAGGGCACCGGTCACGGCGAGCACGCCGCCGATCCAGAAGAACGGCATCGCCGACAGGATCACAGGGTCGGCGTCCGAACCGGAGATCGCGCGGATCGCCGTGGGCCACGTCGAGGTCTGGCGCACCAGCGTGCCGTGGGTGTGCATGACGCCCTTGGGATCCGCGGTCGAACCGGAGGTGTGCACCATGATCGCGAGGTCGGCGGGGGACACCTCGGCCTCGGCCGAGGTCAGGATCTCGGTCGCCACCGCGCCGGCGCCGTCCACGGCCGTCGCCCACGGGACGTCACCGTCACCGGTGAGCACGATGCGCCGCAGAAACGGCGTCTCGGGCAGCGCCAGCCGGGCGCCCTGGTGGGTGCCGAGTCCGGGTAGTGCTTCGCGCAACCGGTCGGCGACGTCGATGTCGAGCACCCGGGTGGGCGCGATCAGCATCGCCACATCGGCCAACCGGAGCACCTTGGCGAGCTCCGGTGGCCGGTACAGGGTGCTCAGCGGGACGGCGACGGCGCCGATCCGTGACACCGCCAGCCACCACGTCACCCACTCCACGCCGTTGGCGAAGAACAGGCCGATCCGGGTGCCCTTGCCCGCCCCCTGACCGAGCAGCCACCGGGCCTGCTCGGCCGACCGCCGGTCTGCGTCCGCGTAGGTGACTCGTTCGCTAGGTGTCACCACGTAGGTGCGTTCACCGTAGGCACATGCTGCGGCCGACAGCAGGGAGGGCACGGTCGGAGCTTCCACCCGTCGATCTTTACCGACGGCTCGTCGTCGGCGCTGTCGTATCGCGGTGGCAGTATCGGAAATCGTGACCGAACGCGCGACGCCGCCGATGAACACCGACGAACGCACGATGCTGGAGGCGTGGCTGGATTTCCAGCGGAGCACGCTGTTGCTCAAGTGCGAGGGGCTCGGCGACAAGCAGCTGCGTTCGGCCCCCGTACCGCCGTCGCCGCTGACGCTGCAGGGCCTGGTCCAGCACATGGCCGAGGTGGAACGCAACTGGTTCCGCCGCATCCTCGGCCGGGAGACCGCGCCGCCGATCTACGACCCCGCGGCCGACACCGACGGCCACGACGGCGGATTCGAGATTCTCGATGCAGTGTCCTTTGCCGACGCGGTGGCCACCTGGCGGGCCGAGATCGCGGCCGCCCGTGCGCACTGCGCCGGGTGCACGCTGGACGACACCCGGCCGTTCCACGGAACCGAGGTCTCGCTGCGCTGGATCTACCTGCACATGATCGGGGAGTACGCCCGCCACAACGGACACGCCGACCTCATCCGGGAGCGGATCGACGGCGCGACGGGCGTCTGAGTGCAAGACCGGGGCCGTCAGCCTGGATGAGGTTCGGTATCACCGAGCTCGAGGACGCGAAAGCCTGGGCGGCCGGCTGACCCCGCCGAAACATCACTACCGAAAACATCACTGTCGGTGGCGAAGTCGGCGTAGCGTGCGCTCATGCCCGCAGATCCAGCAGCTGTCGTCGCCGGTGGGATCCGGCTGGCGTCGGGTATCTCGTTTCTGATCGACCCGCTGCGCGCCAACAAGTGGTGGGGTGACCCCGACGAACCGCCCCCGACGGCGCGGCTGCTGCTGCGCTCCATGGGATACCGGGACGCGTTGATCGGTGGGTTACTGCTCGCCGCCGGCGTGCGGGGACGTGACACCCGCGGCTGGTTCCTGGCCTCCGGAGGCGCCGACGCGTCCGATCTGCTGGGCGGCATGAGCGTGCACGATTCGATGCGCCGGTCCCAGAAGCTCATCGGCCTCGGCGGCGCGGTCGTCGGGATCGGCGTCGGGTTGTGGGGCGCGACGCGGGAGCGCCGGTCGTCCTGAGAGCGCGGTCGCCCCGAGACCGCCGCGCGGTCACCGCCTACGCGCCACCAGCCATGCCTCGCCGTCCTGTTCGCCGTGGGCGATCACGTCGAGCCCCTCGAACGCCGCGGACAACTCGCCCTGACGGGCGCGGAACCGACCGGGCCTCGAACCCACCTCGCTGAGCGCGCTGATCGCGAGGATGCCGCTGGGCGCGAGCCGCTCGACGATCGGCCCGTCGAGTCGGGTGTCCCGAAACATGTTGCACAGCACCACATCTGCTTGTTCGCCCGGAGGCAGCCCGGCATCCAGATCGGCCACCTCGAAGCGGCAGCGCGCCGCCTGTCCGCAGCGCTCGGCGAGGTCCCGGGCCTGCGTGATCGCCACCTCGGAGGCGTCACACGCCCACACGGTCAGACCGCGGCGCGCCAGCCACACGGCCGCCGCGCCGCGCCCGCAGGCCAATTCCACAGCGTGCCCGGCGGCGGGGAACACGTCGGCGAACGGCTGGAACCTCGCCGGCAGCGCGACCTCGGCCGTCGACAACGGGCCCCGCTCGGCATAACGCCGATCCCAGCGGGCCACGTCGTCGGCGACCCGCGCCGGCTCCACCCGTCGTTGCTCAGCCATCCGGTTCAGTGTGCCCTGAGACCGGAGGGCGCACCCGGCCCGTCGCACCGGCCGCCGCGCACCCACCCGGGTCTGCGGCGGCCGGTGGCGTTGTCAGGCGCCCAGCACCCGCTGGATGTCGGGCTTCATCGCATTGAGCTGCGATCCCCAGTAACCCCAGCCGTGTGTGCCGTTGGGCGGGAAGTTGAAGACACCGTTGCCGCCGCCGGCGGCCTGGTACTGGCGCTGGAACTCCCGGTTGCTGTCCAGCGTGATCGCCTCGAGCACCTGGCCCGGCACGTCGCCGCCACCGCCGAGCTCACCCGGCCGGCCGGTGCCGCAATACACCCAGATGCGGGTGCCGTTGGCCACCAGCCGCCCGACGTTGACCGTCGGATCGTTGCGCTTCCACGCAGCGCTACCACCGAAGCCCCACATCGCCGTCGAACTGAAGCCGCCCGCATCGCGCATCGCGAAGCTGACCAGCAACGGCCACACCCCCTCGGACAGGTTGAGATAACCCGACAGGGACCCGGCGTAGCTGAACTGTCCCGGGTGGTAGGCGGCCAGGATCAGGGCCGCGCTACCCGACATCGACAGTCCCACAACAGCATTGCCGCTGGGGGAGATGCCCTTGTTGGCCGCGAGGTAGGCCGGCAGCTCGGAGGTCAGGAACGTCTCCCACTGGTAGTTGTACGTGGTGCCGTTGCCCACCGCAGGGCCCTGCCAATTGGTGTAGAAGCTCGACATCCCGCCGACCGGCATCACCACCGATACGCCGGACTCGAAGAACGTCTCGAACGCCGCCGTCTCGATGTCCCATCCGCTGTTGTCGTCGCGGGCACGCATCCCGTCGAGCAGGTAGACCGCCCTCGGGCCACCGCCCTGGAACTTGACGGGAATGTCGCGGCCCATGGCCGCCGACGGCACCATCAACGTCTCGACCGGAAGCCCCGGCCGCGAGTACGCCGATGCCGTCGCGGCCCCTCCGGCCACCGCGATCAAACCGGACAGAAGGAGAGTGATCACTGCGCTGACCGACAACCGTCGCGCCACGCCTCGTATCGGTTCCATTCGTTACCGCCGTCCTCTCGGCGCGCCCGGAAGCGCGCGTGCCTGGATACGCACGACGACGTGGCCCACTGCTTCGCCTGCACCGCCGTGCCCGCACCGGTTACTTCGTCATGTGACGATTCGGCGTTACGGCCGTGCGCTTCGGTCCGGCGGCCGGCGGGTACTAGCCTCGGCGTGGTGAGCCAGAATCGTCCGAAAGTGTTGATCATCGGCGGAGGGTTCGGGGGGCTGTTCTGCGCACGCCGGCTGGCCCGGACCGACGTGGACGTGACGGTGATGGATCGCTCCGCGGGCCACCTGTTCCAGCCGCTGCTCTATCAATGCGCGACGGGAACGCTGAGCATCGCGCACATCAGCCGTCCGCTGCGGGAGGAGTTCGCCCGTCATCCCAACATCCGGACGCTGCTCGGGGAGGCGATCGAGATCGATCCCGACCGGCGCATCGTTACCGCGCTGAGGCCCGACGAGACGACGTACACGGTGGACTACGACGTGCTCGTCGTCGCCTCGGGGATGCAACAGTCCTACTTCGGCAAACCCCATTTCGCCCAATGGGCGCCCGGGATGAAGACCCTCGACGACGCGCTGGGCATCCGGCAGCGAATCTTCACCGCGTTCGAGATCGCCGAAACCCTGCCCGCCGGGCCCGAGCGAGACGCCTGGCTGACGTTCGCCGTCGCCGGCGGCGGACCCACCGGTGTCGAGCTGGCCGGCCAGATCCGCGAGATGGCGACCCGGACGCTGGCCCACGAGTTCCACAGCATCGAGCCGGAGGAGGCCCGGGTGCTGCTGTTCGACGGCGGAGACCGGCTCCTGAAGAGTTTCGCGCCCGACCTGTCGAGTAAGGCGACGCAGATCCTGTCGCACCTCGGCGTCGAGATGCGTCTGGGCGTCCACGTCACCGATGTGCGTCAGGAGGGGGTGACCATCACCCCGAAGTCGGGCGCGGCCGAGGAGCAGTTCGCCGTGCGCACGGTGTTCTGGACCGCCGGCGTCGAGGCGGTGCCGTTCGCCCGGCACCTCGCCGAGGTTCTCGGTGTGAAAACCGACCGCGCGGGTCGGCTGGCGGTGGAGCCGGACCTGTCCGTACCGGGGCACCCCGAGATCTTCGTCATCGGCGATCTGGTCGGGCGCGATGATCTGCCCGGCGTCGCCGAGAACGCCATGCAGGGCGGCCTGCATGCCGCGGCCTGCATCCGCCGCGACCTCGCCGGCCGGGCCCGGCGCCGGTACAAGTACCACGACCTGGGTTCGGCGGCCTACATCAGCCGCGGCCACGCCCTGCTGCAGATCGGTCCGGTGAAGGTGTCCGGGTTCCTGGGCTGGATCGCGTGGGGACTGTTGCACATCGCATTCCTGACCGGCGTGCGCAACCGGGTCAGCACCGTGACAACGTGGTTGGCCATGATCGCGCGGGCCGAGCGCTACCACCGGGCGTTCATGCTGGGCAGCGCCACCACCCCCGAACACCGGTACACGTGGTCGAGCTGGGATCTGCCGGCATCGTCGCCGGACCGAGGTGTGAACAACGGCGAACCGGGCATACGTCGCCACATGACGATCTCTCCGGACGACGTGCGGCGGCTCCTGGATTCCGATGACGAGACCGCGACGCTCGTGCTGATCGAGGGGCGTGCCGAGGTGATCGGCGGTGGCCAGAAGGACACCGACGCCTACCGCGGCGCGCTCGAGGTGATCTCACGCCCGGACCTCCTCGAGCGCACCGGCGGGGAGGGCCGGCTGACCGACGACCAGTTGACCGCGCAGGCCGCGTCGCTCGACACCGCGGTCAACGAACTCGGCGGCTGACTGCGGTCACGGGGCCGCAGCCGGCCACGGTTGCTCGTTGCGTTCACGTCCCTCGGCGATTCCCCGTTGCCCGTGCGGTCGCACCGGACCAACCGTCGACGAACCAGCCGAGCGCCGGAACCGCGAGTTTGCCCATCACCGCAAGGACGTGCGCCGCGCGGATCATCGGGGAATTCGTCAGCCCTGCCGGGCGCGCCATTTGTCGAGCACGCGACGGTCCCGTTTGGTCGGGCGGCCGGCGCCGCGGTCGCGGACCGCGACCGGCACGGACAACACCGGCGGCGGCGGGGGAGTGCGGTCGAGGTAGCAGGTCACCGCATCGGCGGCGCCGACCCGCTTCTGGATGATCCGGGCGACCTCGACGATGCGGGTCGTCTCACCCACCCGGGCGCGGACCTCATCGCCGGGGGATACCGGCGTGGACGGCTTGGCCGGGCGGCCGTTGACCCGGACCTGTCCGCCGCGGCACGCCGACGCGGCGTCCGGGCGGGTCTTGGTGAGCCGGACCGCCCACAGCCAGCGGTCCACGCGGGTGGACTCCATGGGTTCATCATGGACCACGCGGGCGGACTCAGCCGACTTCGACAGGCGCGGCACGGCCGCGGCCGGTCAGCCGGTGATCTCGAGGATCTTGATCGCGAAGATCAGCGAATCTCCGGGCAGGATGCCGGCGCCGGGCTGACCGTCGGGGTAGCCGTCGGCAGAGGTCATCGCAACCGCGACGGTGGATCCGACGTTCTGGCCGGCGATGGCCTTCTGGAATCCCGGCACCACGCCGTCGAGGGGAAACTCGACCGGAGCGCCGCGCTGGTAGCTGCTGTCGAACACGGACCCGTCTCGCCCGTTGACCCCCATGTAGCAGACGGCCACCGTGGCGTTGTCCGCGACGACGGGTCCCGAACCGGTCTGCAGCGTGTGCACCTGGGTCTCGGTGACGCTGAACGGCGGCGTCACGGTGACGAGCGGCGCCGCGGTGTCGGTCGACCCGGTCACCGCGACGCTGCCGGTGGCGCCGGGAAGGGTCCACTCGGGCGTGGCGGTGGCGTCGGGCTCTGCGCTCGGGCATCCCGGCGCCTGGGCCTCCGACGACGGCACGAGGGTGGAGCCGCAGGCGGTCAGTGCCGTGGCCGCGGCGATGCCGGCGGCGAACGCGACGGCCGAACGCAGACGAAGGGTGTTCACCGCCGTCACGCTACCGGCAGGTACGCCGGGCCCCGCGCTCGCATCGCGGTCGATCAGTCACCCAGTGCCGCACAGATCTTCCGGAGCAGGCCGGCGAGGGTCTCCCGTTCGGCCGGGGTCAGTCCCGCGATCAGCTGTTCGTCGTCGGCGAGGCGCCGGGGCATCTCGTCGTCGACGACCGCGCGTCCCGTGTCGGTCAGCGCGAGGAGGACGACCCGGCCGTCGCGTTCGGATTTCTGCCTCACCAGGAGCTCGCGGCGGACGAGGCTGTCGGCGATCTTGGTGATCGACGCTCCGCTGAGCATCGTGGTGGAGACGACCTCGCTGGCCCGCAGGGGACGGCCGGCGCGCGCCAACGCACTGAGGACGCTGAACTCCGACCGGGTGATGCCGTGGGGTTCCAGGTCGAGGTCCAGCCGGTGGCTGCAGATCGACGCGATTCGCTGGACGCGGCCGAGCACGTCGATGGGCGAGGTGTCCAGATCGGGGCGTGCCTGAGCCCACTCGCGGCGGACCCGATCGACCGTGTCGGTGAAGGCCGTGTCGTCGGCCGCATTGCCCATGTCGGCACCGTAGCCGCATTTAGTTCACTAGTAAACCACTGATAAAGTTCATCGGTGCTCGTTTCCCCGGTTGTCCGGCACCTCGGCCGTGGCTGCGCCGCTTTGGGCCACGCCGTCACGCCGAGGGGTTGGCGCGGCGTTCTGCACGTCGATCGCCGCAGGGTCGGCCTGGCCGCGCCGCTTCGCGTCGGTGCCGCAGTCACGCTGGTGTTCGTCGTCGGAGGCCTGGTCGGCCAGCACGATGTCGCGGGGTTCGCCGCCTTGGGAGCGCTGGTGTCGGCGTTCTGCCGGCCGGATCCGTATCCGGTGCGCCTCGGTCGTCTCCTCGTCCTGGCAGCCGGCATCACCGCGTCGATCGGGCTCGGCGCCGCGCTCGGTGCCACCGGAAGCGGCGTGCTCGTCGAAGCGGCGGTGATCTCCGGCCTCGCCGGCGCGGCGGCATACCTCATGTGGGCGTTGCACATCGTCGGGCCGGGCGCGGTGGTGTTCGTGTTCGGCGCCGCCGGTGCGCAGGCGTTCGCGCAGGACGGTGGCGACGTGGTTCGCGCGATGGCGGTGACGGCCACAGGAGCGGTCATCGGTGTCCTCGCCGCCCTGGCGCCGTTGTGGCTGCAGAAGCTCCGGCATCCGATCACGAACAAGGGCAATCCGGACGAATCAGCCACCACGCGACGGGAATCGTTGTGGCGCACGCTCGCTCGCGCACCGCATCGCACGCTCGCGGCGCGGGGCGCACGGATCGTCGTCGCGGGCGCCGTCGCGGCGGTGATCGCCATCGGCCTGGGATTCGAGCACCCGATGTGGGCGACCATGGGCGCGGTGGCCACCATGCAGGGAGTCGGCTACCACGTCACGGTGCACCGCGGTGTGCAGCGACTGCTCGGCAACGTCGGCGGCGCATTGTTGGCCGCCGCGCTGCTCGCACTGCCGCTGGGGTACTGGGGTGCCGTCGCGGCGATCATCGTCTTTCAGACCGTCGCCGAGATCGCGTCGACGGTCAACTACGCGCTGACGTCGTTGGCCGTGACGCCGATGGCGTTGTTACTCACCGGGCTTCAGGCCGGGTTGGCACCCGCCGTGGCACTGGACCGCGTTCTGGACACGGCAGTGGGGATCGTGACGGGCATCGCCGTCGCTGCGGTGACGATCAGCGGTACCGATGCAGAGCACGTGCGAGAAGTCGCCGCGCGAACCTGAACTACCTGAGAACTCCCGGCGCTGCCCGGATCGCGGCCGAAGTTTGCCGCTTGGAAACAGCAGGAAACCCCGACGACACAAATTGGTCTTATAACTAACAACTAACCAACTCGGCCGACCGATCTTCCTACACGGAGCAGGTGACACATGGCAGGACCAGGGAGAAATCAGACAGTCCGCACTTTCGCGGCGGCGACCAGTGCGCTGACCATCGCAGCACTCGTCGGGTGCTCGTCGAACAGTTCGAGTGATTCCGCGCCGTCCGAGGACAGCACGACGACGGTCGACATGGTGCTACCGGCGACCCTCGGTGTCGACTGGGCAGCGTTCCTGGTCGCTACCGAGAAGTTCTGGCCGGCAATGGGCTTGGAGGTCAATGGCATCGGCACCGACGGCTCTTCCAATGTGGTGCAACAGATCGTGGCCGGCAATGCCGACTACGGTGCAGCCAGCGCACAGGCGGTGTACGGCGGAGCACTCGAAGGCGCCCCTGTCACGGCCATCGCCATGCTCACCCACGGCGACGTCGCGATGCTCAGTGTCCCGGTCGAGGGCAGCGACATCGAGACCGCGGCCGATCTGCAAGGGAAATCAATCGGGGTGACCTCAGCCACGGACGGAGCGATTCCCATCGTCGACGCCGTGATGAAGTCCGTCGGGGTCACCGAATGGGAGCAGCCGATCGTCGGCGCCGGCGGGGCTGCGGTGGTCAACGCCTTCCAGACCGGCCAAATCCAGGCTTTCGCCCACGGCGGCGGCGATATGGCCGCGATGGAGATGGGAGCCGGGATGGAACTGCGGTCGATCATGCCCGAGGACTTCGCGAACCTGCCGGGCAACATGATGGTGGTACCCGACGAACTGCTCAACGATCCGGCGAAGACCGAGATCGCGATCAAGTTGGCCAGTGGCTGGCTGCAGGCGGCCGACTGGATCACGACCAATCAGGAAGAAGCCGTCGAGATTGTCTGCAATCTGGCGCCTGAAGGCTGCACCGACCCCGAAACCGCCGTGTACTCCGTCGATCTCGCATCTCAGGGCACCGTGCCGATCGGTGACAGATGGGGCTTCATCGATGAGCAGGCGACCACCACACTGTTGAACGCGGTGTACGGCACCATGGAAGTACCGTTCGGCGAGGTCTTCACCAACGACTACATCGACCGGATCGACGGTGCCGAGTAGTGCGGTCAGCAACTCACAGGCTGTACCAGGGTGATTCCGTGAGCACGGCACCGATCATCACGGTCTCGGGAGCCTCTCGGACCTATCCGACGAGCGGGGGGTCGGACGTGGTGGCGTTGGCCGAGGTGGATCTGAACGTCCGTAGCGGTGATGTCGTGTCATTGGTGGGACCGAGCGGTTGCGGAAAGTCCACGCTGCTCAAACTGATGGCCGGCCTCGTGGAACCCACCACCGGCAGCGTGACGATCAGCGGACGTCCGGCCTGCGCCGGCCGGCCCGACTGCGGCATCATGCTCCAATCCGCGGTTCTGCTGCCGTGGCGCAGCACGTTGGACAACATCATGTTGCCGATCGAGGTTCTCAGCCTCGACAAGGCGTCCGCGCGCTCGCGGGCGATGGAACTCATCGAGATGGTGGGCCTGCAAGGCTTCGAACATAAGCGCCCCTGGGAACTGAGCGGTGGCATGCAACAGCGGGCGAGCCTGGCGCGGCTGCTGATATTCGAACCGGATGTCCTGTTGATGGACGAGCCTTTCGCCGCTCTCGATGAATTCACCCGCGAACGACTCGATCAGGAGCTGGCCTCATTACAACGTCGGCTCAACCGCACGATTGTCTATGTCACGCACAACATCGGCGAAGCCGTCACACTGTCCGATGAGGTAATAGTGATGACGCCACGTCCGGGCCGCATCATCGATCGGGTCCGCGTGGATCTCCCCAAGCCCCGTACCCCCGAGGTGATGGAAACCCCAAAGGCGGTCGCACTCGTCGCGGATATCCGAAAGACCTTGGCGCAGGCCACCACCGGGGCGCAACCATGACCGCGACGAGCTCGGTTCCGTCACCCGTTGCCGCTCCGCCGGCCAGTAAGGCGGGCCAGGGTCGAGGCGGCTGGGTGTGGCCTGTCCTCACCTTGGTGGTGATACTGGCCGTTCTTGAACTCGGGTCGCGGATGGGTCTGGTCAACAGGCTCATCGTGCCTGCCCCCAGCGAGATCGCTCAGGCCCTGCTGACTCTGATTCAGCAGCAGTACTTTTGGCAGAACTTCTATTGGACGGCGTTCGAAGCAACAGTCGGCTTCGCTCTGGGGGTCACGCTCGGGTTCGCGTCCGGACTGATCATCGGTGTCAGCACGTTCGCCCGCAAATCGGTGTACCCGTTGGCGGTAGCCGTCCAGAGCACCCCGCAAGTCGCGATCGCACCGTTGTTCCTGATCTGGTTCGGTTTCGGGATCGCACCGCGGGTGTTCTTCGCCGCATTGTCTTGCTTTTTCCCGGTGCTGGTCGCCGTCGTCGTCGGGCTCAACGCCGCCGACCAGGAAGCCCGCACCCTGTTGCGCTCGCTGGGCGCTTCACGCTGGACGATGTTCCGCAAGCTCCTGCTCCCCGCTTCGCTACCCACGATCTTCGCCGGCCTTCGGTTGGCTGTGCCGGCATCTCTGGTCGGTGCCATCGTCGGCGAGTTCGTAGGAGGCAACGTGGGATTAGGCGTGATGATCACCACCTTCAATTCTCAACTGAGGATCGCCGAATCCTTCGCTCTGGTCGTCGTGCTGGCGGTCATGGGGTACGGCTCATACCTCGTGGTCGAGGTACTTGACCGCCGCATCGTCAGCTGGAGTCACCGTGACAATTGAGAAGTGCGCACCGGCCGGTGGACAGTCCGAAACTGTCCGCAAGCTGGCCGGTCTGGTTCAACGGAGGCAGCTGGACGGCGTGGTCCTGCTCTCCCCACAGGGATTCACCTATGCGACCGGTCTGCGCATCGTGTCGCATCCTCTGATGCGCTGGCGACACGCGGCCGCGCTGGTCGGTCCGCAGGATCTGGCCGGGGTGCTCGCGATCGACATGGAACGGAGTTTCGTCGCCGACGCACTGCCCACCGTGCCACTGGTGGTGTGGAAGGAATTCGTCGAGGAGCCGATGGAGGCACTCGCAGGCCTGATCGTCCGCATCTGGGGCAGCGGACCACTCAGAATCGGCATCGAGACGGATTTTGTGCCGGCCGTGCGTCTGGACCGGTTGCGGGAGAAGCTACCGGAGGTCACCTGGGTGGCGCTCGACGAGGACCTCGAGACACTGCGATCGGCCAAGACGGCGGCCGAACTCGATACCGTTCGCGAACTGTCCCTGGCGGCGGACGAGGCGCTACGGGTCGGTCTCCTGGGCGCGAAGGTGGGACAAACCGAGGCCGAGCTCGGTGAGCGAATCGTGTCCGCTCTCTACGCATCCGGTGTCACCGAACACCGGTTCCTGATCGCGGCCACCGGTATCGGCAGCCAATATCCCAACGCCGGACCGACGACGCGCCGGATCGCCCACGGTGACGTGGTTCGGGTCGAGATCTTCGGCGGCCGAAGCGGATACCAAGCCGGAGTGGCCCGCACCGCAGTCGTCGGGGCACCCACCGCCGATGTGCAGTGGCACTGGGATCTGGTGAGCGGTGCCCGCCGCGCGGGGTTGGAGATGCTGCGCCCAGGAGCCGATCCCCGAGAGATCTACGCCGCCTACGTCGAGGCGCTCGGCCCCCTCGGGGAGCACGCCATCGCGTTCTTCGGGCACGGCATGGGACTCGACATGCACGAACTTCCATACATCAGCGCGACTTCCACGGACACGATCGAGTCCGGCGCGATCATCGGCATCGAGCCGTTCGCGATGATCCCGGGCCGCTTCGGTTTCCAGGTCAAAGACGTCGTCGCGGTGACAGATGACGGTTACACCGTCATCTCGGATCTGATGGACGGAGGAGAGCTGTTTGTCATCGACGGGTGAACGCATCTTCCTGACCCATCTCGACTGGGTGGTGACCGTGGATGCCTCCGACACCGTCCTACGGGACGCCGCCGTACTGATCGACGGCGACATCATCGTTGCGGTCGGACGAACGGACGACGTCCTGCACGAGCATCCACCGACAGTTGGCGACGTGGTGCGCAACGCCCAGAATCGCGGGTTGAGCCCCGGATTCGTCGACTCTCACGTGCACCTGTCCGAAACACTCTCGCGTGCGGTGTTTCCCGATAACATCTCGACACGCACCTGGGTCTTCCATTGGGCCAAGCCTTTCTACGCGAGCGTCGGCCCCAAGGACGAGAGCGTGAGCGTGAGCCTGGGCGCCGCCGAGATGCTCCGCAACGGCACCACCTGCTTCCTTGACATGGGGGCCCAGAACGATCCGGGAATCACCGCCAGGGCCGCCGCCGAGATCGGTATCCGGGGAATCGTCGGACGGCATGCGGCAGATCGACCACCACCGGAGCTACCGCGCGGTTGGTCCGAAGAGATGGTGCGACACCACTTCTTCGGCGATCACGTCGAGGCACTCGACGTTCTCGGCGACGCGGTACGGCGATGGAACGGCCACGCAAACGGTCGAATTCGGTGCTGGGTCAACATCGAGGGCAAAGAGCCATGCTCGCTGGAGCTACATGTCGGTGCCCGCGCGCTTGCCTCCGAGCTCGGGGTCGGCACCACTTACCATCTGGCCAGCAGCATTGAAGAGGCACACGTCAGCGAGCAGAAGTATGGGCGGTGGCCGGTAACCCGCATCAGCGAGCACGGCGGGCTCGGGCCGAACCTGGTACTGGCTCATGCGGTGGCCGTCGCCGGCGCCGAGGTCGACCTACTCGCAGATTCCGGGACCAGCGTTGCTTTCTGTCCCTTCTCCTCACTCAAGCTGGGCAAGGGCGCTTCGTCACCGTTGGGCCACTACCCGGAGATGATCGACGCCGGAGTGACCGTCGGACTGGGTACCGACGGGGTGGCCGCGTCGGGCAACTTGAACCTGATGCGACAGATGTCGGTAGTCGCCGGCATGTTCAAAGACGCCCGATGCGAAGCATCTCTCATAGGTGCTCGAAAGGCCTTGCGAATGGCGACGATCGACGGAGCCAAGGCACTGGGCTGGGACGACCAGATCGGCTCGATCGAAGCAGGCAAGAAGGCCGATTTCGTTCTGTGGGATCTTGACCACCACGACTGGGTTCCCTTCGATGATCCGGTTCTCGCGCTGGTCTGGTCGGCCAGCACCGCCAGCATCTCCGAGACGTGGGTCGACGGGACGGCCCTCTACCTCGACGGGGCCGTGCTCTCGCTGGACGAGAAGGCACTCCGGATCGAGGCGCGAGACCGTGCCCGAGCGATCGTGTCCCGGGCCGGTTTGGGCTCGGACACCCCGACGACCACCGTTCTCTACAACTAACGAAGGAGATACATGCCGTTCGTCACCGTACACATGTGGGAGGGCCGCAGCGTCGAGCAGAAACGACGGCTCGCCAAGGCCATCACCGAGGCGATGGTGGAACATGCCGGGGCAAACCCCGAGCATTTCCACGTCGCCATATCCGAGTACGCACCTGAAGACTGGTCTCGGGCCGGAGTCCTCGGGGCGGACACCGAGCGGCACAGTGTGCTCGGCAGCGAGAAGCCGCCGGTGATCTACGGCATCGGTCACCTACTGCTCCAGACCACCGACCTCGCCGCCGCCGAAGAGTTCTATCTCGGCTTCCTGGGGCTGACGGTGCGCAAACGCGAGGACTTTCGAGATGGTCGCCCGCTGGTGGTCACGCACCAGGGCCTGGGTCTCACCACGGGGCGCCC
Source organism: Mycobacterium sp. NAZ190054 (assembly GCF_001545925.1). Lineage (GTDB taxonomy): Bacteria > Actinomycetota > Actinomycetes > Mycobacteriales > Mycobacteriaceae > Mycobacterium. The sequence continues at coordinate 36,903 of NZ_LMVQ01000112.1, read as the reverse complement.
GGAGGGTGGGAACCCGGTGGAGCACATCGCCTTCCGGGCTCGCAACCTGCACGAGATCGCCAACCGCGCCAAGGACCGGAATGTGACGATCGTAGCCGGACCTGAACCGAGCGGCTACGGGTTGAGCCTGTACCTACTCGACCCCGACGGCAACAAGATCGAGATGATCGGTGATGCTCCCGGCACGTGATGCCGACACCAACTCAACCCTGAGAGGAACCAATGCAGATCACCGGCGGGCAGATCCACCTGGTCACCCTGCCGCTACGTCGTGTGCACTCCTGGTCAGGGAACACCCACCGGCGCATCGGTCACCACGCGATCATTCGACTCGACACCGACGAGGGCATCAGCGGATGGGGTGAGACGCCGGCGATACCGACGTGGGGCGGGCCCCAGATGCGTTACGGCGGAGAGTCACCGGAGACCGTTCTCGCTCTTGTGCGTGACTACCTGTTCGAGGCCGTGCGCGGTAAGGACCCCCGCGAGATCAGCGTCGTCCACGCGGCCATGGACCGAGTCGCCAAGGGTGCACCGTACGCCAAGGCCGCGATCGACATCGCCTGCCACGACATCGCCGGCAAGGCACTTGGGGTTCCGGTCCACACACTGCTCGGCGGAAGGCGGCGCGACGGTGTGCGGATCACCCACTCGTTGGGCCTGATGCCGATCGGGGATGCACTGTCGGAAGCGGAAGTCGCTGTGGCCGAGGGTATCACCGTCTTCAAGCTCAAGACCGGCATCGACGGTGATCGGGATGTCGAGTTGATGAGGCGAATGCGCGAACTCGTCGGGCCGACAATCGAACTGCGCGTGGACGGCAACGAGGGATATCCCAGTATTGCCGAGGCTGTGCGGGTCACCTTGCGGCAGCAGGAGTACGATCTGCTGCTGTGTGAACAGCCGCTGGCCGGGATGCGTGGACTCGCCGAGGTTGCTCGCCGAATCAACGTGCCGGTGATGGCCGACGAATCAGCGTGGACGGTGCACGACATCCTCGAGCTACACCAGCATGGTGCGGCTGAGTGTTTCAGCTGTTACGTCACCAAACCCGGCGGCCTGTGGCGGGCCCGACAGCAGGCTGAACTCGCCGCCGCACTGGGGATGTATCACGATATCGGCGGATCGATCGAGTTCGGAATCGGCACCGCGGCCAACCTCCACCTCGGGGTGGCCATGGAACGGGCGATCCTGCCGAGCGTGTGCTCGGTGACGGCAGTGGAGGGGTCCGACGGGCCCCGCACGGCCGGCGTCTATTACCTCGACGACGTACTCACCACACCGTTCGAGTTCCGCGACGGTAGCCTGATCTGCCCCGATACGCCGGGCCTCGGGATCGAGGTCGACACCGTCAAGCTGACAAAGTACGCAGACGAGACGGCGACCTTGTGAGCACCGTGGCCGTGCTCGGCGCCGGAGCGGGAGGGCTGTCGGCCGCCGTCGAACTCACAGCCGCCGGACACGGGGTGCGGCTGTGGAACCGTAGCGCTACCACGCTCAAGCCCTATCGTGAAGCCGGCGGCGTCCATGCCAGCGGTGTCCTGGGCGAGACGTTCACCCCGCTTCCTGTCATCACCACCGAGCTGGCCGAAGCAGTCGACGGAGCCGAAGTGGCAGTGGTATGTCTACCGGCCCTGGCACACCGGGCGCTGGCCGACGATCTGGCTGGACTCGGGTGTCGGGTTCCGTTGCTGCTCAATCCCGGTCACACCTTGGGCGCGGCGCACGTGGCGTCACGGTTCGCCAGACTTGGCATCGAGCGCCCTCCGATCGCCGAGCTGTCGACCCTGACCTACGTGGCGCGCTGCGGCGACGGCCCGGAAGTGCGGATAACGGGCACCGCTCGACGCGTGCGAGCCGCGACTCTTGGAACCGACGACACCGCACTTACATTCGCGACACAGCTGTGGCCGTCCTGCCGACCGGAACCAGACGTCTTCGCCACGGGATTGGCCAATGTGAACGCGGTTCTGCACCCCCCGGCAGCAGTGCTCGCCGCCGCCTGGGTGGAGGCGACGGGCGGGCAGTTCGCCTACTACGCCGAAGCCACCACGCCCGCTGTCGCCACAGTGATGACACGGCTGGACGAGGAGCGCCTCGCCCTTGCAACAGCGTTCGGCCACACCCTTGACCCGTTGGTGCAGGAAATGCTGGCCATCGGTACCGTCGATGCGGTACCCGACAGTGGCACCGCAGAAGACCAGTTGCGTATCGCGGTGTCCACCGGTCGTGCCAACGCCTCGATCATGGCGCCGGCTTCACTCGAACATCGTTACTACCGTGAAGACTTCGCGTTCGCAGTGGTGCCGATGCTGGAGCTTGCCGCGATCGCGCACATCGAGATGCCGGTCGCAACAGCGCTGCTGCACCTTGTCGACTGCGCGACACACGGCGCGGCCAAACGGGACGGACTCCGGTTGCGGGATGTCGGACTCGAGGCGGGCAGCACCGACGAGTTACTCGATCTTGTCACGAAGGGTGCACTGTGAGCTGGAATGATCTGACCATCGCCGTGGTGGGTGGCGACGAGCGCGAACAGGAGATCGCCCGCCTCGCGGCCGAAACCGGTGCCCGGGTGCGCGCGTACGGCTTCATCGGCGCCACGGGCCCGATTACCGGTGTGCAGAGCGCGGCCGACCTGGAATCCGCGGTAGACGGCGCCGACATACTGTTGCTGCCCATTCCGGGCATCGCCCTGGACGGATCGATATTCGCCCCGGAGCACACCCCGCCGATCGTCATCACCGCCGAGCTGCTGAGGCTGATGTCATCTCCGGCACATGTCGTTCTGGGGAGGGCCGATGGTGCGTTGCGGGCGGCGGCGGCCACCGCGGGGGCTGTACTCGATGAATACGAGGACGATCAGGAACTGATGCTGCTGCGTGCGCCTGCGATCGTCGAGGGCGTGCTGCGGGTGGCCATCGAGAACACCAGGGTTTCCCTCAACGACGCATCGGTCGTCGTGGTCGGGTTCGGCAACATCGGCGCACGGCTTGCCACGACATTGCGGGCCCTGGGCGCACGGGTGACGGTGGTGGCGCGGAATCCGGTGCAGCGCGCTGCGGCGTACGCCGCTCACCTGAACAGCGCCCCGCTGACCGAGCTCGCGGACACCGCCGCAGAAGCCTCGATGCTGTTCTCCACGGTGCCCGCCCGGGTGGTGACCGAAGACGTTCTCAAGCGGTTGCCAACCGGTTCGCTGGTGGTCGACGTGGCAGCCCCGCCGGGAGGTGTGGACCTGACAGTTGCCGCCGACATGGGCCATCGGGCGGTCTGGGCGCGGGGAATGGGTCGGCGGGCACCAGTCACGGTCGGTGGAAGTCAGTGGCACGGTGTGCGCACTAGGATCGAACGGATGCGGCAGGTGGTGTCATCGTGACTAGCCCGGGTCACTTCACCCGGTTGCCGTCCCGTTCGCGGGCCGACCAGGTACGGGATCAACTCGCCGACGCGATCAAGAACGGCCTGTATCCGGTCGGAGCCAAGCTGCCTTCTGAACGCGAACTCACCGAGATGCTCGGAGTCAGCCGGGTCAGTGTCCGCGAGGGGATGCGTTCCCTTGAAGCCGTCGGCCTCGTTGAAGTGCGGCATGGCAACGGGTATTTCGTGACAGCGACGGTGCGGCGCCCGAGTGTGGACGTGCTCAAATGGCTGGGCGAGCACCGTGCCGAAGTGATGGACATGATGCTGGTGCGCGGCGCGTTGGACGAACTGGCGGCAGGCGAGGCGGCGACCCGCGCCGACAAGCGCCAGCGCGCGGCGATCCGACGTGCCCATGAAGCCTTCGTAGCCGCCGTCGAAGCCGGCGAGCGCGATCTGAACGCGTTGGCCGACCTTGACATCGCATTCCATTTGTCCGTCGCAGAGGCAAGCGGCAGTTCACTGCTCATCGATCTGCTGGGCGAACTACATCAGCATCTGCGCGAGGCGCGCTCAGTGGGCTTCACTCCCACAGGTCGCCTCGACCTCTCGGTCTGTGAACACGAGGCAATTCTTGCTTCGATCGACGTCGGCGACGCCCAGGCCGCACGCACAGCCGCAGCGGCCCACATCGCTCGTGTTCGGGAACTCCTGTCCGGCCTCAACCAGGACACGCGAGGCTGAACCGTTAAGCGGCGACGGGCCGCGAGCTTCGCGGTGCGCTTCGGCCGGCCGCCCCCGGAAACCCACTGACCTTCTCTATTATTACCTATAGTGAGTCTTTACAGGGCAGCATAGGGAAGGATGAGGTCGATGGCGCCTGGGTGGTACACAGCTGAAGAGGTCGCCGGCATCCTCGGCCTACACGTGCGCACCGTGCGTGGCTACGTGCGTCAGGGCCGGCTGCCGGCGGTGCGGATCGGCAAGCAGTACCGCATCGCCGCCCAGGACCTGGAGGAGTTCATCGGTGGGTGTCCCGGCGCCGTTCCGGCGTCCGCCTCAGCACGGACGGAGGTTTCGGCGATTGTGACGATCGACGGGATCGGGCGATCCGCGATGGACCGGGTGGCCACGCATGTGGTCGGCGCCGCGTCGAGCGCCTCGGCTGCTCGCCGTGGCCTGCACGTGCAGGTCGTCTATGACGAGTCCCGCGAGAACCTCAAGGTCATCCTGGTCGGCGATGCCGACGACACCGCCAAGGCGATCACTTTGATCAGCGCCCTTACCGAGGAGACCGAACCGCAATGAGCGGCATCTACCGGACACCGGCCGGACAGCGGGCCGTCGAACAGCGCTACCGCGAGCACTTGGACAACTGGCCGGTGCCGGCCGAACACCGCACCGTGCCGACGCGCCACGGCGACACGTTCGTCACCGTGTGCGGGCCGCAACAGGCCTCCCCGGTGGTGTTGTTGCACGGCGCCGGCACCGACAGCACGATCTGGCTGGCCGAGGCCGAGCGCTGGTCGAAGACCCACCGGGTTCACCTCGTCGACGTCATCGGTGAACCCGGGCTGAGTGCCCCGTCACGCCCGCCCCTGCAGTCGGGCGCCTACGCCGAATGGCTCGATGACGTGCTCGACGCCCTCGGGATATCCCACGCCGCCTTCGTCGGCGCCTCGCTGGGAGGCTGGCTGGCACTGGATTACACCATCCGGCGCCCGCACCGGGTCGACCGGCTTGTCCTGCGCGCTCCGGGCGGTATCGGGAGGCAGAAGTACGGTGCGGTGCTCGCCTCGGCGTTTCTGCTGGCGTTGGGTCAGCGCGGCCGGCGCAGCGCGGTGCGGCTGATTCTGGGGCCTTCACCCGATCTCGGTGACTTCATCGACTACATGGCGCTGACCCAACAGCACTACCGGCCGCGCCGCGATCGGCTCCCAGTCTTCACAGACGAACAGTTGAGGACTGTGCAGACACCGACATTGGTGGTCCTGGGGGCACGCGACCGGATACTCGACTCGCGCGACACAGCCCGGCGGGTGAAGCGCCTGTTGCCCGACGCCAGCTTGACGGTGGTGCCCGAAGCCGGCCACGCGCTCGTGGACGACGGCTCGTCGATCGACGAGTTCCTCACCGGGTCGGCACGCCGGTGACGACGTCCGGATCCGCCGGCGGTTGCCGCGACCAGCCCGATGTGCGCGACGCGATGCGGCGGGATCTCCGCGCGGCGCTCAAAGCTCGGCGCGCCGACGTCGCCAGTGCGTTGCGCGTCGCGATCGCGGCGATCGACAACGCAGAAGCCGTCGGGGTGGGCGACGAACCCGCGCCCGCCAGTGGGCGCATCGCCGGGGCTTCGGCGGGGTTGGGGGCCGCAGACGTCGCGCGGCGCGACCTGTCCGTCGAAGACGTCGCCGCCGTGCTGGACGAGCTCATCGACAGCTCACTGCGCGAGGCCGACCGCTATCGCGGGTTCGGTCACCTCGAGGCGGCGGACCGTCTGATTGCCCAGGCCGAGCTGCTGCGCAGTTATCGACCCGACCTGTCCGGCTCGAATTCAGCGCCGTTCCGATAACTTCGGCCCTCACGCACCGCTGCCGAGTCCAGCCGCTGTGACGGCTGGCGAGCGGAGTACGTCGGCGAGTTCGGCGGGCAGATAGCCCTGTTCGGCCAGCCGGGGTAAGACGCCCCCACCGGCCAGGATGTCGAGGATGAGCTCGGGCATCACCGGCACGACGCCGCCGGCGCCGGTGGTGTCGTTACTCCAGTGCCCGGTACGCAGATCGAACGTGCCGATGTCACCGTCGGTGAACACGGAGGTGACCTCGGGGACGGCCATCGCGGGCAGGCCGGCGTTGACGGCATTGCGGAAGAACAGGGAGTTGAATTCCTCGGCCACCAGTGCCGCGACACCGAGTTGGTCGAAGAGTGCCGCGACGGGCCGCGACGAGCCGATCCCGAAGTTCTTGCCGGCGATCACGATATCGCCGGAAGCAACCTGGCCGGTCCATCCGGGCCGCACGGCGTGGAAGACCATCCGGGCCGCCTCCGGCAGGTCGAGTTTCATCGCATCCGGTGGGTACATGGCGTCGGTGTCGAGGCCATCACCGAAGACCCAGACACGCCCGGTCACCGTCAGGTTCGTGCGCATGGTGTCATGGCCTCCCTGGCGTCGGTGATGTGTCCCGCCACGGCCGAGGCAGCCACCGTGGCGCTGGAGGCCATGTAGATCTCGGCCTCGGCCGAGCCCATCCGGCCGGTGAAGTTGCGGGTACTGGAGGTCAGGCAGACCTCGCCAGGCCCGACGACCCCCATGTGGTAGCCGAAACACGCCCCACAGGTGGCGTTGGTGACCACGGCGCCGGCATCGGCGATGTCCTGCAGGTAACCCAGCCGCAGCGCGTCACGGTAGACCTGCTGGCTGGCCGGGGTGACGATGAGCCGCACACCGGGCGCAACGTGGCGGCCGCGCAGCACGTCGGCGGCGATGCGCAGGTCGTCGAGTTGACCGTTGGCGCACGAGCCGATGAAAGCCTGGTCGATCCTGCGGGGTTCGATCTGACCGACCGGAATTCCGTTGTGGGACACCGTTCCCGGGCGCGCGACGTAGGGCACGAGTGCCGACAGGTCGATGTGACGGACCTCGTCGTAGACCGCGTCGGAATCGGCGTAGGTCGGCTCGTAGTCGGTGATGCCAAGCGCGCGGAACTGTTCGGCCAGCACGTCGTCGTAGGCGAAGGTGGAGAAGTCGGCCGAGACCTCCGCTCCCTGGGTGGCGATGGTGCGCCGATCGTTCAGCGGGACGGTGCCCAGCCCGGGCCCGCCGTACTCCAGGTTGCGGTTGGTGGCGTCGCCGTACTCGTCGGCGATGTACAGGAAGACGTCCTTGCCGCTGACCCCAGCCGGCAGCGCCCCGGTCAGTTCGTAACGGATCGTGGGGGCGGCCTGAAACCAGGTGCGCCCGGTGCACAGGACCGAGTACACCTCCGCGGGGCCCAAACCGCGTGCGGCCGAGTTGTAGACGCCGCCGGCGCAGGTGTGACTGTCGGTGCAGGCAAGGATCTCACTCGGACGGGCCAGCCCGTTCTCGGCGATGACCTGGTGGCAGATGCCGTGACGGCCGACGTCATAGAAGCGCTCGATCCCGAAATCTCGGGCGAACCGGCGGGCTTTGGGGCCGCCGGCGGCGTCTTTGATGGTGGGGGCCGGCACGGCATGATCCATCACGATCGCGACCTTGGCCGGATCGTTGATCTTCAGCGGTTGCATCCACATGGTGGCGAACTGCAGATCGATCAGCACGGTCATGTCCACTTCGACGGTGACCGTATCGCCTGCGTGGACTTCCGGAATGCCGGCCTTGCGGGCCAGTATTCGCTCGATCATCGTCATGCCCATCTCAGGTCTCCTGTCCTGCCGCGCCCGGCTGGTATCTCTCTGCGAGGGCGAACCATTCAGCCATGCCGACAAGGTTGAAGAACTGTTCCGGCGTGGTGGGTAGGAACTCGTCGACGCTGACGCCCCGCAGTCGGCACAGCGCGGTGAGCGCCCCGAGCGCGACCGGGCCCAGGACCGCGGAGGGATGGATGGCGATGGCGAAGCCCAGCTTCTGGAGCCGCTCTGCGGACTGCTCGGGGGTGAGTCCGCCGATCACGAGATTGAGCAACAGCGGGGCGTTGACCTCGCGGGCGATCTGCTCGACCTCGCGATCGCTTTGCGGCGCTTCGACAAACAGGATGTCGGCTCCTTCGGCGGCGTACCGGTTGGCGCGTCGAATCGCTTCGTCGAGGCCTAGCGGCCCACGGGCATCGGTGCGGGCGATGACCAGCATGCCGGGATCGGTTCGCGTCTCCAACGCGGCGGCGAGAGTGCGCACGAAGTGGTCGGCACCGACCAGTTCATTGTTCGGCAGGTGACCGCACCGCTTCGGAAAAGCCTGATCTTCGAGTTGGATCGCGGCGACGCCGGCGTCCTGGTATTCCCGCACGGTGCGGATGACGTTGATCGGGGCCCCGTAACCGGTGTCCGCGTCGGCTAGCAGCGGCACGTCGTCGAGCACCCGCACGACCATCCTGGCGCGTTCCACCATCTCGGTCTGGGTGAGCAGCCCGATATCGGGCAGCCCGAACCCGGACGCGGCGACGCCGGCGCCGGTCAGGTAGGCAACGGGGTGGCCGGTCCGTTTGGCGAGTTGTGCCGAGATTACGTCGTACACACCGGGGGCGACGATCAACTGCTTGCGGTCGAGCAGTTCACGTAACCGCGCACGAGCCGTGGTGGTCATCGCCTCTCCCTGGATTGGCATCACGCACCCATTGGACGGAGTCACTCGTCCGCGCACTACTCAACTTGCTGGATCAGCAAGTAACATCGTCCTGTGGCGACGACGGCGCTGCGCGGACTTCAACTGCTCGAAGCGCTCGCAGGGATGCGCCAACCGGCCACCCTGCGCGATATCGCCGAGCGCGCCGGCCTTTCCGAGTCCTATGCCTTCCGGCTCCTGCAGGCTCTCGAGCGCGAGGGCTATCTGCACCACCTCGGGCGGTCCGGGTATCGCTTGGCCAGCCGATCAGTCGCGCTGGCGACCCTCATCGGTCCGCGACCGGCGATGCTGCGGGTGATGTATCCCGTCGTGGCGCGGCTCGCCACCGTCAGTGGTGAGGCCGCCATCGTGCATCTGCGCGCGGGCCATTTCCGCGTGCTGGTCCTCGGTGTCCCTGCACCGTCCGGCCCGGTCGTCGACCCGGCGGGCGTGCTGGGGGAGCGGTCACCGCTGACGTCCGGCGCCAGCGGCCGCATCATCCTCGCCCATCTGCCCGAATCCGAGCTCGGTGGCATCGACCTCGACGGGATCACCCCGGAACACCTCGCCGAGATCCGCCGGCGCGGCTACGAAATGTCCTACGGCGAGAATCATCCCGGCATCAACGGGGTGTCCGTCCCGCTGCTCGCACAGGCCGAGGATCAGGTTGACCCGCCACTCGCGCTCGGGTCCATGACGATCGCCGGTCCGGCCGCACGTCTTCCACGTCAGGCCCTGGTCCGTCTGGTGCGCCCACTCCAGGGCGCGTGCCGCGATGTCAGCCCGCGCCTCGCCGCGCTTCTGGGGCCCAATCCAGGCGCCACGGTCAACGCCCTCGATCTCTAGGCAAACGCTATTATCTTGCAGTACAACGACTTTGGAGCCGCACCTACCCTCCAGGTGGCGATATTGCGAATTCGCCCACAGACCGCTACTACGCGCTGTAGTTTATCGGTGTGCGTGTGGGGATTGTCGGCGGCGGGTTCGCGGGTCTGGCCGCCGCGATCGCGTTCCGGGGCGACGGCCATGACGTCACCGTGTTCGAGAAGGAAAGCGGGCCGTCCACAGCGGGCGGGGCGATCTCGCTGGCTCAGAACGCGTTGGCGTGTCTGTCGATGTTGGGTCTACGCAGCCGGTTGTCGACCCGACCATGGGCGAACGTCCCCGCGACCGTGCGCAGCGCCGACGGCCGGATACTGGTTCGCAGCACCCTGGCTCAGCTCACCGGTGGGCGTGAGTACGCGACCGTGCCGCGAAGCCAGCTTCTGCGCTGGCTGACCGAACAGTTGCCCGCGGAGTGTGTGCACTACTCGGCTGCCGTGGTCGGCGCGGAGCCCGATGGATCGCTGCAGATCGGTGACCGCGCTGACAGGTTCGATCTCGTCGTCGGCGCCGACGGTCCCCGCGGCGTGGTCAGACGAGCGCTGTGGCCGCACGCACCGAGGCTGCGGTCCACCGGCACCACGGGTTGGGGATGGATCGCCGACCGCGAACTCGATACCGGCTTCGGCACCATCTGGGGGAGTACCTCCCAGTTCGGCATTCTGCCGCTTGCCGACGGACGCACCTATGTCTACGGCGGCACCTCGTTGCGTGGGGTAGATCTGACATCCTTCCGGGACTGGGCGGCACCACTGCCGGAGCTGATCGACGACGCCGCGCCGGCTCAGATGATCACCCCGGAGATCTTCGAGGCCCGGCCACCGCGCCGACTCGTGCACGGAAAAGTGGTACTGATCGGCGACGCGGCCCACACCATGCAACCCACATTCGGGCAGGGTGCGGCCCTCGCGATGGAAGACGCCCTCACCCTGGCCCGTCACGGCACCGACGCGCTGTCTCGGCGTTTCTCCAGAATGCTTGCGCTGTACGCGATGTCGAAGGCCGGGGCGTACTTCGCCGCACCGCGGCTCGCCGGGCTGGAAAAGACCCGCAACCTGGCCCTGCGGGTGACACCGGACCCCGTGTTCGGGCTCATGGCCGGGTCAGTCAGCCGCTGGCGGATGGCATACCCCGCCGAGTGGTGAAAGGTGCGGTCGCGGCGAGGTCTACCGGCGGGTGAGCGACACGTTCAGACCGGTCAGCAGCCGGTGGACGCGTTCCTCGATGTCGTCGCGGATCGGGCGCACCGCGTCGAGGCCCTGGCCTGCGGGGTCGGGGAGTTCCCAGTTTTCGTAACGCTTTCCGGGAAAAATCGGGCAGGCGTCCCCGCAGCCCATGGTGATGACGACGTCGGCGGCTTGCACGATCTCGTCGGTCCAGGGTTTCGGGTATTCGCCGGTGATGTCGATGCCGACTTCGGCCATGGCCGCGACCGCCGCAGCGTTGATTTCGTCGCCGGGTTCGGACCCGCCCGACCAGGCGACGGCCTGGTCGCCGGCCAGGTGGGTGAAGAATCCCAGGGCCATCTGCGAGCGGCCGGCGTTGTGCGTGCACAGGAATAGCACGGTCGGTTTGCCGTCGGTGATCTTGCCCTCGACTCTTGCCAGGGCGTGCAGCCGTTGACGGGCGAACCGTTCGGCGAGTAGCGGCAGGAAGTGGGGAACGGTGGCGCGGCCGGCGAATTGGTCGTAGGAGGAGTGCAGGAACCGTTCGATGGTTTCGGTGCCGAAGGTGCCGTCGAACTCGCCGTGCAGCCGGGTCGCGGCGGTCTTCAGGGCCAGCTGTTGGTCGATGGACAGGCTGTCGCGGAGTTGGTGGGTGACGGGGCTGTCGGTCATGGAGCCGTTTCCGTTCTCGTCGTCGGGTCGATCGGCTGATCCCGGGAGGTATTCAGGGAGGTGTGGTGTGTGAACCGGTGGCGCAGCGCCAGCGAGACGTAGACCAGCGCCACCAGTACGGGAACTTCGATCAACGGGCCCACGACGCCGGCCAGGGCCTGCCCGGAGGTGGCACCGTAGGTGGCGATCGCGACGGCGATGGCCAGTTCGAAGTTGTTGCCGGCGGCGGTGAACGCCAAAGTGGTGGTCCGCTCATAGCCGAGGTCGAGCACGCTGCCCAGCAGGTAGCCGCCGCCCCACATGATCGCGAAATACGCGAGCAACGGCAGTGCGATGCGGGCCACGTCCCACGGATTGGTGGTGATCTGATCGCCTTGCAGGGCAAAGAGAATCACGATGGTGAAGAGCAGGCCGTAGAGCGCCGACGGCCCGATGCGCGGCAGGAACCGCGTTTCGTACCAGTCACGCCCCTTGGCTTTCTCACCGAGCCGGCGGGAGAGGTAACCGGCCACCAGGGGGATACCGAGGAAGATCAGCACGGATTTGGCGATCTGCCACGGTGAGGTGTCGATGGTGGTTTGTTCGAGTCCGAGCCAGCCGGGCAGCACCGACAGGTAGAACCAGCCCAGGACCGCGAACATCACCACCTGGAAGATCGAGTTCAGCGCGACGAGCACAGCGGCGGCTTCCCGGTCCCCGCAGGCCAGGTCGTTCCAGATGATGACCATCGCGATGCAGCGCGCCAGGCCGACGATGATCAGACCGGTGCGGTATTCGGGCAGGTCGGGCAGCAGCAGCCAGGCCAGCGCGAACATCAGCGCCGGGCCCAGCACCCAGTTCAACACCAGCGAGGAGAGCAGCAGTCTGCGGTCGCCGGTGACGGTGTCGAGACGGTCATAGCGCACCTTGGCCAGCACCGGGTACATCATGATCAACAGGCCCAGCGCGATGGGCAGTGAAATCCCGTCGAACTGAACACTTTCCAACGCGGTGTTGAGCCCGGGGATCCAGCGGCCCAGCAGCAGACCGGCGACCATCGCCGCACCGATCCACAGCGGCAGAAACCGGTCCAGGGTCGAGAGCTTGCCGACAACCGACGGCGGTGGCGTCGTGGTGTCGGTCATGCCGGCACCGCTGCGGAGGTGTCGGTACCGAGCAGGACGGCCAGGCTGGCCAACGCTTCGGGCACCACCGCGTAGTAGACCCACGACGCCCGACGCTCCGAGGTCAGCAGACCGGCATCGCGCAGCACCTTGAGGTGATGAGACACGGTCGGCTGCGACACGTCCAGGCCCGCCGAGATGTCACAGACACAGGCCTCGCCGCCGACGTGGCTGGCAATCGCCGAGAACAACTGCAGGCGTACCGGGTCGCCCAGAGCCTTCAGCTTGACTGCCATGCTCGCCGCTTCTGCCGTGGAGAGCGGTTCACGCAGTAACGCGCCGGGCGGGCAGCATGCGTCCGGTGCGGGCACGAGCTCCGGCGACGAATTCGACATTCATCGATATTGATGGATATCGAATCAATGGTCAAGTGAACAACTGGCGGCGGGTGGGGGAACCGGCGAGGCTGAGCAGGGCGGCCAGCGCGGCGACCACGCCGAGAAGCACGAACATCGGCGCATATCCGCCGAGCAGGCTGGCCAGCGCCGCGCCGATCCACGGGCCCAGCGCGGTGACCACGGTGACCGGGGCTGCCATGACGGCGCTGAGGTGACCGTAATGTGTCGGGCCCCATCGGTCGGTGACGGCCGTCGCCTGCAGCAGCGTCAGGATCCCGCGCGCGAAGCCGGCGAGGACCGTCACGACCACGAGTGCGATCAGTGAGGTGAACATCCCGAGCAGGGCGGTGGTGACGGCGATCGCGGACAGAATGAGCACGGTGCGGGTCCGCACGCCCAATCGCCGGGTCAAGGCCCCGTATCCCAGGCGGCCCAACACCTGCCCGACGCCACCCAAGCCGAGCGCGAGGGCGGCGGCCTGGGTGCTGATGCCGCGTTCGGTCATCAACGGCACGAGGTTGACGATGATCGCATAGGAGGCGCAGGCGGCCAGTGCGATCGCCGCGGTCAACGCGATGAAGGCGCGGCTGCGGGTGGTGGTGGTCGGCGAATCGGCATGATGGGAATGTGGCGCGGGCGGCCACGGGTGGCGCAGGCCGAAGAAGTGCGCGGGCACCGTGATCACGGCCAGGGCCGCGGCGAGCACGAGATAGGTGGTGCGCCAATCCAAATGATCAGCCAGTAGGGCGGTCAGCGGCGCGAACACCGTGCTGGCCAGGCCGGCGACCAGGGTCAGCACAGTCAGCGCTCGGACGTGGCGCGGCCCGTACCAGCGGGTCAACGCCGCGAACGCCGGCTGATAGAGGACCGCGCCCATCGCGACTCCGGCGGCGAGCCAGGCCGTGACGAACCCCCCGAAGTTGGGTGAGACCGCCGCACCGGCCAGGGCCAGCGGGCCGAGGACCGAGCCGGCCGTCATCACCACGTGCGGGCCGTGTCGATCCAGCCGACGGCCCACCAGGATCCCGGTCAGGGCCGAGGTGACCAGCGCCGCCGAGAACGCCGCGGTGACCGCGGGTTGAGACCAGCCGGTCTGATCGGTGATGCGCACCGACAACACGGTGAAGGCGTAGTACAGCACGCCCCAGCTGGTGATCTGGGTGAGACACAATGTCGCCAGAATGCGGCGGAGTACCGCATCACTGAGCGTCCCGGCGTGCGCCGCTGCGCAATCCGTCCGGCCACGGTCCCGGCGGCCGGTGCCGACGGGGCCCGAGAATGGATCCGTCAACCTATCCCCTCGAAGCGCTGCTGTCGCCGGTTGCCCCACCCCCGCATCGGGGGGTGGGGCAACCGTCTAGGACGGTACTCAGCAGCAGGGCGCCGTGCCCGCCGGCTCACCCGCTGGGGCGGAGCTGCCGCAGCACACCCCATCCTTGTCCTCGGCGGAGTCGTCGGGATGTTGCGGGCTGGTGCCGAAGGTGTCGGAGTCGGCCAGCACGGTGTAGACCTCCCATTTCTCCCCGCCCGGGCCCGTCACCCACACCTTGTCCTGGGTCGCGAAGCAGCACGTGGTGCCGATCTCCTCATCGGTGAACAGACCTTCGCCGGTCAGGCGGGCGATCTCGGCATGCACGTGGTCGCTGGACTCGACCTCGACGCCGAGGTGGTTGATGCTGCCGCCCTTACCCGGGTTCTCCAGCAGCACCAGCTTCAGCGCCGGCTCCGCCACCGCGAAATTGGCATAGCCCGGCTTCACCTTCGCCGGGCTGGTGTTGAACAGCTTGGAATAGAACAGGATCGCCTCGTCGAGATCATCGACATTGAGAGCGAGTTGAACGCGGGACATGATGATCGACCTTCCGCTTGGGGGATGAGACATATATCGAACTGACGCGTCGATCTCAGAGTGCCACCTTTTTGATATATGTCAAGATAGGTGGCAGGATGGGGGCTATGCCCAAAGCGCTGCCCGTGATCGACATGTCCGCCCCGGTGTGCTGCGCCCCGGTGGCCGCCGGCCCGATCAGCGACGCGGATGCCCTGGCGGTGGCGATGCGATTGAAGGCGCTCGCCGATCCGATGCGGGTCAAGATCATGTCGCTGCTGTTCAGCTCGACCCGTGCGGAGGAGACCAGCGGAGACCTGGCCGCGGCGCTGGACCTGAGTGAGTCGACGGTCAGCCACCACCTCGGTCAGTTGCGCAAAGCCGGGCTGGTGATCTCCGATCGCCGGGGCATGAACGTCTTCCACCGGGTGAAACCCGAGGCGCTGCAAGCGCTGTGCGTGGTGCTCGACCCGAGCTGCTGCCAGTAGTGACGCGTGCCGGGCACAGAGCTCACCCCGGGTGCAGGCTGACCGGGATCCCGGAATAACGCACCATCCCGGTCACCACGTCGATGTCGTCCTTGTTGGTGAGACGGTTGACGTTGGCGGTGTGGTGTCCGTGCGGGATCGACACCGCCCCTCGTCGGATGGAGTCGTCGAATCGTGCGACGCCGGTCAACTCGCCGTTGGCGTTGCGCACCGTCACCGGTCGACCGCTGACGAGCCCCGCTGCGGCACCGTCGTCGGGGTGAACGAGTACCTCGGCGGTTTCGCCCATGAAATCGAGTTGGCCGTTCAGCTTCTTGCGCTGGCGCCGTGGCACCATCACCAGTGGCGCCGGCGGCTTGAGGGCGGCGAGCTGATCGACGAGCAGCTGCGGGGCCAGCCGCCAGCCGCCCATCCGCTCGATATGCGCGTCGACCCACGGCGCGGGGAGCTCCCGGCCGGCGTCTGCCCAACCGGTGGCCGCCACCTCGTCGTACTTCGACCGGGCGCCGGTCAACAGGACGGTGAGCACGTCGTCATCGGTGCTGGTGTCCGGATCGGCCAGGCCAAGGTCGTGACCCAGTCTGCGGCCGATCTCGGCGAACACCCACCACATCGACCGCCGATCACCGACCGGCTCCACGACGGCGGGGGAGTACTGCACGGAGACCCTCGAGCTCAGGATGTCGTGGATGGTGATGTCGGGCCGTTCCAGCGGATCCTTGGTGGGCAGGACATGGGTGGACAGTTCCGCGGTTTCGTTGTTGATGATCTCGGTGGTGGCGAACACCTCGAGTTGCTGCAGAGCCGGGATCAGCCGGTTGGTATCGGGGAAGGACGTGACCAGACTGCCGCCGACGTTGATCAGAGCGCGGATGTTGCCTGCGGCGATCTCGTCGGGCAGCACCGCGCACGGCCATTCGTTGATGAACGCCTGCGCCTCCGGGCGGCTGCGCGGACCCGGGCCGAACGATCCCTCCGGCGGTGTGACGGGCAGCAGATCACCGAAAGTCTCGATCTGGTAGGCGAATCCGGGGTGGAACCAGGTGCCGCCGGGACGGTTCATCGCGCCGGTGAGGATCATCAGCACCCAGGCCAGCCACTGAGTGACGTTGCCCCGGTCGGCCGTCATGGTGACGCCGGTGCCGGTTTCGACCGCGACGCAGTCGGCGCCGCGCACCGCGTCACGCAGTCGCGTGAGGTCCGCTTCGGGCACGTCGGCCAGCGCCGCCGTGTGGGCCAGGGTGAACGGTTCGACCGCGGCCCTCAGCTCGTCGACGCCCTGCACCGGGACATCGGCCTTCATGCCCTCACGCAGCAGTTCGCGCACCAGGTAGGCCAGCACCGCGTGATCGGTGCTCGGCCGCGGTGCCAGATGTCCGGTCGCCAACCGGGCGGTCTCGGTGCGGCGCGGATCGATCACCCACACCTGACCGCGCTTGGCGATGTCCCGCACGGTGCCGGTCGGATTGGGCATCGAGATCGCATGGCCGTGCGACACAACAGGATTGACGCCGATCAGCATCAGGAAGTCCGCGTTGTCGAGGTCGGTACGGCCGGACAACCCCATGAACCCGCCGACCAGGTCGGATATCAGGGGCTTGGCGGTGCCGTCGATGGTCAACGGGCTGAACTTCGCCGGGGTGCCGATCGCCGCGTGCAGCGCTTCGGCCATCCGGAAGCCGGCACTTTCCATGGTGCTGAAGTAGAAAGCCACCGATTCAGGCCCGTGCCTGTCGATGACGTCGCGCAGCCGGGTGCTCAGATCGTCGAGGCAGGTCTCCCACGTGGTTTCGCGCTGCTGGCCGCCGATGCGCATCCGCGGGCGCTCGATGCGGTCGGGATGGTGGTGCAGCAGCGGTAGCGCGCGCCCTTTCGGACAGGTATAGCCCCGCGAGAACGGATGGTCCTGGTCGCCGCGGACCCGGACGACCTCGTCGCCGTCCACGTCGACGAGGATGCCGCAGACCGACGTGCAGACACGGCAGAAACTGTGAACGGTTCTCATGCGTTATGCCCGTCTATCAGAAGGTGTTTCACGTCGCCAACGCGCATCTCGGCACACTGATGGCGTCCTGTCCCGAGCCATCGGCGACCTCCCACAACCGTCCCGCACCCGCGCTTACCCCTCGGGCGCCTCATCTAGCCGGTCGGCTAGGCCGAACTCTAGTCGTGCAGCCAGAGGAAGGTCAACGTCCATCTGGAGCCGCTCGCCGATACCCTTGGGCGTGCCCACGGATCAGCCCGCCTCACGCGCGCTGCGCGACTTGACGTGGACGCCGGCGCAGCGACGCACCATGAACGCCGCGATGGAGTTGATCGGCCGACACGGGGTCGGTGGGACCTCACTGCAGATGATCGCCGACACGGTCGGCGTGACCAAAGCCGCGATCTACTACCAGTTCAGGACCAAAGAAGAGATCGTCATCGCGGTGACCGCGCACGAACTCGCCTCGTTGGAGGAGGCGGTGGAGGACGCCGAGGCCGAACCCGATCGTCAGCGCGCCCGCAAGCTCCTCCTGGCCCGTGTGATCGACATGGCGGTGACGCGGCGCGACTGGACGCGGACCCTGCAGCACGATCCGGTGATCATGCGTCTGCTCGGCGACTATCGGCCGTTCCGCGACTTCATGGGCCGCCTGTACGGAGCGTTACTCGACGAACACGACGACACCGAAGCGCAGGTGGCAGCAGCGGTACTCTCGGCCGCCATCGGTGGCGCGGTGATCCACCCCCTGATCGCGCACGTCGACGACGAGACCCTGCGCGCCACGCTCACCGATCTGACCCGGCGGCTGCTGAATCTGCCCGAGTGAAGCCTCGCCACGCTACCGTCGCGCCATGCCCCAGAATCCCACCAGCACAACGAGGATGGAGCTGACGACCGTGAACGCCGGCAGACCGATGCTGGTGATCAGCGGCACTGACAGGGCGGTGATCAATCCGCCGCCGAGGATCGGCTCGTACGCGAGCTGTTTGTAACCGTAGTCGGTGGCAGCACTGGTCTGCCGTTGCGGATCAACCATGTCGGCGAGCACGAAGCCGGTGGCCACGTTGCCTTGGGACTGGCCGAAGTCGGCGATCGCGTGCTCGAACCAGTTGTCTCGGTGAAAACGGCGCCCCAGCAACAACAGTGTGATCACACTCCATCCCACACCGATCACGGTGAACACCACCATCGCCGGAATGTTGGATCCGATCACCGCCAGCGACATGGTCCCGATCGCGGTCACCAGCAGCGCATCCAAGGCGATCGCCGAGATGCCGTCGACCGCTCTCTTGTCGATCTTGGCGGCCTGACCGGTCTTGGTCGCCAACCACTGCACGACGAATCCACCGATGACGGTCAGCGGAAAGAGGGGGAACGCATCGAAGACGTCCGAGCCGAAAGCGCCGGCAGCCGCCCTCAGTGCCCATAGCAATCCGATAGCCACCGCGATAGCGGCGGCGATGAGGGCGAACGCGAACACCGTCGGATGAATACCGTCGTCAACCCGGGGCCGGTCGTCGGCGGGCACGACGTGGACGTGATCCACGTCGTAACCTTCCTGGGCGGTGGGTGCCGCATTGCGCATGACCGTCACCCGCGGACTGCGCACCGCCCAGCGCACCAGCCATGACCCGACGCCGATACCGGTGATCATGCTGACGGTGGCCAACCCCAGCCCCACATCGACCAGCTCGGAAGCGCCTGCCTCCGTGAGCAATTGACCCATCCCGGCGATCGTGCCGTGACCGCCCGCGAACGACATCTCCAGCAACGCCCCCGCTTCGGGCGGGAGACCCAGCACCGGGCCCAGGAACAGCAGCACGGCGAGTCCGGCCAGCGCGAAGTGCCCCAACGACAGAAACGTGCCGAACAATGCATGCGGTGCCGCGGCCTGCCAGAGTTGTCGCGGTCTCGGCAACGTCTTGCCGATCATGATGGCGCCGAACACCACGTTGATGAGCAGACCGGGAAGAGATCGCCAGGTCTCCAGAACCTCGGCGGGGAAGAGACCGTGGGTGCCGGTCAGCCGGCCCAGGACCTGCGGACCGAGCAGCAGCACCAGAAACCCCGCGATGATGCTCGCCGGGATGAACAACGCCCGCAGCACCGGGACCCGCGAGCGCACCCACCATCCGACGACGAACAACACACCGAGGATGACGACGGCAAGACCGACTGTCTGCGCACCCGTCAGACGGTCGATCATCGACCCTTACCCCTCCCGCAGCGACCCACCATTCCGGCATCCGGTCGCAACGGCATTCTAACCAGCGCGCCGTCCAGTGGCCGGTCGTCGGCGGAGTCCGCAGACGGATCTGTCCGGTCGAACGACGAGTGTTGATGATGACGGCGTCGTGTTCGGTAATGTCGATGCC
The DNA here is from genome assembly GCF_001545925.1 of Mycobacterium sp. NAZ190054. Lineage (GTDB taxonomy): Bacteria > Actinomycetota > Actinomycetes > Mycobacteriales > Mycobacteriaceae > Mycobacterium. The sequence goes on along the minus strand of NZ_LMVQ01000112.1, from coordinate 17,345 downwards.
GATTTCTCGTTTCCCATGCGGTTGGCATCCGCTCAGTCACGACCCAGTTAGGGCTATGTATCGCCTCAGCTCGCTCGCCGGCGCCGACAGCCGGCTCTTCGGCAGGCAGCGGGTACGCTTGTTGCGGATTTACCTGGGCGCGACGACATTTCTCTACCTGTACGGCGTCGCGTTCACGATCTTCCCGGTACGCACCGACCTCACCTACGCCAACCCGACCGGGGGGATCATCGCGATCCTTCTGGGATCGGCGGCACTGTTATACCTGGCGATCAAACCCGATAACCCCGCGCCGGCAACGTGGGCCGCCATCGCCGCCACCCCGTTCGTGATGGCTTTTCACATCTCGATGATCGCTGAATACGTCTGTTTGATCGGCGCGATGTTCCTGGCCATGTATCTACGGGCATTCCACGCACCCCGTCGCGCATTGCCCTTGATCGCTGCTCTCACCGGCGCCTGCCTGATCGCCGTCGCCCTTGCCCCAGCGCCGGCGACGGGCGTCATCACGTTTGTGATCATGGCCGTGGCCATCGTCGGAGCCTCCGAATCCTTCGGTTTTCTCATGCGCGCGATGTTGACCGCAGCATGCACCGACCCGATGACAGGACTTCTCAATCGCGCCGGTTGGGAGATTGCCACAGCCGACGTGCTGACCCGTGCCCGCTCGGCTCCTGACCCCGTCACCGTCGTCGCCCTCGACATCGACAACCTCAAAAGACTCAACGACACGTGGGGTCACCAAGCCGGGGACCGCCGCATCGTGGAGTACGCCCGCCACTGGAGACACGTCGCACCTGCGGGCGCCGTGCTGGCCAGACTGGGCGGCGACGAGTTCGCCGCCTGCATCGCCGGTGTGAAGGCTCCCGACGTCGAGGAATTCCTCACCAGTATCCGGCGAAACACCCCCGAGGTCAGCCTGGGCACGGCCACGCAGACCTCGGGCGACATCAGCATCGCAAAGCTGTACGCGCAAGCCGATTCCGCACTGTACCGGAGCCGCGGACGGCCCCTTCTGGACCAGACCGACGACGCCAGAACCACGCGTCCCGATGAGGTAGGGGGCTGACACAGGTGACGGCTGCCGGCCCGGGTTCGTATGGTGCTCGGTGTGCATGTCGGGCTGTCCTCACTGATCGACCCGTCGTTGTGGGCGCTTGCCGCCGAGTCCCGCAGCTTCTATGCGCAGCGCCCGTCTCGGCGGGGGCCGAGTGGTTGGGACGAACTCCGCGAAGTCCGAGCAGCGGCCGCGGCGTCGATTCAGTCCGAACCGTCGACGGTGAGTGACGTGGCGATCGCGGGCGGACGGAGCGTCCCGATCCGGATTCACCTACCGACGGCCGAGCCGCCAGTCGGCGTCCTTCTCGAAATCCACGGCGGCGGCTTCTATATGGGGTCCGCCGCGGGCAGTGACACCGCGAACCGTCGGCTCGCCGACACTCTCGGTATTGCGGTGGTCAGCGTGGATTACCGGCTCGCTCCTGAGCATCCGTGGCCATCGGCCCCCGAGGACTGCGAAACCGCAGCACTATGGCTTGTCGACGAGGCAGAGCGGAGGTTCGGAACGACGCGGCTCGCCGTCGGTGGTTTCTCCGCCGGTGCGACGCTGGCGATGGTTACGCTGCTGCGCCTGCGCGATCGAGGTGTCACCGGGTTCTGTTCGGCCGTACTGCAATTCGGAACTTATGACCTGGCCGCACAGACACCGGCCGGGCGCCAGATCGCCGACGAGTACTTCCTCGACGCCTACGCGGGGGCGGCACCGGACCGCACCCACCCGCACGTCTCGCCGATCTTCGCGGACCTCACAGGTTTGCCGCCGGTGTTGATCGTCGTCGGCAGTGACGACATCTTGTTGGAAGACAACCTGGCCATGGCCGCTCGATTGTCGGCAGCCCGGGTCGACGTGAATCTGCGGATCTTCCCCGACTCCCCGCACGGATTCACCGCCCACCCGACTTCGATGGCTCAAGAAGCTCACCGCCAGATCAACGCTTGGCTGACCTCGTGCCTGGACGTACCGCAACGAGAGCAGATCGGACCCAGGTGACTCAACAGATGAGACGGAGTTCTCCTGATAACCCTCGGTTCGCATTTCTGAGCGCGAGCAAGTTGCTGCGACGACGCTGGTGTCCGATCAGGGTCTCACGGTTATGAGGGGGCGCTCTGCGTTGGTCGGCACCGCAGGCACTGTGGCCGCTGCAGTGCTGGGTAACGCCTTCGTCGGCAATGAATCTCTCACGTGGTTCCGTGGATTGAGGTCGCCGCGGTGGCAGTTGCCGATGCCGGGGTTTTTTGTCGTTGCTGCCGTCTATTACGTGATCATGGGTGTGGTGCTGGGACGGGGTGTCGATCGGCGCGCCACTGGCACAGTCGGATGGGCGGTCGCGGTCTTGGCGGGCAACGAGGCGTGGAACGTGCTGCTGTTCAGTCGGCGAAGCCCGCGCGCCGCCTTCTTCGGCTTGCTCGCGTTCTTGTTGCCCCTGGGCGGACTCCAGCGATCAGTCCGGCGGGATCGGAGATCGCGCTTGATGGTGACGGCGTATACGACCTACGTGGTTTTGTATGACATTCCTTGGGCCTACCGACTTTGGCGGCTCAATCGGTCCGAGTCACACGATGGTGAACCGCCTGTTTCACCGCCCACGTGAGCGATGAGAGCGGTTGCCGCACGGCAGCCTTCCGACGCTGCCGGGCCCCGCGCTCGGAGGATGAGCCGCATGGCGGTCTCGGCCTGTCGCCCCTACGGTGGGGACTGTCAACCCAAATGCCAACAGAGGGGAAACCGAACATGCTTGCCATGACGGACGCTGCTGCTGAGGCGGTCACGGCGATGACCTCGCCGGACGGGCCGGACGGAGAGAGTACTGCCGGACTGCGCTTCACGGTGCAGGCACAGGACGATTCAGGGGCGCAACTCGCAGTCTCGATCGCTCCCGGGCCGGAGGAAGGCGATGAGGTGCTCGGAACCGAAGGCGGTGCGCGGATCTTCCTCGAACCGGCGGCGGCCGTCCTGCTCGACGACAAGGTGCTCGACGTCGAGCAGGACGACGAGGGCCGGTTGGCCATCGCCGTGATGCAACAGCCGGAGGCCTGACACGGCCTCTGCCGGCAGATCGGCGGTCTGGACGTCAGCGCGATGCAGTCCGGCCCGGTCCCGGTCGGGCCGGATGGCGGTCCAGCCAGCGATGCGTGGCCAGCTTGACCCCGTCTTCGACGAGGAACCAGGTCAGGGCATAGCCCCACACGACGGCGGCCCACGCCCACCCGAGCGGGGTCATCAGCACACCGTGCACCGCGATCAGGGTGGCGATCAGCTGGGTGACGATCACCGCGGTCAGCAGGGCCGGCGCCGGCGCCGGCCGGGACCAGAACGCATGGCGGCTGCGCGTGACGAACACCGTCAGGTGCCCCGACACCGACAGCTTCAGGTAGATCAGGGTGCGGATCAGGTCCTCATCGAGACCGAAGACCTTGTCCGCGAGCGCCAACAGCAGGAAGGTCTCGACGACGCCCATCACGCCCAGCGTAGTGGCGATGGTGAGCACGCTGCGCATGTCCCAGGCGACCGGTGTGGCCGACCCGCGCACCTTGTCGTACGCGATGGTCAGGATGGCGGCATCGTTGAGCAGTGCCAGGAACACGATCATCACCGCGGTGACCGGGAAGAAGTTCAAGACGATGATCGAGAGGGTGATCAGGAGCAGCACCCGGATGGTCTCGGCGATGCGGTAGGTGGCGTAACTGGTCATCCTGGCGAAGATCTCGCGGGCCTGCCGGATCGCATCGACGATCACCGAGAGTCCCGGCGCCAGCAGCACCACGTCGGCGGCGGCACGCGCGGCCTCGGTCGCCCCGGCCACCGCGATGCCGGCGTCGGCCTGTTTGAGGGCGGGTGCGTCGTTGACCCCGTCACCGGTCATCCCGACGATGTGGCCGCGTGCCTGCAGTAGCCGCACGATGCGGTATTTGTGCTCCGGGAACACCTGCGCGAAGCCGTCGGCGTCGGCCACCCGGGCCGCCAACGCGTCGTCGCCGGCGTCGGCGTCCAGTGCGGCGGCATCCACGATGTGCTCGCCCAAACCGACCTGGCGGGCGATCTCACGGCCGATGGCCACCTGGTCGCCGGTGACCATCTTGACCTCGACACCGAGCTGCTGGGCCGTGCGGATCGTCGCTGTGGAGTCCTCCCGCGGCGGGTCGGCCAGCGCCACCACACCCAGCAGGCGCCAGTCCCCGGCATCGTCGGTGCGGGCCACCCCCAACGAGCGGTAGCCACGGTCGGCGAACCCCTCGACCACGCCGTCGATCTGACCGGTTGCGGGGTCGTGCACACACAGGGCGCTGATGACCTGCGGGGCACCCTTGCTGACCGTGGCCGAGCGGCCGTCGTCGCCGCGCACCGTCGCCTCGGTCCGCTTGCTCACCGGGTCGAACGGGGTGAAGTCCTCGACCACCGCCGGCGCCGCTTCGCCGGCCGCCGCCAGCACCGCCATGTCGATGGGATCGTTGTCCTCGGCGCGGGACGCCGCTGCCGCGGTCCGCAGCAGTTCGGCTGCGTCGACGCCGGGCGCGACCCAGGACGTCGTCACCGTCAGGCGATTCTCGGTCAACGTGCCGGTCTTGTCCGAACACAGCACATCGACCCCGCCGAGTTCCTCGACCGCAGGCAGATGACTGACGACAGCCTGGTGTCGGGCCAGTTTTCGGGCACCGACGGCCATGGTGACCGACAGCACCGCGGGGAGCGCGACCGGCACCGACGCGATCGTGACCACCAAGGCGAACTCCAGCGTCTGGAGCACAGGATTGCCGCGGATCAGTGACACCACCACCGTCAGCGCCACCAGCGCCGCCGACAACGCGATGAGGTAGTTGCCGATGCGCAGCACTGCGCGTTGGAAGTGGCTGACCGTACCGGCGGTCTGCACCAGGGAGGTCGTGCGCCCCATGAAGGACGACGCGCCTGTCGCGTACACGAGGGCGTCGGCTTCTCCTCGCACGAGCACCGACCCCGAGTACAGCACCTGACCGCGGCCGCGGGACACCGCGAGCGACTCGCCCGTCAGCGCGGACTGATCCACTTCGACCGTGGTGTCGTCGAGCACCCGCAGATCGGCGGGCACCACGTCGCCCAGCCGCACCCGCACCACGTCGCCGGGTACCAGGTCTCGCAGTGCCACGGTCACCCAGACACCGTCACGCAGGGCCCGCGCCGAGGTGGCCAGCCGCTGTTTGAGCGCGTCGATGGCGTTGGCCGCCTGGTGTTCCTCGACGAAGCCGACGAGCCCGTTCATCACCAGCAGCACCGCGATGATCGCCGCGTCGGCCCAATGCCGGGCGGCCAGCGACAACACCAGCGCCGCCTCGATCATCCACGGGATCGGCGCCCAGAAGTATCCGAGGAACGCCACCAGCGGGTTGCGCCGGCGCTCGGTGATCTCGTTGGCCCCGTACCGCTGCTGTCGTTGCCGCGCCTCGGCGGTGGTCAACCCGTGCGCCGAGCTGTCCAACTCGGCCAGTAGCTGCGCCAGCGGCATGTCGGACAACGCCTCGTCGGCTTGTTGCACCTCAGCACCCCCGGTCTGAAATCAAGCGCGCCTGCGGTCCGCAGCGAGAGCCCCCGACGTCCACTGTCACACCGTCCCCCGCACGTTGTAAAGGGCGCTCCCACCGGAGGTGCCGGGCGGCGGTCTCCGTGTGCGGCGTTGTCGCCCGAAACCGCTCTGCCGCTTGGATATAACGCGTCGTTCCCAGACGGACAGGGCGAGACCGCCCCTCTTTGTGAACCGGCCGTCATAGCCGTTGTCACACGAAAAGGAGCGGGCCGGTATCCATTGGCGGTAGACAGGACTACGTGCTGCTCGGCCTCTGCGGTGGCCGCTTCGGACGGAGGTTGACCTCAATGACAGTAGCTGACACGCTGGTGCCGTTGGTCCGCGCTGCGGTGAACCCAGAGGCTCCGATCGCGATCAAAGCCTGGGACGGCAGTCGCGCCGGGCCGCCGAATGCACCATGGGCGCTGAAGGTCAACAATCGAAGAGGCCTGCGGCGTCTACTCTGGGCTCCCAACGAACTGGGCTTCGCCCGTGCGTATGTCTCCGGCGACATCGAAATCGAGGGAGACCTGCTCGCGGGCATGGAAGTCCTCGAGCAGATGTCGGATCCCACACGCGGCCCCGGCGTGTCCATCGATGCCGAGACGAAGAAGGCACTGGCGAAAACCGTACTGCGCCTTGGCATCCTCGGTCCACCACCGAAACCGCCTCGCGAAGAAGCCGAACCGGCCCGCGGGCGCCGACATGACAAACGGCGCGACGCCGCCGCGGTGAACCACCACTATGACGTCGGCAACGACTTCTACCGCCTGGTACTGGGCGACTCGATGACGTACTCGTGCGGGTACTGGGAGCAACCAGACAGGGGCCTGGACGCGGCGCAGTACGCCAAGTGTGATCTGGTTGCCCGCAAGCTCGGCCTGGTCCCGGGGATGCGCGTTCTTGATGTCGGCTGCGGGTGGGGGACTTTCGCACTGCACGCCGCCCGCGACTACGGCGCGCACGTCGTCGGCGTCACCCTGTCTCACGCCCAGGCGGACTACGCACGGAAGCGGATGATCGCCGAGGGCGTCGCCGAGTCGGTCGACATTCGCGTCCAGGATTACCGCGACGTCACCGACGGGCCCTATGACGCGATCGCGAGTATCGGTATGGCAGAACATGTCGGTGCGGCGATCTTGCCCGTGTACGCCGACCGACTGTTCGGGCTCCTGCGCGTCCAGGGTCGGTTGCTCAACCACGCCATCTCGCGCCGGCCAGGCAAACCGCCGGAGTTCTCCAAGACGTCGTTCATCGATCGCTATGTGTTCCCGGACGGGGAGATCGAACCGATGGCGACGATGATCGACGCGCTCGAGCGGGCCGGCTTCGAGGTGCGCGATGTCGAGTCGCTGCGCGAACACTATGCGCTGACACTGCGGGCCTGGGTCGCCAACCTGGAAGACGACTGGACGCAGGCCGTCACGCTCAGCAGCGCCGGCCGGGCCCGGGTCTGGCGGCTCTACATGGCCGGCTCAGCGCTGGCATTCACCGCCAACCGGCTCGGCGTCAACCAGATCCTGGCGGTCAAGTGTGATCCGCGCGGGCGCAGCGCGATACCCGCCACCCGCGCCGAACTCCTGCGGTCGCGGGCCGGTGCCCCCTGACCGGCTGGCCGACTCATTCCAGGATCGCCCGCGCTGCGCGCTCGGCGATCAGCATGACGGGCGCGTTGGTGTTCCCGGAGGTGATGGTGGGCATCGCCGACGCATCAGCCACTCGAAGGCCGGCGACGCCGAACACGCGGCAGTCGGTGTCGAGCACCGTGGCGGACGACCGTGGCAGACCGCGCGTGTCGAAGGCACCCATCGCGCAGGTGCCCACCGGGTGGAAGATGGTGGTCCCCAGTTCACGGGCCGCCGTCAGCAGGTCGTCGTCGCTCACCAGTTGCGGGCCGGGATGCATCTCTTCCGGCTGGTAGCGGGCCAGTGCAGGCGCCGCCATGATCTGCCGGGTCATCCGCAGGCCGCGCACCGCGACGTCACGGTCGGCATCGGTGGACAGGTAGTTGCAGGAGATCTTCGGGTGGGTCAGCGGATCCGCATCGGCGATCCGCACATGGCCCCGCGAGGTGGGCCGCAGATTGCAGACCGAGGGAGTGATGGCGCCGAACGGGTGCAGCGGTTCGCCGAATTTCGGCAACGACAGCGGTTGCACATGCCACTCCATGTCCGGGCTGGCCAGCGCCGGGTCGCTCTTGGCGAAAGCCCCCAGTGTGGACGGCGGCATCGTCATGGGTCCTGATCGCAGCAACAGGTACTGAATTCCCATGCCCGCGCGCGTGATCCAATTCCGGTACAGCGTGTTGACGGTCCGGGCACCCCGGACGCGGTAGACCGTTCGAAGCTGTAGATGGTCCTGGAGGTTCTCACCGACTCCCGGCAGATCGACGGCCACCGGCACGTGATGTCGGGTGAGCAGCCCGGCCGGGCCCAGACCCGAGACCTGCATCAGATGCGGCGAGCCAATGGCTCCGGCGCTCAGGATCACCTCCCGGCGGGCTCGGACGTCGACGATCTGGCCGTCTTTGAGCAGCCGTACGCCGGTGGCGCGGTGCTGCGCCGTGGTCCAGGCACCGCGACGCTGGGACTCGTGAACCTGATCGTCCATCAGCAGCTGGAGAGCCTGGGTCTGGGTGTAGACCGTGAGGTTGGGGCGGTGGGTGACCGGGTGCAGAAAGGCGTCGGCCATCGACCAGCGCCGGCCACGCCGTTGATTGACATGGAAGTAGGCACTGCCGGAGTTGTCACCCCGGTTGAACTCATCGATCGGCTCAATGCCCAACTGGGCGGCGGCGGCCTGCCAGGCGTCCAGAATCTTCCAGCGCACGCGTGGCCGTTCGACCCGGATCTCACCACCGGAGCCGTGCCAGTCGTCGGCTCCGCCGAAGTAGTCTTCCAACTCCTTGTAGATCGTCAGTGTCTCGCCCGGACGGTCTTTGCCACCCCAGAGCCATCGTTCGTCGCCGGTGGCGTGCGCCCACAGTTCGTAATCGCTGGCCTGGCCGCGCATGTGGATCATCGCGTTGATCGACGAGCAGCCGCCGAGTACACGGCCGCGCGCGTAGATGATGCTGCGGCCGGCCAGACCTGGATCGGGTTCGGTCGTGAAGCACCAGTCGGTGCGGGGATTGGCAATGGTGTACAGATAGCCCACCGGCACCTTGATCCAGAACCAGTTGTCTTTGCCGCCGGCCTCGATCAAGAGCACACGGTGATCAGGGTTGGCGCTGAGCCGATTGGCAAGCAGGCAACCCGCGCTGCCTGCTCCGACGACGATGAAGTCGTATTCGGCGACGGGGCTCATCTTCCTCCATGGCGTCGGTGGCGTGTCCTGGTGGGCGATCCACGTTCCGTGCGCGATCGTGGTTCACAGTGTCGTCCTCGTCGGGGAAGACTAGGGCTTTGTGCCCTGTAGTCGTCGGAGATTGGGACAAGAGGATGTCCGCCGAGAGGTCAAACGTCCATGCCCCGGTCGGTCGGCTTACAGGGGAGCAGGTCGTCGCGGTTCGAGCGAGCGACGATGGCAATCACCGGAAGGAATCTGCGCGATGAAGTACACCAACTCGATCGAGATCGCTCTGCCGCGGGAGAAGGTGGCCCAGCTGCTCGCCGACCCGGCACACTTACCGAAGTGGCTCCGAGGGGTGGTACTACACGAGCCGGTGAGCGGGGTACATGGCCGGCCCGGAACCACGTCACGGGTCGTGATGCGCTCGGGGAAGCGGGAGATCGAGTGCACGGAAACGATCACACGACGGGATCCGGCGGACCTGCACGCGATCCCCAAGGAGGTCGTCGTTCACTTCGACCGAGAGATCGTCGGCGCAGGCATGTGGAGCGCCGTGCGCGACCGGCTGACCGAACTCGGTCCGGCGACGACACTCTGGGAGAGCGACAGCGAATACCGATTCAGCAACCCGCTGATGCGGCTGATGGGGCGTCTGATGCCGGGTGCCTTCGTCAAGCAGTCACAGCAACACATGCAGGACTTCAAGGCGTTCGCAGAACAGGGCAAGGATGTCCGCGACGAGAGGAACTGATCTGCCCCAAGAGCATTGAGTGGGTCGCATCCGTTCATGTCAGGCCGGATCGACGACCCGGTTTCAGCCCCGCTGCATCCGCGCGAAGTAGCCCCGGATATGGTGCCGCATCAACTCGGCCGCCTTGGTGCCGTGTCCGCGGCGCACCGCGGCCACGATGGCGCGGTGTTCTTCGCGCAGTCCGTCGGCGACGGCCGCCCAGTCGTCGAGCAACGGCACCCCCGCCATGACGTATCCGTGGATGGAGTCGCGCAGCGCCGCCATCATCGCCGCCACCACCACATTGCCGGACAGCGTCGACACCGCGACGTGAAAGGCCGCGTCCAGCTGGTGGAACTCCTCGGGGGTCAGGTCGTCGCCGTCCATCGCCAGCAACAGTTCCTCGACACCGGACAGGTCGCCCTGCCCGCGACGGCGCGCCGCCTCGTCCACCGCCCAACTCTCCAACAGCACGCGGGTCTCGACCAGATCAGCGACCGGGAGGTGCTTGGTCGCGGCGTGCAACCTCAACGCCGATCCGATCGACGTGATGGGGTCGGCGACGACGACGGCGCCGGCATCCGGGCCCGAGCCGGTCGCCGTCCGCACCACACCCATCGCTTCCAGGACCCGCATCGCCTCGCGGACCGATGACCTGCTGACACAGAGGTTTTCGGCGAGCGTGCGTTCCGCGGGCAGTCGATCACCCACACCAAGGGAACCCTCGGCAAGATCCCGCTCGATCCGTTGCAGGACGAGCTCGTGCGCACGCATGGACAGAGGATAGCGACCCAGGGGCTGTCGCCGGTCCGCACAGTCACGTATCGTGGTCAGACCACGACCCTATGTTGGTCTGACCACAGCCCGAGCGGTTCGGAGTCCGTATGCGCATAGCCCTTTTCGCGACCTGCCTGGCCGACGCGATGTTCCCGGCGGCGGCGATCGCCACGGTCAACCTCTTGGAGCGATTGGGGCACCAGGTGGTGTTCCCGGACAAACAGACCTGTTGCGGCCAGATGCACACCAACACCGGCTATCTCGCGGAGGCGACGGCCTTGGTGCGTCACCACGTCGAGGTGTTCGAGGACGCCGGCTGCGACGCCGTCGTGGCGCCGTCGGGCTCCTGCGTCGGTTCGGTCCGCCACCAGCATGCGATGGTGGCGCGGCGCGCCGGTGACGAATCCCTGGCGGCGCGGGCGGAGGCGATCGCGTCGCACACCTACGAGCTGTCCGAACTGCTCGTCGACGTACTCGACGTCCGCGACGTGGGTGCCTACTTCCCGCACCGCGTCACCTACCATCCGACGTGCCATTCGCTGCGGATGCTGCGCGTCGGTGACAAGCCGCTGCAGCTGCTGCGCCACGTCCGGGGGATGACACTGGTCGAACTTCCCGCCGCCGACTCGTGCTGCGGATTCGGCGGGACCTTCGCGGTCAAGAACGCCGACACGTCCACGGCGATGCTGGCCGACAAGATGGCGTGCGTCATCGGCACGGGTGCCGAGGTGTGCAGTGCCGGCGATTCATCGTGCCTGATGCACATCGGCGGCGGGCTGACCCGGATCCGGTCCGGTGTGCGCACCGTGCATCTCGCGGAGATCCTGGCCTCCACCGAAGACGCCCCGGCGGGTGTGCGGTGAGCGTATTCCTCGGTCTGCCCGAACAGCACGGCACCGGAAACCTCCGCGGCGACGAGGCGTTCCCACAGGCGGCCCGCCGCGCGCTGCGGGACACCCAGATGCGGCGTAACGTCGGCCACGCTACCCGTACGATCCGCACCAAACGCCTTGGCGCGGTGTCGGAATGCGCTGACTGGGAGGAGCTGCGGGCCGCCGGCAGCGCGATCAAGCAGGACGTGCTGGCCCGGCTTCCCGAACTCCTCGAGGAGTTGGAGCGCAACGTGACCGCCCGCGGCGGCGTGGTGCACTGGGCCCGCGACGCCGGCGAGGCCAACCGCATCGTCACCGAACTCGTCACCGCGGCGGGCGCGGACGAAGTGGTCAAGGTGAAGTCGATGGCCACCCAGGAGATCGGCCTCAACGAACACCTGGAGGCACACGGCATCGCGGCCGTGGAAACCGATCTGGCGGAGTTGATCGTGCAACTCGGTCACGACAAACCCAGCCACATCCTGGTACCGGCGATCCACCGCAACCGCGCCGAGATCCGGGAGATCTTCCGCCGGGAGATGCCCGAGGCGGGCGACCTGACCGACGAACCGCGCGTCCTCGCGATGGCGGCCCGAGCGCACCTGCGGCGGAAGTTCCTCTCCGCCAAGGTCGCGGTGAGCGGGGCGAATTTCGGTGTGGCCGAATCCGGCACGCTCGCGGTCGTGGAATCCGAGGGCAACGGCCGGATGTGCCTGACGCTGCCCGAGACACTGATCACGGTGATGGGCATCGAGAAGATCGTGCCGACGTTCCGTGACCTCGAGGTCTTCATGCAGTTGCTCCCCCGGTCGTCGACGGCCGAGCGGATGAACCCGTACACCTCGATGTGGACCGGCGCCCACGACGGTGACGGCCCCCGCGAATTCCACCTGGTGCTCCTGGACAACGGCCGCAGCAGTGTGCTCGCCGACGAGGTCGGCCGGGCCGCACTGCACTGCATCCGGTGCAGCGCCTGCCTCAACGTCTGCCCGGTGTACGAGCGCACCGGCGGGCATGCCTACGGGTCGGTCTATCCCGGCCCGATCGGCGCGATCCTGTCGCCGCAACTCACCGGGACCGGTGGGCACGACGATCCGAACGCGTCGCTGCCGTACGCGTCGTCGCTGTGCGGTGCGTGCTTCGACGCCTGCCCGGTACGCATCGACATTCCGTCGATCCTGGTCCATCTCCGGGCGCGGCAGGTGGATTCCGAACGCGGGGGAGTGCCGGGCGGACAGGATCTCGCGATGAAGGCGGCGGCGTGGGCGATGGCGTCACCGCGGCGTTTCGCACTGGCCGAGAAGGCGCTGTCGGCCGGACGCGTGATCGCCGGCAAGGATCACCGCATCACGACGCTGCCGTGGCCCGGGTCCAGATGGACCGCCAGCCGCGACATCACGGAACCGCCGAAGGAGACGTTCCGCCAGTGGTGGGCCCGTACGCACGGGGAGGAGTCCCGATGAGCGACGCGAAAACCGAGGTGCTGGGCCGGATCCGCCGTGCGCTCGAGTCCGCACCGCCGAAAACCGTTGTCGTTCCTCGCGACTACGACCACGCCCCACTGCACGGTCCCGGTGACGTCGACCGGTTCGCGGAGACGGTCGGTGAGTACCGGGCGCGGGTGTGGCGGGTGTCCGCCGAGGCCGTCCCCACCACCGTCGCCGGCCTCGTCCCGCGGGGCGGACGCGTCGTCGTGCCCGCGGACCTGCCTGCGGCGTGGGTCGGAGATCTCGACGTCATGCGCGACGAGCCGGCGTTGGCGCCGGCGGCGCTCGACGCGGCGGACGCGGTGGTCACCGGGTGTGCGGTGGGTATCGCCGCGACGGGCACCATCGTGCTCGACGGCGGGACAGGCCAGGGGCGGCGCGCCGTGACGCTGGTACCCGACCACCACATCTGCATCGTCGGTGCCGGCCAGATCGTCGACACCGTTCCGCAGGCCTTCGCGCGGCTGGACCCTGTGCGGCCCCTGACCTTCATCTCGGGTCCGAGCGCCACCAGCGACATCGAACTCGACCGCGTCGAAGGGGTGCACGGTCCGCGCACCCTCGACGTCGTGATCACCGAGGACTGAAGCCCGCCGCCGGGCGCTTACGTCAGGTCGTCGACGAGGCGCCGGCCGCCGTGGAACCGCTCGTAGAGCTGTTCGTGGTGGCGTCTGCGCACCGGCTCGGCCACCTCGTCGACCGGGAGGTGCCAGAACATGTCCTTGGCGTGGTGAGTTTCGTACAGTCCGGGCTGCGCGTCGCGGTCGGCGAGGACGTTGATCACGGCGGGCTTCCCCGACGCCAGTGCGCGTTCGAGCGCCGCCGGGAACTCGCCTGGGGACTCGACGAGTTCGGCATGGCAACCGATCAGCTCCCACATCCGTTCATAGGGCATGTCGCGCGTGACGTCGAAACCGCCGCGGGCATTCGGGCCGAGCACCGAGTACTCCTCACCGTAGGCGTAGACCTCCAACCCGCCGCACAGCGCGCTGTTGTTGTAGACGACGAACACGACCGGCACCCCGTAGCGGACCGCGACCTCGATATCGCCACCGCCCAAACCGATTCCGCCGTCGCCGAGCACCGAGACCACGGGCTGGTAGCCACGGGCGACCGAGGCGCCGATCGCCATCCCGATGCCGTGCCCGAAGGCCGCCGAGAGCCCCGCGTCCATCACCTGCCCGGTGACGGTCGGGTCCAGATGCTGTACGACGTAGCCGGATGCGGTGAAGGAGTCGAGGATCACCGGCGTACCGTCGGGAAGGCATTCGGCGAGTTCCTGTGAGAACACCGCCGGGTGGATCCGCCCGGCGGAGGCGCGGCGGCACGCCACGTCCTCGTCGCGTTCGGCACGCCATTCGTCGGCCAGTGCCGCGACGCGGGCGGACCACGTCGTCGTCTCCGCTGCCGCGCCCGTGGACACCGCCATCGCGTTGAACTGCCGGAGCACCGAACGGATGTCGCCGGTGATCTCCACGGCCGTCGGGAGGTTGACACCGACGTCGCTGGGATGACGGCTCACCTGAATGAACTTCGCGTCGGACTTCCAGTCGCCGAAGCCTTCGAAGTAGTTGAGATGCAGGCCGAGGATGACGACCACGTCGGCTTCGGCCAGCACCGGTTTGCGCACGGCGGCCGGCACCGCGAGCGCATGCGACTCCGGGATCGCGCCGCGGGCGTGGCGGCGGAGATTGACCGGGATCGAAAGCGTTTCGGCGAAGGTGCGCAACTCGGCGGCGGCACCGTCCCAGTGCAGACCGTCGCCGGCGAGGATCACCGGCCGTTCAGCCGAGCGGATCAGGTCGAACGCCGACTGGACACCCTCGGGGTCACCGTTGAACGGCGGTGGCGGACCGACCGGACGGCCGCCCCCGGTGACGTAGCCGAGTTGATCGGTCGGCGACATCGGTTGGTAGTTGAACACATCGACCGGGAACTCCAGCGCGACCGGCCCGTACGGGTAGGTCATCGCCTCGCGGAACGCCCGCTTGATGAACAGATCAGCCTGTTCGGGCAGCGTCACCCGCTGGAAATACTTTGTGACCGAACCGAGTACGCGCTTGGCGTCGGCTTCCTGCGCGGTGTCGCGGCCGTCCTCGTGCAGCTTGTGTCCGCCGAGCAACAGCACGATGGGGGTGCGCGCACCGTAGGCCATGTGCATCGCGGTGACGGTGTTCGTCATGCCCGGCCCTGCGGTGGCGAACGCGACACCCGGCCGTCCGGTGATGCGCGCGTAGCCGTCCGCGGCGTGGACCGCGGCTTGCTCGTGCCGCATCTGGAACACGTCGATGCCGGCCCGGTAGGCGAAGTCCTGGATCGGGTTGATGTGGCCGCCGAGCAGCCCGAACATTGTGGTGACCTTTTCGCGCAGCAGCGCGTGAACCGCGAGTTCGGCGGGCCAGTGCTTGGTCGTCATGGTGGTTTCCTCTCCGCAGGCAGTTGCGCCCCAGAACCCCGGCATGTTCGGTAAACCTGAACAACTGAACTGGGCGAGAACCGTTCGACCGGTCTCAAGGGCCGCGTCCTGAGAGTAAACCGACAGGCTATTGCTGTGAAGTGATTGACATCACTAGGGATTGGCCGCAATGCTTAGTGAGCCGAGCGCTCGCTCTGTGAACGCCGGTAGTCTGACCCGATGGAGGGAAACTCATGTTGTTGACGCTGGCCGACTATCTCGACCAGGCCGCGGCCAAGAATCCAGACGGGGAGGCGTGGGTCGCGGCCGAGCAGTCGGTGACCTACGAGGGTCTCCATCAGCGGTCCGGGGCCGTGTCACGCGCCCTGCAGGCGTCCGGCCTCGACCGCGGCGACCGGTGCGCGTTCTTCCTCCGCAACCGCGGCGAGATCATCGACCTCTGGTTCGGGATGGCGCGCAGCGGTTCCGTCGCCGTGCCCGTCAACTTCCGCTCGGTGGAGCGCGAACTGCACCATGTCTTCGACGTAGCCGACCCGCAGGTGCTCGTCACCGAACCCGGCCTCGTCCCGGTGGTCGACGCGCTGCGGCTGCGGGGCACCGGACGCGACGTGCGCTACGTCGTCCTCGGGGCGCCGGGCGAGGTTCCCCCCTGGGCGGTGCCCTACGACGAATGGCTCGCCGACGGTGACGGACGCCCGGCCGACCGGCGCCCGGCGGAGCCGGATGTGCCGTTCTTCATCGGATTCACCTCGGGCACCACCGGCGCCCCCAAGGGTGCGGTGGTCGGCCAACGCGGAATGATCCGCAACTGCCTGTCGCTGATGCTCGACTACGGCGGGCCCAGTGAACGCGGCGACCGGTTCCTCACCGTCATGCCGATGTTCCATTCCAACAGCACCTGGTTCGGCATCGCGTGCGTCATGGCCGCCGCCACCAACGTGATCTGGCCTGGCGCGAGCTTCGACCCGCGCGCGATGCTGGCGTCGATCGAGGAGCAGCGGATCACCCACACCTCGGTCGTGCCGACGATGCTCAAACGTCTCGTCGACCTGGGTCCCGACATCGTGGGGCAGTACGACCTCAGCTCGCTGCGCCGCTTCCTCTGCGGATCGGCGCCGATCTCGGCCGCGCTCAAACAGCAGGTCGAGACCGAGCTGCGGTGTTCGGTCAGCGAGGGCTACGGCGCCACCGAAACCGGGATCGTCTCGTCGCTGCGCCCCAACGACCCGCCCGACAAGAAGTCGTCGGTCGGCCGTCCGATCATCGGCATGGAGGTCGAAATTCGCGATCCCCGAGGACATCCCGTCGAGGTCGGCACGGTCGGCGAGGTCTGGATCCGCGGGGAGTCGGTGCTGCTCACCGAGTACTACGGCCGGCCCGACGCCACCGCCAAAGCACTGCTACCCGACGGCTGGTGTTCGGCCGGGGACATGGGTCGCCTCGACAAGGACGGCTTCCTCTTCCTCGCCGACCGCAGAAGCGATCTCATCCTGTCGGGCGGCGAGAACGTCTACCCGTCCGAGGTCGAAAGCGTGCTGCTCATGCATCCGGCGGTCGCCGAAGCCGCGGTGGTCGGCCATCCCGATGCCGAATGGGGCGAGGTGGTGCGGGCGGTGGTCGCGCTGCGTCCGGGCCACGAGGTGAATGTGCCGGATCTGCAGACCCACTGCCGCGGTGAGCTCGCCGGGTTCAAGATTCCGCGCATCGTCGAGGTCGTCGACGAGTTGCCCAAGAGCCCCACCGGCAAGATCCTGCGCCGCCTGCTCCGCGAACCCGCCGGCGCCTGACCACGTCACATCGTCGACCACCCACCCACAGTGAGGAAATGCCCGTGAAGTCCAACCGCCTCGCCAGCATCGTCGCCGGCGCGCTGTCCGTCACCCTGCTCGCCGCCTGCGGAGGCGGATCGGGCGGTGGCGCAGACGGATCCGTGACCCTGTCACTGGGTTCGGCGGCCGCACCGACCAATGCCATGACACCGGCCGCCGAACAGTTCAAGGAGCAGGTCGAGGAACAGACCGACGGCCGGGTCAAGGTGGCGCTTCAGCTCAACGGCGTCGCGGGCGATGAGTTCACGATGTCGGAGGCGGTCCAGCGCGGGACCTTGGACATGGGAATCATCAGCGATTTCGGGCTCAGCGGTGTCGAATCCGAGGTCGGGGTGGCCGGGCTGCC
>NZ_LMVQ01000111.1 GCF_001545925.1 Mycobacterium sp. NAZ190054 | reverse complement strand
CTGGAGGCCCAGCGTCTGCGCATGCGCACAAACTACGACATCGAGATGATGCGCCAGGTCGGCTTCTGCTCGGGCATCGAGAACTACTCGCGGCCAGCACGGCGCCCGCGGCCACCCGGAACTCGGGGCGCAGGATCCCGGCCTGCGCGGCCAGCACCAGCAGCAGCACCACACCGATCAACGTGACGGCCACTCCTGCGACGGCCAGCAACTTGCCGATCCAGCCCTCCGACTGTTGCTTGCGCTCCTTGGGCGCGGCCGGGGGTGCCGGCGGCCAGGGCCGCTGCGGCGTCGGGACGTGCTGCGGTGGCGGGGCGTACTGCGGTGGCGGGGCGTACTGCGGCCAGTACGGCGCCGGGGGTGGCATGGGTACCGGTTGCGGCGGGGCGGGAACCGGCTGCGGGCGGTCGCCCAGAATCCGGTCCAGCTCGGCCAGATCGGTGGAGACCCTGGCCAGCCGGCTCGAGATCGCGGCGAAGTCCGCCGACAGCCGGGTGATGACGGCGGAGTGCGGTTCGGTCATACCGCCATCGTCGCAACGGGCGGCCCCGCGGCGGATGAGTACAACTACTCGTCCAGGCCGTGCTCGATCGCGTATCTGGCCAACTCGACGCGGTTGCCGATCTGCAGTTTCCGGAACGTCGCCTGGACATGGTTCTCGATGGTGCGGTGGCTCAGCGACAGCCGTGACGCGATCTGCTTGGCGGTCAGCCCCTTGGCGACGTAACGCAGGATCTCGGTCTCGCGCTCGGTGAGAGCCGGCCCGGCCGGGGTGGCGCGCTCCAACCGCCGGAACTCCCCCAGCACCAGACCGGACAGCCCGGGTGTGAACACCGCGCGGCCCTGCGCGGTGGCCCGCACCGCCTCGCTCAGTTCCTGTTTGGACGCACTCTTGACCAGATACCCGGTGGCTCCCGCCTTGACCGCCTCCAGTACGTCGTCGCGCTCGTCCGAAGCCGACAGCACCAGCACGCGCGAGGACGGTGACACGGCGAGCACCTCGGTCGTCGCCTGGGCGCCGTCCCCGTCGCCCAGGCGCATGTCCATCAGCACCACAGCGGGTTTCACCACCGCGGCCCGCCGCTTCGCCGACGCCACGCCGTCGGCCGTGGCCACCACGTCGAAGCCCTCGTCGGCGAGGTCCCGGGCCACCGCGTCACGCCAGATCGGATGGTCGTCGACCACCATCACCGAAGTCGGCTGGTCGGTCATCGAAGCGTGTCCGGTGTGCGCGGCACGGTCAACTCCCACTCGGTCCCCAGCCCCGGACCGGTGTTCAGCTGCGCCTGGCCGCCCAACCAATCCATCCGTCCGACAATCGATTTCGCGACCCCCATGCGACCTTCGGCCACTGCTTTCTCCAGCCTTCCCTCCGGTATGCCGACTCCGTCGTCGCGGACGCTGACCGTGACGGTGTCGCCGAGATCCTCGAGGAGAACATACGCGCGCGCCCCGGGTCCGGCATGCGCCTCGACGTTGTCCAGCGCGTTGCCCACCGCCGCCAGCAGTTCCGCGGCCACCGTCGCGTCCAGCAGCACGGGGTCGGCGGGCACGCTGACCGACACCCGGTCCGACGCCCGCCTCCGCAACATCGCGCCGAGGTCGGCCGCCGCGCCGTCGCGAGGCTGGGTCTCCCGCGCGCTGACCAGCCTGCGCAGCGCCCGTTCCTGCTGCCCGGCGAGCTCGGCCAGTTCGGCGGTGGCTCCCCCGATCTCGCGTCCTCGGCGCGCCACCAGCGCCAGCACCTGGATCGCGCCGTCGTGGACCTGCCGCGACAGCCGCTCACGCTCCTCCAGCGATGCCGACAGACGGGCCGCCCGTTCCAGTTCGGCGTGCGCACGGCGGGCTGTCTGCGCGGCCATGCCGACCGCGAGGCCGACCGCCAGTTCGATCACGACGGTGGCGTTGCGGCCCAGGTCGATGCTGAGGTAGCCCTTCAGCGCGGCGCTGGTCGCCACCACGACCAGGCCGGCCGACATCCCGGCGACCGGGCCGGACAGGATCGCCGCCGAGATGGTTGCGTTGGTGGCCCACAGCGTGGTCGGCCATGGCTGGTTGTCCAGCGCCCACTGCTCGGACGCGATCAACTCGGTGGACAGCATCAGGGCCACGACCACGACGACCTCGGCCAGCACCCAGCCGGGCCGGCGCCCGAACCCCTGCAGATAAGCCACCGCACACGCCGCGCTCCAGGCGATCAACACACCGAACAGCGCCCAGCCGCCGGCCGGGTGTTCGAGGTCGGCGTTGACCGCCACCTGGAAGTAGAACGCATAGATGCAGCTGAGCAGCCGGAACACCTGAGCGGCCCGCCACAGCGGCGTGGCCGGGTCGGGCGTCACATCACCTTGGAGAGAAACGCTTTCGTCCGTTCGTGTTGGGGATTGGCCATCACCTCGCGCGGGTCCCCCCGCTCGACCACCACGCCGCCGTCCATGAACACCAGCTCGTCGGCCACTTCCCGGGCGAAGCCCATCTCGTGGGTCACCACGATCATCGTCATGCCCTCGGAGGCAAGCTTTTTCATCACGCCCAGCACCTCGCCGACCAGCTCCGGATCCAGCGCCGAAGTGGGTTCGTCGAACAGCATCAGTTTGGGATTCATGGCCAGCGCCCTGGCGATGGCCACCCGCTGCTGCTGACCGCCCGAGAGTTGTGCCGGGTAGGCCTCGGCCTTGTCGGCCAACCCCACCTGCGCCAGCAGGTCCCGGCCGCGATCGGTCGCCTCCTTCTTCCCGACCCCCTTGACCTGGATGGGCGCCTCGATCACGTTTCCCAGCGCAGTGCGGTGCGGGAACAGGTTGAAGTGCTGGAACACCATCCCCACGTCACGGCGCTGCCTGGCGACCTCGCGCGGCCTCATCTCGTGCAGCCGACCCCCGCGCTCGTGGTAACCGACGAGCGAACCGTCGACGTAGAGCCTTCCGGCGGAGACGGTTTCGAGGTGATTGATGCACCGCAGGAAGGTGGACTTGCCCGAACCCGACGGTCCGACGAGCACCAGCACCTGACCCTTGTGCACCTCGAGCGTGATGCCTCTGAGCACCTTCAGCGCGCCGAAGTCCTTGCAGACCAGTTCGGCCTTGACCATCGGGTGTGCGGCGTCGCGCGGCATCGTCACACTCCCGTACCCATCTGCGCCTTCGCCAGCACTTCGAGCTGTTTGGACGTCAACTTGCGTGAGGCACCCCGCGAGAAGTAGCGCTCCAGGTAGTACTGGCCGACCATCAGGACGCTGGTGATCACCAGATACCAGGTGGCCGCGACCATCAACAGCGGCACGGGTTCGAAGATCCGCGCCGCGACCTCCCGCGTCGCGATGCTGTACAGGTCGAACGCGTACGGCACCGCGGTGACCAGCGATGTGGTCTTCAACAGGCTGATCACCTCGTTGCCCGTCGGCGGGATGATCACCCGCATCGCCTGGGGCAGTACGGTGCGGCGCATCGCAAGACCCCAGGACATGCCCAGCGCGGTCGAGGCTTCGAGCTGCCCTTCCGGGACCGAGGTGATCCCGGCGCGGACGATCTCGGCCATGTAGGCGGCTTCGTTGAGCGCCAGCCCGACCACCGCCAGCGCGAACGGGATCGACAGAGTCTGCAGGTCGACGTGAAAGAACGACGGCCCGAAGGGCACCCCGAGCTGGACGTTCTGATAGATCGTCGGGAACAGGCCCCAGAACGCCAGCTGCACGTACACCGGGGTGCCGCGGAAGATCCACAGGAACACCCACGACACCGCGCCGAGCACCGGATTCGACGACAGCCGCATGATGGTCAGGATGACCCCGAGCACGATGCCGATGGCCATCGAATACACGGTCAGCTGCAGGGTGTTGAAAACCCCGAGCAGGATCCTGTCGTTGAAGAGGTACTCGGCGAACGTCGACCACCCGTAGGCAGGGTTGGTCGCCGCACCCCACAGGAAGAGCCCGACCAGGACGACGATGACGGCCGCCGCCAGCCACCGCCAGGGATGGCGCAGCGGGACGGCGTCGATCGCTTCAGGCGGCGTGCCGGCATCGGTCATGGTCGTCAGGACACTGCGCCGTTGATCACCGGCTTGTCGATCATGCCCTCTTCAAGACCCCAGTTGGCGGCGATCTCCTGGTACTTACCGGTCTCGATCAGGTGCTCGAGCGCCTGCAGCAGTGACTGCGCCAACGGCGAACCCTTCTGGACCGGCCACCCGTAGGGCGCGGAGTCGAAGGTCTCACCGGCCTGTTCGAGCTTGCCGTTGGTCTGCTTGATCGCATACAGCGTCACCGGCGAATCGGCCGACATGGCGTCGGCCTGGCCGAGCACCACCGCGTTGGTGGCGGCGTCCTGGCTGTCGAACGGGATGATCTCGATCGGCGGCTGCCCCTCGTCGGTGCACTTCTTGCTGCGGGCGGGCAGCTCGTCGGTCTCCTGGACCGTGGTCGCCTGCACCGCGACCCTCTTGCCGCACGCGTTCTCCGGATCGATCTGACCGCCCGCGGGCTGCGCCCACAGCGTGCCGGCCGAGAAGTAGGTGACGAAGTCGACCTGCTGTTCGCGCTCCTTGCTGTCGGTGAACGACGACATGCCGACGTTGAATGTGCCGCCCTGGATCGACGGGATGATCTTGGCGAAATCGGCCTCCCGGTACTCCGGGGTCAACCCCAGGGTGCCGGCGATGGCGTTCATCAGATCGACGTCGAAACCGACGATCTTGCCGCTCTCGTCCTTGAACTCATTCGGGGCGTACGGGATGTTCACGCCGATGACGAGCTTCCCGGTCGACTTGATGGCCTCCGGCACGGTGTTCGCGATCTCCTCGACCATCTCGGCGGGCGCGGCCGCGGTCGGGGATCCTTCTTCGCTGGCTTCCTGCGAACTGCTCGAACAGCCCGACAGGGCGAGGGCGCCCGTCGCGGCGAAGATCGCCGCGACGCGCCAGATCTTGGTCCGGCGGTCTTGGATTCCACCCAACACAGGTTTGCCTCTACTTTCTTCTTCGGGTCGTCCGCGTCTCCGCCTGAGTCCCCTCAGAACCAGGCATTCCCAGCCAGGAACGTTAACGACCGATGATCCGGCGCGCAGCGCCGGTAACAGGACATTAACGACACGATGGGGACATCACAGCCGTACCGCGAAATCGGCGCTGGGCGTGTCGGCGGTGTGTCACACTGCGCGAATGCAAACCTCTGCTCCCCCAAGCATGTTGCCGCATCTGTGGAAGTCGGCGCTGGTGTCCGGCATCCTCGCCGTCGCGCTCGGCGTGATGGTGCTGGTGTGGCCTGCCAAAACGGTCGTGGTCGCCGCGATCTTCTTCGGCGCCTATCTGTTGGTCACCGGTGTCGCGCAGGTGATCTTCGCGTTCAGCCTGCACGTGTCGGCGGGCGGACGCGTGCTGCTGTTCCTCAGCGGCGCGGCGGCACTGATCCTGGCCGTGCTGTGCTTCCGCAGCCTGCAGGAGTCGATCCTGCTGCTGGCCATCTGGATCGGTATCGGGTTCATCTTCCGCGGCGTGGCCACCGCGGTGTCGGCGATCAGTGATCCGACGCTGCCGGGCCGGGCGTGGGAGATCTTCATCGGTGTGGTGAGCCTCATCGCCGGGGTGATCATGCTTGCCGCGCCGTTCGAATCGCTCGCCACGTTGACGTTGGTGGTCGGCATCTGGCTGATCGTCCTCGGCGTCTTCGAGGTGGTCTCGGCCTTCGGCATCCGCTCCGCCAGCAGGAAACTCCCGTCGACGAGGGACCCGGTCGCAGCGACCGCACCGGAATGAGATGAAAGTCCCAGTCCCAGGCCCCGAGAAAACTACTACACTCTGTCGTAGTTACCCGTAGAGCCTGGGAGTGGCGTATGGACGCACTGGATGTGTCGCGGTGGCAGTTCGGGATCACCACCGTCTACCACTTCATCTTCGTCCCGCTGACCATCGGGCTGGCCCCGCTGATCGCCGTGATGCAGACGGTCTGGCACGTCACGGGCAACACCGCGTGGTACCGGCTGACCCGCTTCTTCGGCAAGCTGTTCCTGATCAACTTCGCGATCGGCGTGGCCACCGGCATCGTGCAGGAGTTCCAGTTCGGCATGAACTGGAGCGAGTACTCCCGCTTCGTCGGTGACATCTTCGGCGCTCCGCTGGCCTTCGAGGGGCTGATCGCGTTCTTCTTCGAATCCACGTTCATCGGGCTGTGGATCTTCGGCTGGAACCGGCTGCCGCGGCTGGTCCATCTGGCGTGCATCTGGATCGTCGCGTTCGGCGTCAACGCCTCGGCGTACTTCATCATCGCCGCGAACTCGTTCATGCAGCACCCGGTCGGCGCGCGATTCAATCCGGAGACCGGACGCGCCGAACTCGTCGATTTCGTCGCGTTGCTGACCAACAACACCGCGATCTGGGCCACGTTGCACGCGATCACCGCGGCGCTGCTGACCGCCGGCGCGTTCGTCGCCGGGATCTGCGCGTGGCTGATGGTGCGCGCGCACCGGCGTGGCGGTGAGGACACCGAGGCGCGCACCATGTATCGGCCGGCGACGATCCTGGGCAGCGCGGTCGCGCTGATCGCCGCCGCGGGGCTGTTCTTCACCGGCGACGTCCAGGGCAAGCTCATGTTCGTTCAGCAGCCGATGAAGATGGCCTCCGCGGAGTCGTTGTGCCACACCGCAACCGATCCCGACTTCTCTATCCTGACCGTCGGCACGCACAACAACTGCGACAGCGTCAGCCACCTGATCGAGGTGCCCTACGTGTTGCCGTTCCTGGCGGAGAGCAAGCTCTCCGGGGTCACCCTGCAGGGGGTCGAGGACCTGCAACGGGAGGCCGAGCAGAAGTTCGGTCCCGGCAACTACCGACCCAACCTGTTCGTGACCTACTGGTCCTTCCGGGCGATGATCGGCCTGCTGCTGGTTCCGGTGGCGTTCGCGTTGGCCAGCCTGTGGTTGACCCGGCGGGGCCGGATCCCCCACCAGCGCTGGTACGGAACGTTCGGCCTGCTCACGATTCCGACGCCGTTTCTCGCCAGTTCGGCCGGCTGGATCTTCACCGAGATGGGCCGTCAGCCCTGGGTCGTGGTGCCCAACCCGACCGGCGACCCGATGGTGCGAATGACGGTGCAGGAGGGCGTGTCCAACCACGCGGCGGGCACGGTGCTGTTCTCGCTGGCGGTGTTCACGCTGCTCTACGGCGCGTTGGCCGTCGTGTGGTTCTACCTGCTGCGGCGTTACGTCGCCGAGGGCCCGCAGGAGCACGACTCCGAACCGGCGCCACCGACGCCCCCGGACGAGGACGACGTCGCGCCGCTGTCGTTCGCCTACTAGGAGATTGTCATGGGACTCCAGGAACTGTGGTTTCTGCTGATCGCCGTGCTGTTCCTCGGCTTTCTGGTGCTCGAAGGCTTCGACTTCGGTGTCGGCATGCTGATGGCCCCGATGGGCACGATCGGCCCGGGCGATCCCGACGACCGGCGACGCGCGGTGCTCAACACCATCGGCCCGGTGTGGGACGCCAACGAGGTGTGGCTGATCACCGCCGGTGCGGCGATGTTCGCGGCGTTCCCCAACTGGTACGCCACGCTGTTCTCCGCGTTGTACCTTCCGCTGCTGGCCATCCTGTTCGGCATGATCCTGCGCATCGTCGGCATCGAATGGCGCGGCAAGATCAACGATCCACAATGGCGGCACTGGGCCGACATCGGGATCGCGCTGGGCTCCTGGCTTCCCGCGTTCCTGTGGGGTGTCGCGTTCGCGATCCTGTTGCAGGGTCTGCCCATCGACGCCGACGGTCATGCGCACGCGGGCATCGGTGACGTGCTCAGCCCCTACGCCGTGCTGGGCGGACTGGCGACCGCGACGCTGTTCGTGTTCTACGGTTCGGTCTACCTCGCGCTGCGCACGGCGGGGACCTTGCGTGACGACGCGTTCCGCGTCGGCCGTGTCATGTCGATTCCGGTGATCGTGTTGGCCGGCGGTTTCGGGCTGTGGACCCAGCTGGCCTACGGCCGCTCCTGGACCTGGCTGCCGCTGGGGGTCGCGGTGCTCGCTCTGCTGATCGCAGTCGGCTTGATGTGGGGGCAACTCCGGGAGGGATTCGCGTTCGTGTCCATGGTGATCGTGATCGCCGCGGTGGCCGTGTTGATCTTCGGGTCGATGTATCCCAACCTGCTGCCGTCGACGCTGAACCCGGACTGGAACGTGACGATCTTCAACGGGTCCTCGACCCCGTACACGCTCAAGATCATGTCGTGGGCGTCGCTGACGCTGCTGCCGCTGGTGCTCGGCTATCAGGCGTGGTCGTACTGGGTGTTCCGCAAACGGGTCACCGCGGAATCCATTCCGGCTTCCATCGGTCTGTCGAGGCGGCCGTCCTGAACGATCCGAGCCGCGCCCCGATCGACCCGCGCCTGTGGCGGGCGTCGGCGGCGACGCGCCGATTCCTGGTGGCCACCACGGGGTGCGGGGTGGTGATCGCGGCGTGCACGATCGCCTCGGCGGTGGTGCTCGCCGATGTGGTGGCACGGGTGATCACCGATCCCGCGTCCCGGAGTGTCGACGCTCTCGGCACACCGATCGCAATCCTGGTGATGTTGTGGACCCTTCGCACACTGGTGCAGTGGCAACAGGGTCGGCTCGCGCAGCACGGAGCGGGCTCCGTGATCGCCGACCTCAGCGAGCAGGTGTTGACCGCGGCCACCTCGCTGCCGCCGCGCGAGCTGGCCACCCGCCGTGACGACGCCGCCGTGGTGATCACCCGTGGACTCGACGGCTTGCGGGTGTACTTCACCGCGTATCTGCCGTCACTGTTCCTGGCGGCCGTCCTGACCCCGGCCACCGCGGTCGTCATCGCACTCTACGACTGGAGGTCGGCGGTGATCGTGATGATCGCGCTGCCGCTCATCCCGGTCTTCATGATCCTGATCGGCCTGGCAACGGCGGACCGGTCCGCCGCGGCGCTGACCGCGATGGCGACGCTGCAGTCCCGGCTGCTGGACCTGGTGGCGGGCCTGCCCACCCTGCGGGCACTGGACCGTACCGATGGAGCCGCCCAGCGAATCGCCGAACTCGGTGCCGCACACCGCCGTTCGGCGATGGCCACGATGCGGATCGCCTTCCTCTCGGCGCTGGTGCTCGAGCTTCTCGCCACCCTAGGTGTGGCGCTGGTGGCGGTCGGGGTCGGCATGCGGCTGGTCTTCGGTGACATGACCCTGACCGCCGGGCTGACCGCCCTGCTGCTGGCTCCGGAGGTGTTCTGGCCCTTGCGCAGGGTCGGGGTGGCCTTCCACGCCGCCCAGGACGGCAAGACCGCGGTACAGGCCGCGTTCCGATTCATCGACGCCGTGCGACCACAGCGGACCGGGACCGACCCGGTGCCCGGCGATGCGGTGACCGTGGAGGTCGACGACCCCGATCTGACCGCACGGCCGGGACGTGTGACGGTCCTGACCGGCCCCAACGGCATCGGCAAATCCACTCTGCTGCAGGCGATCCTCGGTCTGGACCAGCCGATGTCCGGTCAGATCCGGATCAACGAGATCGAGGTGGCCGCCCTCGACCCGCAGCAGTGGTGGTCGAAGGTGGCCTGGCTGGCGCAGCGGCCCGTGCTGGTTCCGGGCACCGTGCAGCAGAACCTGGAGTTGTTCGGCCCGCTGGCCGATCTCGAATCAGCCTGCCGGGACGCCTGTTTCGACGAAGTAGTGACGACGTTGCCGCTGGGCCTGCAGACGGTCGTCGGACGCGGCGGGGCCGGCCTGTCGTTGGGTCAGCGCCAGCGGCTCGGACTGGCCCGCGTCCTGGGCTCCGCGGCGCCTCTGCTGCTGCTCGACGAACCCACCGCTCACCTCGACGGGTTCACCGAAGCCCGCGTCCTGGATGCGATAGCGCGCCGGGCGGCCGGCGGGACGACGGTGATCGTGGTCGGGCACCGCGACCCGGTCCTGGCCGTCGGGGACGTGGTGGTCCACATGGGCGGCGACCGTGTCCCGTCCTGACCCCCTCGTCCAGGCGTGGCCTCTGCTGGGGCTCCGCGCACCACGTGTCGCGGTCGCGGTGCTGTTCGGCGCGTTGTCGTTGGGCAGCGCGCTGGCGTTGACCGCGGTGTCGGCGTGGCTGATCACCCGCGCCTGGCAGATGCCGCCGGTGTTGCACCTGACCGTGGCGGCGGTGACCGTGCGGGCCCTCGGTA
The DNA here is from genome assembly GCF_001545925.1 of Mycobacterium sp. NAZ190054. Lineage (GTDB taxonomy): Bacteria > Actinomycetota > Actinomycetes > Mycobacteriales > Mycobacteriaceae > Mycobacterium. Next base: position 560 of record NZ_LMVQ01000111.1, on the reverse strand, counting down.
TTTCCCGTGGGGTACTGGGGTACTGCGAGCGGCTCGCCTCTCACGACACCGCGCTGCGCGCGGCAGGCACCGCACGTGAACGGCTCTTCACCCGGCTCGCCGCCGGGCCCGAGGACGTCGTGATGCGGCGCAGCAGCGGGGAGCTGGTGGCGCGGGTCGGCGCGGGTGTGGACGAACTGTCCGACGTCGTCGTGCGGGCCGTCGTACCGATCTGCATCGCCGCGCTCCTCGGGCTGGTGGCGGTCGCGGTGATCGCGGTGATCTCGCCGGCGGCAGCCGGGGTGCTGGCGCTCTGCCTGTTGGCCGCCGGGGTGCTGGCCCCACTGCTCTCGGCAAGGGCCGCCACGGCTGCGGAAGCCGTTGCCGCCGACCATCATTCGGGCCGCGACAACGCGGTCATGCTTTCTCTCGAACATGCCGCCGAACTGCGTGTCAGCGGCCGCCTGCCCGACATCATCCCGTCGACGTTGTTCTCCGCCGTCACCGAAGCCAACGTGCTGCAGGCCCTGTTCGTCGCGCTGCTCGTCGGGTTCGGGATCCAGGGCATGGGCCAGTCCGGG
>NZ_LMVQ01000110.1 GCF_001545925.1 Mycobacterium sp. NAZ190054 | reverse complement strand
GAGCAGATCGCCCGCGCGCAATTCGAGGTACCGCGGGGCTGACGGCCTCACCGAGGCCCGGGGCCGGCGGTGAGGACAAGTTAACGAGTTCTCAAAGCAGCACGGTTCCGCCCGTTACCCGCAGCCGGCCCGCCGGGCGAGCGCACCCTGCCCACCGCCTGGCGCGCCGTCGCCCACGCCGACTGGTCCCAGGCCGTGAAGACCCTCGGGGTGATCGCCTTCGTCGCCGCCTTCATGGTCGTGCTGCCCCGGATCCACCGGGGCATCCCGGAGTCGCTCGTCGCGGTCGTCGCCGCGACCGTGGCGGTGACGGTACTCGGGGTTGCGGTCGCCACCATCGGCGAGTTGCCGTCGCATCTGCCGGCACCGACGCTGCCCCATGCCGATGTCGGCGCGCTGCGGGAGTTGCTCGGAGCAGCGCTTGCCATCGCGGCGCTCGCCGCGATCGAATCCCTGTTGTCGGCACGGGTGGCCGCGACGATGGCGGCGACGGGACCCTACGACCCGGACCGCGAACTCGTCGGCCAGGGCCTGGCGTCGGTCGCCTCCGGAGCGTTCGGCGGCATGCCGGCCACCGGCGCGATCGCACGCACCGCCGTCAACGTCCGGTCGGGCGCGCGCACAAGGCTCGCCGCGATAGTGCATTCCCTGGTGCTGCTGGGCGTCGTCTATCTGGCGGCCGGCCCGGTCTCGGCGATTCCGCTGGCGGCGCTGGCCGGTGTGCTGATGGTGACGTCCTTCCGGATGATCTCGCGGTCGACGGTTCGGAAGATCCTGTCGTCGACCCGCTCCGATGCCGTGACGTTCCTCCTCACCGCTGCGGTCACCGTGTGCTTCGACCTGATCGAAGCGGTCCAGATCGGGATCCTGGTGGCGGCGTTCTTCGCGCTGCGCGGCGTGGCTCGGCGCAGCAGTGTGGTCCGTGAGGAACTGCCCGCGCCGTACCGCCCGGGCGATGAGGAGATCGCGCTGCTGCGGCTTGACGGTGCGATGTTCTTCGGTGTGGCCGAACGGATCTCGACTGCGATCATCGACAGCGACCATCCCCGCACCTCCGTGGTGATCATCCGCATGTCCCAGCTGGGCATGCTCGACGCCACGGGCGCGAACACCCTGGCGCAGATCTGCACCGAGTTGGAGGCCCGCGGCATCACGGTGATCATCAAAGGGGTGCGGCCCGAGCACACCGCGCTGCTGGCCAACGTCGGCGTCTTCGAGTCACTGCGCCACCAGAGCCACCTCGTGGACACCCTCGACGACGCGATCGAACACGCCCGGACCCACGCCGGTGGGCGGCCGCACTGACATCATTCCGCGGCCCAGCCCGGATCGCGGCCGGTCAGCCCGAGCACCCTGGCGAGCAGCGGCGCGCCCTGCGGCACCGGCACCGGTGCCGCGAACAGTCCTTCGACCGGGTCCTCGGCGAACGCCGAGACGTGCGGCAGCAGGATTTCCAGTTCGCGCTGCGCCACGTCGTAGCGCAGCTGCGCGGACACCGCCACATCCCACCCGTGCACGACGACCTCGCCGAGCGCGATCATGCCGCCGAGCTCAGCCGGGAAGTCGACGCCGCCGGCCCGCGACATGCCCTCCCACGCCGCAGGGTCCCGCCAGGCCTCCCCCAGCGCGGTGAGCCGGGACGAGTACGAGTCGCGCCAGCCGGGTTCGGGCCGCTCCCCCAGTTGTGGCGGGGTGTCGGTCAGCGGCCCGAACTCCTTGCGCGCGGCTGCCTCGAACGCCGGTGCCAGAGCTCCGATGTGGGCGATCAGCGCACCCAGATCCATGTCGCGGCACGGTGTGGCGGCGGTCAGCTGGTCGTCGCTCACCTGCCTCAGCAGCGCAGCGGTGCGGGCGCAGGCCTCGGTCATGTCGATCATGCCGGTACTGACCGTCCGGCACTGCGGAACTCATCGGCCCCAAAACAGCAAAATCGGTGGAGGATCACGAACCGATAACGGCTAAGCAAACGAACCGTCACGACAGGCGTCAGCGACGTAACTGGCTGCCCAAAAGTTCGCTAGACGCCGTAACGCGAGAGCTCGTCGGCGGTGATGAGTCGCTCGGCTTTGGCGGGAAACTCGCGGCTCTTGACCGGGTGACGGAACAATGTCCAGGCGATTCGACCCACCCGGGTCCGGGTAATCGGGTTAAGGTGCATGGCGATTACTCCTGCGGTGTGCAATAGCTGAACCGGGGAGCCACCTTACCCCAGCCCCCTTATCAAGTCATTAGATACCCGACCTCCGGCAAACTGTGGTCGCCACGCCGAAAAAAGATCGGATGTTTCTGTAGTGACTGATGTGACTCAAGTGGTGACGTGAGACCGTATCGAGACCGTCGATGAGGTGATCCCGTGCCCTGCAAGCCCGGCGGGGACCGCTCAGGGGCCGCAAACTGTTACGAACTTGCGACCTCCGAGCGGACTCGGCGGCGGGCAGCTAGCGCTGCGGCGCGGCGGTGGGCTTGATCGGTGCGGGCAATGCCGAGTTGCCCGTGAGGTAACGGTCCACCGCGGCGGCCGCGGCGCGCCCCTCGGCGATCGCCCACACGATCAACGACTGGCCGCGTCCCATGTCGCCGGCCACGTACACGCCCGGCACCGAGGTCGCGAACGCGTCGTTGCGGGCGACGTTGCCCCGTTCGTTGATCTCCACCCCGAGATCGGTGAGCAGGCCCTCGCGTTCGGGTCCGGTGAAGCCCATCGCGAGCAGCACCAGGTCGGCGTCCATCTCGAAGTCCGTGCCGTCGACCTTCTCGAACTTGCCTGCGTTCATCACGACCTCGTGTCCGCGCAGTCCGGTCACGCGGCCGTTCTCGCCGAGGAACTGCTCGGTGTTGACCGAGTAGACGCGCTCGCCACCCTCCTCGTGCGCCGACGTGACGCGGTACATCAGCGGGTAGGTGGGCCACGGTGTGGAGTCCGCACGGGTCTCGGGCGGCCGCGGCATGATCTCGAACTGGTGCACGCTCAGCGCGCCCTGCCGGTGCGCGGTGCCGAGGCAGTCGGCTCCGGTGTCGCCGCCGCCGATGATGATTACCTTCTTGCCCTTGGCGGTGATCGGCGGCTGGCCGTCGGCGTCGACCACGGGGTCGCCGAGCTGGACCCGGTTGGCCCACGGCAGGTACTCCATCGCCTGATGGATGCCGTCGAGCTCGCGACCGGGGATCGGCAGGTCACGGCGCGCTGTCGCGCCGCCGGCGAGCACCACCGCGTCGAACTGCGAACGCAGTTGTGCGGCGGTGATGTCGACCCCGACGTTCACGCCGGCACGGAATTCGGTGCCCTCGGCGCGCATCTGGTCGAGGCGCCGGTCGATGTGGCGCTTCTCCATCTTGAATTCGGGGATGCCGTAGCGCAGCAGGCCGCCGATGCGGTCGTCGCGCTCGAACACCGTGACCTGGTGGCCGGCCCGGGTGAGCTGCTGCGCCGCAGCCAGGCCGGCGGGTCCGGACCCGATGACGGCGACGGTCTTGCCGGTCAGCTTGGTCGGCGGCAGCGGGACGACCCAGCCCTCCTTGAAGGCGTTGTCGATGATCTCGACCTCGACCTGCTTGATGGTGACCGGATCCTGGTTGATGCCGAGCACGCACGACCCCTCGCACGGCGCCGGGCACAGCCGCCCGGTGAACTCCGGGAAGTTGTTGGTCGCGTGGAGGCGCTCGATGGCGTCGCGCCACCGCGCGGTGCGCACCAGGTCGTTCCACTCCGGGATCAGGTTGCCCAGCGGGCACCCGTTGTGGCAGAACGGGATACCGCAGTCCATGCAGCGGGCGGCCTGTGTCTTGAGGGTGTCGTGGGAGAAGTCCTCGTAGACCTCTTTCCAGTCCTTCAGACGCAGGTCGACCGGGCGGCGCTTCGGTGTCTCGCGCTGCGTGATCTTCAGGAAGCCGCGCGGGTCAGCCATTTGCGGCCGCCATGATCGCCTCGGCGACACCGTTCTCGTCCGCGCCGCTACGCTCGGCGTCGGCGATCGCCTGCAACACCCGCTTGTAGTCGCGCGGCATGACCTTCTTGAACTTGCGCACTTCCGATTCCGATCCGTTCCATCCTGCCAGGATGCGTTGCCCCACTGCTGATTCGGTGGCGTCGACATGCGCCTGGATCAACTCGCAGACGAAGACGCCGTCTTCGGAGTCGACGCCACCCATGTCCTCGATCTCCACCATCTCGGCGTTGAGGTTCTCGAGCAACACGTCGTCCGGGTCGTACACGTAGGCGATTCCACCCGACATACCCGCCGCGAAGTTGCGGCCGGTGGGACCGAGGATCACCACGCGTCCGCCGGTCATGTACTCGCAACCGTGGTCACCGACGCCCTCGACCACCGCGTAAGCCCCGGAGTTACGGACCGCGAAACGCTCGCCGACCTGACCGCGCAGGAACATCTGGCCGCTGGTGGCGCCGAACAGCACCACGTTGCCGGCGATGATGTTGTCCTCTGCCACATAGGCCGCGGGCGCGTCGTCCGAGGGGCGCACCACGATCCGGCCACCGGACAACCCCTTGCCGACGTAGTCGTTGGCATCGCCGTAGACCCGCAGCGTGATGCCCTTGGGCAGGAAGGCGCCGAAGCTGTTGCCCGCCGACCCGTCGAAGGTGATGTCGATGGTGCCGTCCGGAAGCCCCTGTCCGCCATAGGCTTTGGTGACCTCGTGGCCGAGCATGGTGCCGACGGTGCGGTTGACGTTGGCAATGGTGGTCGAGAACCTGACCGGCGTGCCGCGATCCAGCGCCTCGCGGCACTGCGCGATCAGCTGCTGGTCGAGCGCCTTGTCCAACCCGTGGTCCTGCCGCGAGCTGCAGTACAGGTCCTGGTTCATGAACGCGGACTCCGGCTCGTGCAGCACCGGCGCCAGGTCCAGCTTGTGGGCCTTCCAGTGTTCGGCGGCCTGGGTGGTGTCCAGCGCCCCGACCTGGCCGACCATCTCGTTGACCGTGCGGAACCCCAACTGCGCCATGAGTTCCCGCACCTCCTCGGCGATGAAGAGGAAGAAGTTCTCGACGAACTCGGGCTTGCCGTTGAAGCGCTGACGCAGCAGCGGGTTCTGGGTGGCCACGCCCACCGGGCAGGTGTCGAGATGGCAGACCCGCATCATGATGCAGCCCGTCACGACCAGCGGCGCTGTGGCGAAACCGAATTCCTCGGCACCGAGCAGCGCGGCGATCACCACGTCGCGGCCGGTCTTGAGCTGGCCGTCGACCTGCACGACGATGCGGTCACGAAGACCGTTGAGCAGCAAGGTCTGCTGGGTCTCGGCCAACCCGAGCTCCCATGGGGCGCCCGCGTGCTTCATCGACGTCAGCGGGGTCGCGCCGGTGCCGCCGTCGTGACCGGAGATCAGCACGACGTCGGCGTGCGCCTTCGAGACGCCGGCCGCGACCGTGCCGACACCGTTCTCCGACACCAGCTTCACGTGCACCCGCGCCTGCGGGTTCGCGTTCTTCAGATCGTGGATCAACTGCGCGAGATCCTCGATGGAGTAGATGTCATGGTGCGGCGGAGGCGAGATCAGGCCCACCCCCGGCGTGGAGTGCCGCACCTCGGCCACCCACGGGTACACCTTGTGCCCGGGCAGCTGACCACCTTCACCGGGCTTGGCGCCCTGGGCCATCTTGATCTGGATGTCGGTGCAGTTGGCCAGGTAGTGGCTCGTCACGCCGAACCGGCCCGACGCCACCTGCTTGATCGCGCTGCGCCGCCAATCGCCGTTCTCGTCGGGGTCGAAGCGTGCGACGGACTCGCCGCCCTCACCCGAGTTCGACCGCCCGCCGAGCCGGTTCATCGCGATCGCAAGGGTCTCGTGCGCCTCGGCTGAAATCGAGCCGTAGCTCATCGCGCCGGTCGAGAACCGCTTGACGATCTCGCCGGCCGGTTCGACCTCGTCCAGCGGCACCGGTGGCCGTTCGCCCACCCGGAACTTGAGCAGGCCGCGCAGCGACGCCATCCGCTCGCTCTGGTCGTCGACGAGCTTGGTGTACTCCTTGAAGATCGAGTACTGCCCGGTGCGGGTCGAGTGCTGCAGCTTGAAGACCGTGTCCGGGTTGAAGAGGTGGTACTCGCCTTCCCGGCGCCACTGGTACTCGCCGCCGACCTCGAGCTCACGGTGTGCCCGCTCGTCGGGACGGTCCAGGTAGGCCAGTGCGTGCCGGGCGGCGACGTCGTCGGCGATGTCGTCGAGGTCGATGCCGCCGACCGGGCAGGACAGCCCGGTGAAGTAGTCGTCGAGCACCTTCTGGCTGATGCCGATGGCCTGGAACAGCTGCGCGCCGGTGTAGGACGCCAGCGTCGAGATGCCCATCTTGGACATCACCTTCAGCACGCCCTTGCCGGCGGCCTTGACGTAGTTGGCCTTGGCCTGGTCGCTGCTGATGCCGGTGATGACGCCGCGGTCGACCATGTCCTCGATCGACTCGAAGGCCATGTACGGGTTGATCGCGGCGGCGCCGAAGCCGCACAGCGCGGCCATGTGGTGCACCTCGCGGGCGTCGCCGGCCTCGACGACGAGGCCGACCTTGGTGCGGGTCCGGTCCCGGACCAGGTGGTGGTGCACGGCCGAGACCGACAGCAGCGACGGAATCGGCGCCATCTGCTCGTTGGACTCGCGGTCGGACAGCACGATGATGCGGGCGCCGTCGCGGATGGCCGCCGACACCTTGGCCCGCACGTTGTCCAGCGCCTCCTTGAGGCCCTGCCCGCCGCGGTTGACCGGGTACAGGCAGCGGATCACCGCGGCCCGCATGCCGTGCTTGTGGCCGCGGATCTCGTGGTCGGGATCGACGCAGATCAGCTTGGACAGGTCGGCGTTGCGCAGGATCGGCTGCGGCAGCACGATCTGCCGACAGGATTCGGCGTCCGGGTTGAGCAGGTCGCCCTCGGGTCCGACGGTGCCCTGCAGGCTGGTCACCACCTCTTCCCGGATGGCGTCCAGCGGAGGGTTCGTGACCTGCGCGAACAGCTGCTGGAAGTAGTCGTAGAGCATCCGCGGACGCGCCGACAGCACCGCGATCGGGGTGTCGGTGCCCATGGAGCCGAGCGCCTCGGCGCCGGTGCGCGCCATCGGCGCGACCAGCAGGTTGAGTTCCTCGTAGGTGTAGCCGAAGATCTGCTGCCGGAGCACCACGCGGTGGTGCGGCATGCGCACGTAGTCACCCGGGGGCAGTTCGTCGAGGTGGAACAGGCCGGCGTCGAGCCACTCCCGGTACGGCTGCTCGGCGGCCAGCTCGGCCTTGATCTCCTCGTCGTCGACGATGCGGCCCTGCGCGGTGTCGACGAGGAACATGCGGCCCGGCTGCAGGCGCATCTTCTGGACGACGGTGGCGGGATCGAGGTCGAGCACGCCGGCTTCGGAGGCCATCACGACGAGACCGTCGTCGGTCACCCAGATCCGTGACGGCCGCAGGCCGTTGCGGTCGAGCACGGCGCCGATGACGGTGCCGTCGGTGAAGCACACCGCGGCGGGTCCGTCCCACGGCTCCATCAACGAGGCGTGGTACTGGTAGAACGCCCGGCGGGCGGGATCCATCGACTCGTGCCGCTCCCAGGCCTCCGGGATCATCATCAGCACGGCGTGGGGCAGGCTCCGCCCACCCAGGTGCAGCAGTTCGAGGACCTCGTCGAAGCGTGCGGTGTCGGACGCACCCGGGGTGCAGACCGGCACCACCTTGTCCAGGTCGGCGCCGCCGAACACGTCGGTCTTGATCAGCGCCTCACGGGCCCGCATCCAGTTCTCGTTGCCGGTGACGGTGTTGATCTCGCCGTTGTGCGCGACCCGCCGGAACGGGTGCGCCAGCGGCCAGGACGGGAAGGTGTTGGTCGAGAAACGCGAGTGCACGATGCCCAGCGCGCTGGTCAGCCGTTCGTCCTGCAGGTCCAGGTAGAAGGCCTTGAGCTGCGGCGTGGTCAGCATGCCCTTGTAGACGAAGGTCTGCCCGGACAGGCTCGGGAAGTAGACGGTCTCCCGTCCGGGGCCGTCCTGCCCGGGACCCTTGGTGCCGAGCTCGTGTTCGGCACGTTTGCGCACCACGTAGGCGCGGCGCTCGAGGTCCATCCCCGAGGCGCCGCCCAGGAACAGCTGCCGGAAGGTCGGCATCGCGTCGCGGGCCAGCGCGCCGAGCGAGGATTCGTCGGTGGGCACGTCCCGCCAGCCGAGCACCTGCAGTCCCTCGGCCTCGGCGATCTTCTCGACCGCGGCGCAGGCGGTGGCGGCGTCCTTGGACGACTGCGGCAGGAAGGCGATGCCCGTCGCGTAGCTGCCCGCCTCGGGCAGTTCGAAGTCGCAGACCGCGCGGAAGAACTCGTCCGGAACCTGCAGCAGAATGCCGGCACCGTCGCCAGTGTTCGGCTCGGCACCCTGCGCACCACGGTGTTCGAGGTTGAGCAGCGCCGTGATCGCCTTCTCGACGATGTCGCGGCTGCGGCGGCCGTGCATGTCAGCCACCATCGCCACCCCGCACGCGTCGTGTTCGAACGCCGGGTTGTAGAGCCCTTGACGACTGGGAGCCATTCCCACCTACCTCTTAGTTCACGCGTCTCGGCGGAGAGTTACGGACGGCAACCGTGGACGAGAGCGTTAGCCGGTTCTGCGATGGAGGCGCCTTCGTGCAGCACTGAACGACGGCCCTTTTTCCCATGCGCCATAAGTGCTCAAAACGATATGACAAAGGGCCCCTGACATGCCAACTTAGCCCTGCCTAACAAAGTTCGCCGGGCGACCGGGGCGCGCATGCCGCAGATTCTCAGGTCACAACTGAATAACGTTGCTGCGCTGGTATTTTCGGCTGCAATCAGCGTGCGCCGACAAAGTGCGGGCTGGGTCACATCTCGGGGTCGCGCTCAGCGGGAATTTGCTGAGGAGATGGTGGTGACGCGGTTGCGCTGCGCCGATGGACGTGAATATCTTTGCGCAAAGCCTTTCCGGATTCTTAGGAATTCACAGCATCGGCTCTCACGCGCCCGGGCCGGCCCGGCAAACCCCGCCGACGAGCCCGCGGGCACGGGTGGAATCAGCGTACGGACAGCGAGAAACGATGCCGGGCAAGGCTTCTCGCCTGCTCCGTGGCGGCATCCGCGCAGAACCTGAGCACCCCACATACCCCGCGGGGGTATGCAGGGTGATTTCGGCCGTCAAGCTGCAGGAATGCCCTACCCGCTCAGCACCCCGCTCGGCCGCTTCGGGATCGAGACCGCCGAGGAGAGCCCGGACCGCTGCGTCGCGTCGATCCCGGCCGCCGGCCTGGTGAACCCCCTGACCGGCGCCGCGACCACCGCACCCCTGGCGATGCTCGTCGATCACGCCGGGGGCCTGATCAACCATGCCCGGCGCGGCTCCGGGGAGTGGACGGTGTCCAGTGAACTGTCCCTCGAGGTCGTCCCCGAGGCCGTCGACCTGATCGGGGCCGCACCCGGAGGCCACGTCGTGGCGGTGGCCCGGCCGTTGGGCCGCAAGGGCTCGGTCGCGCTGGGCGTCTGTGAGCTGAGTGTGGGCGCCGAGATGATCGCCACCGCGACGGTCCGGTCGTTCTACATCACGGTGCCCGCCACGCTCGCCGCGTGGCCCGACGGACCGGCAGGCACGCTCCCCGGACCCCGCCTGGACCAGATGATGGCGGTGCAGATCGCTGAATCCGGCGGTGCCGCAGCCGTTCTGGTGCAGAACGACGACGCGGTGCTCAACAACAGCGTCGGCGTGGTGCACGGCGGCGTGTCCTCGATGGGGCTGGAACTGGTCGGCAACGCCGCGGTCAACCGGGCCGCGACGGGCGAATTCCGCACCGCGTCGCTACGGGTGAACTTCCTGCGCCCGCTTCACGGCGGTGGTGAGGCCCACTACCGCGCCGAGGCGACGCATGCCGGGCGCAGCAGCGCCGTCGCCGACGCGCAGGCGGTGGGACGGGACGGCAGGACGGCCATGCGCGCACGGTTGACCGCCTACCGCTGACAGCGCAGAGCGCCGCCGGGGAACCGCCGCCACCCGGTGCGGGACGACGTGCTCCCCGGCGGCCGTCGGGGCGTTACGACTTCTTCTTGGCCTTCGATGCCGCAGCCTTCTCGGTCGAGGCACCTTCGTTGACCAGGTGCCCGCCGGAGTTCTCCAGGTGCGCCCGCACGAACCATTGGAACTTCTCCAATTCGCCGGCGTGCGAGATCAACATGTCCTGGGAGACCAGATCGAGTTCTTCGAGTTGCTCGATGCTCTTGCGGGTGTCCTCGATGACGCCGGTGTAGACGAGGTCGAGCGCCGCCAGATGCGCCTGGACGGTGTCCCGGTTGACCGAGTAGTCGTCCCAGGTGCGGTCGTTGATGATGGCGCCGGGGGTGCCCAGCGGGGAGGTGCCCAGTGCCGCGATCCGCTCGGCCACCTCGTCGGCGTAGCCACGGACCAGCTCGACCTGCGGGTCGATCATCTCGTGAACCCCGATGAAGTTGGGCCCCACCACATTCCAGTGCACATGCTTGAGGGTGAGGTGCAGGTCGTTGTACCTGCTGAGCGCTTTCTGCAGCAGCTCGGCGACTTCAGCTCCCTGCTTGTCAGTCAGGCCGGGAACGGTGAACGCAGTCATTGCTTGCTCCTTCGCGATCGACTGTCCCGCCCCGTGTACCCGGGTGTGTGGGCAGGTAATCACCAGTGCCGGTCAGGTCACAGGTCGGCGAGGTGCGGGATCGGCAGCCGTGGCCCGAAGCGCGGCTTGAACGCCAGACCGCTGACTTCCAGCAACCGCACCGCACGGTGACGGTGCGGACGCAGCGGCTCGAGGAGCTGGACCATCTCGGGGTCGTCGATCGGGTGCCCC
>NZ_LMVQ01000109.1 GCF_001545925.1 Mycobacterium sp. NAZ190054 | reverse complement strand
GCTCTTGGTCGACGGGGTCTGACCCTCGACGATCTCGGTGACCGCGTGGATCCGGTCGTTGCGGGCCCGGTCCGACAGCGCGCCACGCAGTGCGGCGCGGATCATCTTCTTCGGGGTCCGCTCGCTGATGGCACCGGGGTGTGTGCGCGTCGCCGATCCCGCGCTGCTGCCCGCGGGCACCGCGACCGTGGTGTCCGGGGCCCGCGCGGTCGCCGACGAGACGCGACTGTTCGCCGAGCGCATCCGCTGCAGCGTGCCGATGCGCGTCAACGGCCGCGAGATCTACCTCATCGCCCCCGGCGGCCACCCGTTCGCGGTCATCGACATCCACGTCGGGGCCGGTCTCGTCGACCGCGTCAGGATCTCGGCAGTGCGCGACGCCGACGTTCTCGAAGCCGCCGCGAGCCGGACAGATGCGACGAGACCTGACCCGAACCGCGCGTGAGGCGAGCTTGTGGCCGGCTGTCGCGGTTTACTGGAGCGACCAGGTCCCGCGCGCTGAGAGGACAGTCATGCCGTCAGCCGACAACCGTCCGTCACCGCGTCCGTGGCTGCTGGCCTCACGGGCGTTCGCGGTGCTCACCGTCGCCGCGGTCGCCGTGTTGTTCGGCACCGCCGGCGAGCTCGTCCAGAGTCACCAACTCGAGGACGTGCACGGTACCGCCGCGATCGGGCTGCACGTGGTCTCGGGTGGGCTGTTGGTGGCGCTGGCCGGATTGGCCTACGCACGCGGGAAGGGCTGGTGGGCCGCCGCGCTGGCGGGCGCCCTGCTGGGGTACTCGTTCGTCCAGGCCGCGCTCGGCGAGAGCGCGACCCTGGCCCTGCACATCCCCGGTTCGCTGGCCGCCGCCGCGGTCACGTTCTGGCTCACGGCATGGCTGTTCTCCCCGGCCGCCGCGCCGGTGCACCGGTGAGATGTCGGATAGCAGGAACGGTCGGGGTTTCGTCACCGGCCGATCGGACAATCCCTGCCTCATGGAACCCGACAACGCCGCCACCCCGGAAGACGCCGGCAAGGCCACCGAGGAGCAGCGCGACCTGCAGGACAAGTTGGACCACCAGGACGACGACCCGGACGCGCCGGCGCGGGGACAGACCTACCGTCAGATCCCGGACGAGTACTGACGCCCGGCCGCCATCCGCTCCCGCAGGTCGTCGTAGATGGGACGGGATCCGACGGCGTTGGCGGTCATCACGGCCGCGGCGGTGGCGATCAACATGGGAAGCGCCGCCGAGGTCGTCGCCGTCATCTCCACCACGATGACGAAGCCGGTCAACGGTGCCCGTACCGTCGCACCGAAGAAGGCCGTCATCCCCGCCAGCACCAGCGGGATCGCCAGATGCGTTGTGTTCTGCGGCCATAACGCGTCGAAACACCCCAGGAACAGCGTTCCCCAGAGCGCGCCGACGGCCAGCAGCGGCGCGAAGAGCCCGCCGGGCACCGCCGCCGAGTAGCACACCGGCCCGGTCAGGAACCGGACCACGAGCAGTCCCACGACGGCCGGCAGGACGAGATCGTGCCCGTCGAGCAGCATCTGGGTCAGCGTGTCCCCGTCGCCGACGGTCAACGGCGCCACCCAGAGCAGCAGCCCGACGGCCGCGCCGATCGCGGCCGCCGTCGCCGGAGCCGGCACCCGGCGGAGCGCACCGAGGTGGTCGAGCGCCCACAGCACCACGACGTTGTAGACCGCCCCGAGCAGTCCTGTCCCCACGCCGAACACGAGGAACAAAGGGAGCCAGGCGAAATCGGGAGGGGCGACCGGCCCCACCCTGAAATCGGGGTCGTCGCCCAACAGCAGCCGGGATCCGCCGACCGCTGCCGCCGCCGCGAACACCGACACCAGTACGGTCTGTGGCCGCCAGGATTTCGTGACCTCTTCGAGGGTGAACAGCACACCCGCCAGCGGGGCGTTGAACGCGACGGCGAGGCCGGCTCCGCTCAGCGCCGCCTGCATCGTCCTGGCTTCCCCCTCGGGCAGCCGGGTCCGCCGCGCGGTCTGCGCTCCGATCGCAGCTCCCATGTGCACGGTGGGGCCTTCGCGGCCGAGGACGAGCCCGGAGCCGATGGCCAGGACCCCGCCGGCGAACCGGGCGGGGACGACCCGCAGGCGCGGCGCCGGCGCCCGACCGAGGAAGACCGCCTCGACGTGCGGGATGCCGCTGCCGACCGCCAGCGGTTCCCAGCGCACGATCAGCGCGGCGACCGCGGCGCAGGCGGCCACCGCGGTCAGCGGTATCAGCCAGCCCGGTCCCGGCAGTTGGTGCGCCCACGCGACCAGATCGACGCGGATGCGTTCGGCGGCCTGCAGGCACCAGCGGAATGCGCCGCCCACCACCCCGACGACGAGCCCGCCGGCGATCGCCGCCGCGCCGAGAACCACGGGGCGGGACAGCGAGTTCGTCTCCTGCCCTGCGTCGCGATCCACGACGTCCATCTTTGCGCGCAGAATCGACGGGAGGGCGTATTTCACCGACCGAGGGGGCACCGTGAGCACTCCAGACACACCCGACTACCCGCAGCCTGCCGGACACCGGGGCCGGGTCGAACCGGTGCCGCGGCGCGTCCGCGGCTATCTCGGCACCGAGTTGGTCTTCGACACCGGCGCAGCACGTTATGTCTGGGAGATCCCGTATTACCCGCAGTACTACATCCCGCTGCGTGATGTGCGCACCGAATTGCTGCGCGACGACGGACACGCCCAGCGGGTGCAGTTCGGTCCGTCCCGGTTGTTCTCGCTGGTGGCCGGCGGCACAACGGTCGACGGGGCGGCACGCGTCTTCGACGACGGGGACGGCCCGGTCGCCGGGTTGGTGAAGTTCGAGTGGGACGCGCTGACGTGGTTCGAGGAGGACGAGCCGATCTACAAGCATCCGCGCAACCCGTATGCGCGGGTGGATGCGCTGCGCTCACACCGCCACGTCGCGGTCGAATTGGACGGCGTGCCGCTGGCCGATACCCGCAGTCCGATTCTGCTGTTCGAAACCAGTTTGCCGACAAGGTATTACATCGACCGCACCGATGTGGTGTTCGAGCATCTGGAGCGCTCGGACACCCAGACGGTGTGTCCGTACAAGGGCACCACCTCGGCCTACTGGTCGGTGCGGACCGGCACAGGACTGCACCGCGACCTCGCCTGGACCTACACCTACCCCGTGCCGGCGGTCGGCGCGATCGCGGGGCTGATCGGGTTCTACAACGAGAAGGTCGACATCACGGTCGACGGTGTGCGTCTGGAGCGGCCCCGGACCATGTTCGGTTAGGGCTCACGCCCGGTCGGCGATGTCCGCGTACTCCGGGTGCCGGTCGACGTATTCGGCGACCATCCAGCAGGTCGGGACGACGCGCAGGCCCTCTGCCTTGGTCTCCCGTAGCGCTTCGGCGACGAGAATCGTTGCCAGGCCGCGCCCTTGGAACTGCGGGAGAACTTCGGTGTGCGGGAAGATCCGGCGGCCGTCACGGTCGTGGAAGTCGGCGAGCCCGACCTTGCGGCCGTCCACCTCGATCACGAAGCGTCCGGCCTCCCGGGTGACGGTGGTGGGGGCTCCGGTGCGGTCGGGCGGCGTCTCGTTGCTCATCACTCCACGATAGGTCCGGTGCCGGTCACCGGCCCCTGGCCGCGTCGCCGCGCAGCGTCATCACCGTGCTGGTGACGGTCGCGGCGACCTTGCCGTCCGCGCGCACCACGTCGCAGCAGTAATGGGTGATCGTGTTGCCACGGTGCGGAGCCCACGCGGTCGCGGTCAGGGTGTCCGACCACACCGGACGCAGGAACGCCGCGCGGATGTCGATGCTGGTGAACGTCTCGCCGGGCTGCATCAGCGTGGAGTGCGCCGTGCCGATCGCGGCGTCGGCCAGCTCGACGAGGAAACCGCCGTGCACGGTGCCCTGCTGGTTGCCGTGCCAAGCCGGATCGGTTCTGACGCGCACCGACGCGGTGCCGGCGCCGACGGACTCGATGTCGAAGCGCAGAAGCTCCGAGATCGCGGTCGGATACCGCATGTGGATCTCGGCGGCGGCGTCCACTTCTCCGCTGACCAGCTGCTTCAGGAACTCCAACACGGGCAGGGTGGGGGGCTTCGACATGGCTCGACGGTAGGTAGCTGGCATAGTGCAATCAAAGAATTGTCCTACAGACAAGGTGGGTGCCCGGTGCGCATACACCGCCACACCGAGGTCGCCGACGACATCGCCGCGCAGATCCGCGCCGGCGCGCTGCCCGCCGGGACGCGGCTGCCGACCCACCGCGCGCTCGCCGAGAAGCACGGCATCGCGGTGGCCACGGCGACCAAGGTGTATCGCGTGCTCACCGACGCCGGCCTGGTCGTCGGCGAACCCGGCCGCGGCACCTTCGTGCGCGACGTCAGCGGGTTCGCCGGTCTGGAGCCGACGCGCCGGACACCGGCGGGCCGCGTCGCGGACCTGTCGTTCAACCAACCGCTCGCGCCGGCGCAGGGCGAACAGTTGCGGCGCGCGCTGCGCGAGCTCGCCGCCGAGGGGGATCTCTCGGCGCTGCTGATGCAGGAACCGCCCGGCGGTCGCACACGCGGGCAGGCCGCGGTGGCCACCTATCTGCTCGGCCACGGCATCGACGTCCCGCCCCAGAACGTCGTGCTGACCGCCGGCGGCCAGCAGGGCCTCGACGCCGTCCTCGGCACGGTCGCCACCCCGGGATCGATCGTGGCGGTGGACGCGCTCACCTATCCCGGCGTCAAACTCATCGCCGCGGCGCGACGGCTGGAACTGGCGCCGGTGCCGGTCGACCACTCGGGGATGGACCTGGACCACCTCGAGCGCCTCTGCGCGCGACGACCGGTGTCGGCGCTGTACTGCACTCCGACACTTCACAATCCGCTCGGCTTCGTGCTGGGCGCGGCCGAGCGCGAGCGGCTGGCCGCGCTGGCGCTGCGCCACGACCTCGCGGTCGTCGAGGACGGCGTCTACGCGTTCCTCGAGCCCGGCCACACGCCGATCGCGGCGCTGGCCCCGGAGCGCACGTTCTATGTCGGCTCGGTGTCGAAGAGTCTGGCGCCCGGCATCCGCTTCGGGTTCGTGGTGACCCCGCAGCGTCGGCGCGGCGCACTGATCCGGGCACTGCGCGCGAGCAGTTGGGGCACGTCGACGATCGCGGTCGCGCTGGCCACCCGCTGGCTGGCCGACGGCACGGTCGAACAACTGGAGGCGGCGCGGCGTGCCGATGCCCGGCACCGGCAGCACCTGGCGCGTACCGAACTCGCCGCGCTGGGCTATCACGGGCATCCGGGTTCGTACATCGGGTGGCTGTCGCTGCCGGAGGAAGCACGCAGTGACGTCGTCGCCCGCCAACTCGCCGAGGCCGGAATCCTGGTGTCGACCGCGGACGCCTTCGCGACGACCAAGAGCGTCCCGAACGCGCTGCGGCTCGCGCTGGCCACGCCGCCCGAAGCCGACCTGACCCATGCACTCGGTGAAATCGCCTGCCGCATACGCCAACACCTGCCGCTCGCGTGACGCCGCTGCCCCCGCCCCGGGTTGCAACCTTTGCCGGCTTTGCCATAATTGGCACTCGTCGGATGAGAGTGCTAATGCTTGCTCGGCTGGAAGGAGACATTGGTGAGCGGCACTGACATCGTCAGCGATTCCACGATCGAACCCCTGCGTATCGCGCTCATCGCGCCCCCGTACTTCGACGTGCCCCCCAAGGGCTACGGCGGCACCGAGGCCGTCGTCGGGGACCTCGCCGACGCGCTCGTGGCTCG
Organism: Mycobacterium sp. NAZ190054; assembly: GCF_001545925.1. GTDB lineage: Bacteria > Actinomycetota > Actinomycetes > Mycobacteriales > Mycobacteriaceae > Mycobacterium. The sequence continues at coordinate 5,075 of NZ_LMVQ01000109.1, read as the reverse complement.
CGGCCATCGGGTCACCCTGATTGGGGCCGGTGAACCGGGGACCGCCGCCGATTTCCTCCCGGTGTGGGAGCGCACCCTCAACGATCGGCTGGGTGAACCGTATCCGGAAGTCATGCACGCCTTGAAGGTCCGCCGCGCCATCACCAAGCTCGCCGTCGAGGACGGCATCGACGTCGTGCACGACCACACCCTGGCCGGACCGCTCAACGCCGCGATCTACTCCGCGCTCGGTCTGCCCACCGTGGTCACCGTGCACGGACCCATCGACGACGACCTCCTCCCCTACTACCGGGCCCTGGGCGGCGACGCCGGCCTGATCGCGATCAGCGACCGCCAGCGCCAACTGGCACCGGACCTCAACTGGGTCGGCCGGGTGCACAACGCACTGCGGATCGAGGACTGGCCGTTCCAGGCCGAGAAGCAGGACTATGCGCTGTTCCTCGGCCGCTACGCGCCGTACAAGGGGGCACACCTGGCGTTGGAGGCGGCCCACCGCGCCGGCGTGCCGCTGGTGCTGGCCGGAAAGTGCGACGAGCCTTCGGAGAAAGCGTATTTCGAGGAGCGGGTCGCGCCGTTGCTGACCGATTCGGACACGGTGTTCGGCGAGGCGGACGCGACCAGCAAACGCCGCCTGCTCGCCAACGCCCGGTGCGTGCTGTTCCCGGTGCAGTGGGAGGAGCCGTTCGGGATGGTGATGATCGAGGCCATGGCGTGCGGCACACCGGTGGTGGCGTTGCGGGGCGGGGCCGTGCCCGAGGTGATCGACGACGGTGTCACCGGCGTCATCTGCGATGATCCCGACGCGTTGCCGACGGCGATCGAGGCCTCGCGGGCGCTGGATCCGGCGGCGTGCCGGCGGCACGTGGCGTCGAATTTCACTGTCGCGCAGTTCGGTGCGGGTTACGAACAGATCTACTACGAGGTCGCCGACCGCCGCCGCACACGCCGGCGGGCACCCCGCTGGCGCCGCCGGGCGGCCGCGTCTGCGGCCCCGGCTCGGGACCGCACGTCCGCGCGTTCGGAGGCTCACGCATGATGGCGGGCTCCGGCGTGCTGAACGCCGGTGCGCCGGCACACACCGGCGGCGGTGACACCGTGACACTGGTCGAGGGCGGCACGTTCTGCCTGTCGGACAGCCACGGTGACATCGCGAACCGGTCCCACGGCCTGTTCTTCCGCGATGCGCGCATCCTGTCCCGGTGGGAACTGCGCCTCGACGGGGCCGCTCCGGAGCCGTTGACCGTGCAGACCTCCGAAGCCTTTACCGGACAGTTCATCTCGCGTCGCGCACCAGCGCCGGGCCGCGCGGACAGCACGCTGCTGATCACCCGGGAACGCCTGGTGGCCGACGGCATGCGCGAGGTCGTCACCGTGCACAACCTCGACCGGGAGTCCACCGTGGTGACGCTGGTACTCCACGTCGACGGCGACTTCGCCGACCTGTTCGCGGTGAAGGAGGGCCGGGTTTCGGGCAACGCCGCCGAGATGTCGGTCGGCGACGGCGAGCTGATACTGCGGGAACGCGGTGAGTCCATGCGGGGTGTGGTACTCACCGCGTCGGCCGATCCGATCATCTCCCCGGGCACGCTGACCTGGCGGACGGTGATCGAACCCGCTCAGGTGTGGCAGACCGAGATCGTCGCACAGCCGACGTGGGGAAATCACAAGCTCAGCACCAGATTTCAGCGTGGGCAGCGTCCCGAGCGCAGCGGCCCGGGCCGCAAGATCGAACGGTGGCGCAACAGCGCCACCACCATCGGCACCGACCACCCGGAGCTGACCGCGGTGCTGCAGCAGACCGAGAGTGATCTCGGCGCACTGCTCATGCACGACGAACGCGGCACCCGCCGCTCGTTCGTGGCGGCGGGTGCACCGTGGTTCATGACGCTGTTCGGGCGTGACAGCCTGCTCACGGCATGGATGGCGCTACCGCTGGAGGTGGCGCTGTCCCTGGGCACGCTGCAGCAACTGGCGGACACCCAGGGCCGGCGGATCGACCCGATCACCGAGGAAGAGCCCGGCCGGATCATGCACGAGATCCGCCGCGGCCCGGACAGCGGCGACATCCTCGGCGGCAACGTGTACTACGGATCAGTGGACGCCACACCGCTTTTCGTGGTCCTGCTGGCGGAGAGCCGACGGTGGGGTGTCGACGACGAGGCCGTGCTCGGCCTGCTGCCCGCGGCCGACGCCGCGCTGCGGTGGGCGTTCGAGCACGGCGATCGCGACGGCGACGGCTTCATCGAGTACCAGCGCGCCACCGACCGCGGATTGATCAACCAGGGCTGGAAGGACAGCTTCGACGGCATCAACGACGCCGCCGGACGACTCGCGGACCCGCCGATCGCGCTGTGCGAAGTGCAGGCCTACCACTACGCCGCACTGCTGTCCCGCGCCGAGCTGGCCGACGGCCTCGGCGACAGCGCCACCGCCGACCGGCTCCGCACCGAGGCCGGGGAGTTCCGCGACAAGTTCCTGACGCAGTTCTGGCTCCCGGATCGCGGGTACTACGCCGTGGCGCTGGACCGTGACAAACGCCCCGTCGACGCGTTGACCAGCAACGTGGGGCACTGCCTGTGGGCAGGCATCGCGTCCGACGAGCACGCCGCGGCGCTGGTCGAGCGGCTGTCGGACGAGGCCATGGACACCGGGTTCGGGCTGCGCACCCTGGCCACCACGATGGGCGCCTACAACCCGATGAGCTATCACAACGGGTCGGTGTGGCCGCACGACACCGCGATCACGGTGGCGGGGCTGTTGCGCTACCGGCACCTGCCCGGCGCGGTGGCGCTCGCCGAGCACCTGGCCACCGGAATCGTCGATGCCGCAGCGTCATTCGGTGGCCGGCTGCCCGAACTGTACTGCGGCTTCCCCCGCGCACAGTTCGGTGTCCCGGTGCCGTACCCGACGTCGTGCTCACCGCAGGCGTGGGCCAGCGCGGCCCCGCTGCTGCTCGTGCGCAGCTTCCTGGGTCTGCAACCCGACGTGCCCAAGCGTCGGCTCACGGTGTCACCGCGTCTGCCCGCGAGCTGGGGCAGGGTCACCCTGACCGACCTGACGTTCGGGGACACCACGGTGTGCCTCGACGCCGAAGGGCAGGCCGCCAAAGTCAGCGGATTGCCGGACACCTGGTCGCTCGTGGTCGATTGACCCGCATCGACCGGGCCAAGGGACTGACACCACGTCTCCTTCAGAGCGGTCGAGCCGCAGTTCGAGCTGTTCGGCGACGTTGGTGCGCCCCTGCGGTCAGGCAGCCTCCCGGTCCTTCCCGGCGGTGTCACCTCCGTCGCGGCCCTTCGTGTCACCGCCGTCGCGGCCCTTCGTGTCGCCGCCATCGCGGCCCTCGGTGTTGCCGCCGTCGCGGACCTTCGCCGAACCCTCCTCGTCGTCGGCGAAGGTCCGCGGCGGCGCGTCACCGCTGCCGTCGACGTGTCCCCTCCGCACGTCGTCGGTCGGCGGTGACGTCTCGTCGTAGTCGTCCGTCGACGACTCCTCGGAATCCACCGCAGCTTTCGGCTCGTCGGCTGATTCCTGACGCGAAAGCTGGCGCTGGCGTGGAGAAGTGGCCGCCTCGGTCTGACCCGGTTCGTTCTCATCCGTCGATTCGGTTGTCACATCATCGGTCGTCGCGTTCTCGGTGCCCGGCACGCCCTGGATCCGCGTATCCGGATTGGTCGAACCGGGCCGCGTGACGCCCGGCGGGACCGGAACGAACAGGGAGCACAAGCCACACTGGGTGCCCAGCACGAAGGGATTGAACGCGGTGTTCAACCCCCGGATCAAGTTCGTGATGGTGTTCACGATCATGTCCAGGGTCGGGAATCTGATCTGGCTGAAATCCGGTGTCTCGGTGAGGGCGTCGAAGAAGTTCTGGAACGGCGTGAAGATGTTGAGCGCAGAGTTCTGCTGCGACCAGGGCTCGGTCACCCCGTCGGGATCCTTGATGTCGCACAACCCATCCGGACTGCAGGTGATCGGATTCCGCACCTCCGGGAAGGTGTAACCCCCGGGCGAGAAGAGAGCGACGATGTGGCGCAGGTCGAACATCGTCGACAGGATCTGGTCGGGACGATCGCACGCTCCGACGTTGGTCCCGGTGCACCCCACGTTCATCGGGAGCTGCGAGGCGGCCACTGCCGCCAGGATGTTGCCCAGCCCCACCGACAATGCGGGGAACGGCAGCAGCACATTGACCAGTGCCTGGTAGCGGGCGATATCGGCCGGGTCGGTGCCCAGCACGTTGAACGGGTGATACACCCACCAGCTGCCGCCATATTCGAGGTCCGCCGTCAGCCCGACCACGCCGGTCTGGTTCAGATCGATGCCGTTTCGGGAGTTGACGAAGCTGAACTGGCTGTCGGTCAGGTCGCCGAGGTTCACGTCGCCCTGACCCAGGGCATTGAAGAAGTTGTACGGGATGTTGGCCAGCGCGATGAACAGATTCGCCGGGATGTTGAAGATGCTCGGCGCCGCGGCGACCGCGGTGCCCGCCGTGGCGGGCTGCGCGGAACCGGACGGTCCACACAGCGCCACGGCGGCATCGCCGCAGACCTCTGCGGTGGTCGCGGCGCTGAGGTTCACCGGCATGCCGACGGTCCTCATCTGCGCGGTCGGTGGCGTGACCGGGGCGACGACGATGGCGCCGGCCCCCACCAGCGCCACGCCTGCGGTGACGAACGAGCCGAAGTAAGGCATGACCCCCCTTTGATTTCTGCGACAGCCTCACCCTGAGAGCAAGAACTCTTGACGACAGAGCTGAAGATAACGACCGCGAGCCAAGATCACAGCAATCTCGGGAGGAAAACCGAAAATAGGTTTCAAGATCGCGCCTAGACGCAGGTCAAGACAAATTTGGTGGGAGTTTACTGTGAACTGTTTTGCAGATCTAGCAATCTTCATCCGATGCCATGCCGGAGTTCGGCAACGCCGCGCTCAGACCGCTTGTCGACGATAGTGCCCCTTGGGGTGGTGGACTTCGGATCGGCGTGGGTGCACGCGTGGTGATCAACGAGTCGTGGTGAATGTTAGGCGATTTGACGTTGTTCGGCGATGGGTTCGGCGGCGGCCTGTTTGTC
>NZ_LMVQ01000108.1 GCF_001545925.1 Mycobacterium sp. NAZ190054 | reverse complement strand
CTGGTGGTGGCGGGAGCCGGCAAGGCCGACGCGGTGGCGGCGGCGGTCGGCGGCGCGCAACCGGTCGACATCCCGGCCGCAGGTGCCGTGGACGCCACCACCGGGCGAAGCGGAGGCGCTGCCGAGGAAGACGTTGTCCAGGGGTGTCTGAGCGCGGCCCTGGCCCGGCATCGGCCGGAAGATCAGCTGCTGGAACAGCTGCGCAGTGCCGCCGTTGACGGCACCGGCGTGCAGATTCGCGTCGCTGCGCTCCAGGTCTGACGGACGCTGCACCACCTTCCCGACGACGTGGTCCCGGAAGCCCGGGGCGTGCCGCTCCACCACTGCGTCGACGGCCTCGGCGACTTTGTCGGCCGACACGTCGTCGGCCATTTCGCGCGGCAGATGCGTGTAGGCCCAGGCGCTTTCGGTTCCGGCCGGTGAACGGCTGGGGTCCGCCGTCGTCATCTGCCCGAACAGCAGGAACGGCGACTCGGGCAGGGTTCCGGTGTTCAGATCGGCCATCCACCGGATCAGCCCGGCGTGGTCGGCGCCGAGATGCACGGTCCCGGCTTCGGCCAGGCCGGCGGAGCGCCACGGAATCGGCGCGTCGAGGGCGTAGTTGATCTTGAGCACCGGGGTGTCCCACACGAACCGGTCCAGCCCGTCGTTCAGACGCGGTGGCAACGCGTCGGAGGGCAGCAGGTGGCGGTACAACGCCGGCGCCGAGGTGTTCGCGATCACGGCGCGGCGGCAGCGTACAACGCGCCCGTCGGCGCACCGGACCGCTGTGGCCCGACGGCCACGCAGCTCGATCGAGTCGACCCGGCGGCCGCACTCGACACGTGCGCCGGCGGCCTCGGCACGCCGCACCAGTGCGCCTGTCAACTGTCCCGCGCCGCCGACCGGGACAGGGAAGCCGCCGTCCTGGGCGAGCATCATCATCAGGTAACCCATGACTCCGCTGCCGGGGGCGTCGACGGGGACGTCGGCGTGCATCGCGTTGCCGAGCACCAGCAAACGCGCCGCCTCACCGGAGAACAGGTTGCGGGCCAGCTCTCCGGCGGGCAGCAGCAGCAGATGGGCCATCCGCAACGCCTCGGCGGTGCCGATGCTGCGGAGCATCCCGACCGGTCCCCGCACCGGCGGGAACGGTGCGAACAGCGTGGCCAGCAATGCCTTGTCGATGCGTTTGTACAGTTCGAACGCCTCGATCCAGCGCCGGCCGTCACCGACCTGCCGACGGTCGAGTTCGGCTGCGGTGCGGTCGATGTCGCGATAGATCACCGGCGCGTCGGCGTCGTCGGCGGAGCCGGCATGCCCCACCACCGCCGGGGCGTGCGACCAGCGCAGCCCGTGGTCCTCCAGGGACAGCGACTGCAGCACGGGGGAGGCCGCCGACAGCGGATAGAACGCGCTGTACAGGTCGCTGACATAACCGGGAACCAGCTCGGCGCTGCGCACAGCGCCGCCGGGTTCCTGCTGTGCCTCGAGGACGACGACATCCCAGCCGGCGTCGGCGAGCAACGCGGCGGCGACCAGACCGTGGTGACCCGCGCCGATCACCACAGCGTCAGCGGTGTCGGTCGCCGAGGGGCTAGTCGTCATCCGAGGCGCGGCGTTCGGCCATCACGGCCAACCGCCACGTCGTCTCGCGGTTGCGCGGGAAGGCGATGGCCAGCGCCACGCGTTCGGGCAACCAGCTCATCGGCGGCGACACCGGCACCTCGGCCATCTCGATGAGGCATCCACCGCCCTCGAGGTCGTGCAGCCGAAGCGTGATCCGCGCCTTGCCGAAAGGGCGGCCGTTGGCGATCAGGACAAGTTCGTGCTCGGGGGTGCAGGACTCGACGACGGTGCTGTCGTTGATCACGGCGGGCCACACACCGATCGAGTGGTGGATCGTGCTGCCCGGCTGCGGCCACTTCGGATCCACCGCGCGCATGCGGCTGTTCCCGACCACCCATTGGGAGTAGGTCCAGCCATCGGCGACGACGTTCCACACCTGCACCCGAGACGCCGACGTCTCGCGACGGACTACCGGTGAACTGGTGATCTCGGAGGGCTCGGCGGCATGAGTCGACACTCTCCGTGACTACCCGGCCGAGCGGCGGACAAACACCGGCCGGGCAGATCGGCGGAGCCGATATTGCGTCTGATCGACGCGTGCGGACATTGTGGTTGTGACACACTGCCTCGACGACTGCACGAAGGGAACGGATCGGTGAAGGACGCCGTGCGGGCGGCGACGCTGACGGCGGCGCTGACGGTGGCGCGCGCCGGGGCGGACCTGCCCGACCGTGTCAGCCGCGATCGCGCCGCCGCATCGGACATACTGGGCTGATGCGGTCCATCTGGAAGGGCTCCATCGCGTTCGGGCTGGTCAATGTCCCGGTCAAGGTGTACAGCGCCACCGAGGACCACGACATCAAGTTCCATCAGGTGCACGAGAAGGACAACGGCCGCATCCGCTACAAGCGGGTCTGCGAGGTGTGCGGCGAGGTCGTCGAGTACCGCGACATCGCCAAGGCCTACGAATCCGACGACGGGCAGACGGTCATCATCACCGACGACGACATCGCCACGCTGCCCGAGGAACGCAGCCGCGAGATCGAGGTGCTGGAGTTCGTGCCGGCGAGCGACCTGGATCCGCTGATGTACGACCGCTCGTACTTCCTGGAGCCCGAAGGGAAGTCCTCGAAGTCGTATGTGCTGCTCGCCAAGACGTTGATGGATACCGACCGGGTCGCCATCGTGAACTTCGCGCTGCGCAACAAGACCCGGTTGGCCGCGCTGCGGGTCAAGGATTTCAGCAAGCGCGACGTGATGATGATCCACACGCTGCTGTGGCCCGACGAGATCCGCGACCCCGATTTCCCGGTGCTCGACAAGAAGGTCGACGTCAAACCCGCCGAGCTGAAGATGGCCAGCCAGGTCGTCGACTCGATGACCGACGACTTCAACCCGGACCGCTACCACGACGACTACCAGGAACAGCTGCACGAGCTGATCCAGGCGAAACTCGAAGGCGGCGAAGCGTTCACCACCGAAGAGCAGCCGCAGGAGCTCGACGAGACCGAGGACGTGTCCGATCTGTTGGCCAAGCTGGAGGCCAGTGTGAAGGCCCGCAAACAGCAGGGCTCGTCGAGCCGGTCCTCGGGCTCGTCCGACGATGACGGCGACGAACCCGCGAAGAAGGCGCCGGCCAAGAAGGCCGCGAAGAAGACGGCGGCGAAGAAGGCCCCGGCCAAGAAGGCCGCGAAGAAGGCCCCGGCGAAGAAGTAGACCGGCGGGACCAGTCCGCGAACGTACGCATTGTGACGACATTCGGCTCCATGCCGTCACAAACCGTACGTTCGCGGCCCAGGGGTTGGCGTCGCCTTGTTGGTCAAACATCACAGGCACGACGAGTCCCAGATATCCGACTTTCGCAGCGATCCGGTCGCAGTTCTTCGGCAATACCCGGACTCCTGTGACAACTGATGCCACAGCGCGGGCAGACGCCGCTCAGGGGCGGGTTCCGGGTATCGCGGCGCGCAAGTTGCGTAACCCTACGGCGGGTTTCTGCCCGAAAAACGCCCTCGGGTCACGCAAATCAGTTCACCCCGCACGTGACCACGCACCGCCTGCCAAGTAGAACGTGTTCCAGAAACCGGTCACCCCGACCGGAACTCCTTGCTAGCGTGGCGCCCGGTGACGATTGGGAGGCGCATGTGATTCTGGACCGGTTCCGACTCGACGATCAGGTGGCGGTGGTGACCGGCGCGGGCCGCGGCCTGGGTGCGGCGATGGCGCTGGCGTTCGCCGAAGCGGGCGCTGACGTGCTGATTGCCGCGCGTACCCGACCTCAGCTCGAGGAGGTGGCCGGGCAGATCGAGGCGACCGGGCGGCGGGCTCACGTCGTCGCCGCCGACCTCGCCCACTCCGAGGACACCGCGGCGTTGGCGGCGCAGGCCGTCGACGCGTTCGGCCGACTAGACATCGTCGTCAACAACGTCGGCGGCACCATGCCGAACGCGCTGCTGAACACCTCGGCCAAGGACATGCGCGACGCCTTCGCGTTCAACGTGGCGACCGCACACGCGCTGACCACCGCGGCGGTTCCGTTGATGCTGGAGCATTCCGGCGGCGGCAGCATCATCAACATCACCTCGACGATGGGCCGACTGGCCGGCCGGGGTTTCGCCGCCTACGGCACCGCCAAAGCGGCCCTGGCGCACTACACCCGATTGTCGGCGCTCGACCTGGCGCCGCGGATCCGGGTGAACGCGATCGCCCCCGGCTCGATCCTGACCTCGGCGCTGGAGATCGTGGCCGACAACGACGAGCTGCGCGGGCCGATGGAGAAGGCCACACCGCTGCGGCGGCTCGGCGACCCGCTCGACATCGCCGCGGCGGCGGTCTATCTCGCCTCGCCGGCCGGCAGCTATCTGACCGGGAAGACGCTCGAAGTCGACGGCGGACTGACCTTCCCGAACCTCGACATGCCCATCCCGGATCTGTGAGGAGCCATCCATGGCCATCAAAGTCGTCGCGATCGGCACCGGAAACGTCGGCAAGCACGCGCTCGCGCAGCTGATCACCGACCCGCGCTTCGAGCTCGCCGCGGTGTGGGTGTCCTCCGAGTCCAAGGCCGGCAAGGACGCCGCAGAGCTTGCGGGACTGCAGCTTTCGACCGGCGTCCTGGCGACCACCGACCTCGACGCGGTGCTGGCGACCCAGCCGGAGTGCGCGGTCTACACCGCGCTGGCCGACAACCGGTTGCCCGAGGCACTCGAGGACTACCGGCGGATCCTGGCCGCGGGCGTCAACGTCGTCGGCAGCAGCGCCGTCTTCCTCCAGCATCCGTGGCAGGTGCTGCCCGACGAACTGATCTCCCCCATCGAGGACGCCGCCCAGAAGGGATCTTCGACCATCTTCGTCAACGGCATCGATCCGGGCTTCGCCAACGACCTGCTGCCGATGGCACTCGCCGGAACCTGCCAGAACATCCAGCAGATCCGCTGCATGGAGATCATCAACTACGACACCTACGACAGCGCCCAGGTCATGTTCGACGTGATGGGTTTCGGCGGCAGCCTGGACGAGACGCCGATGTTGCTGCAGCCGGGGGTGCTGAGCCTGGCCTGGGGTTCGGTGGTGCGCCAGTTGGCCGCCGGGCTCGGAATCGAACTGGACGCGGTGACCGAGACGCATGAAAGGGTGCCCGCGCCAGAGGCTTTCGACATCGCCGCCGGCCGGATCGAGAAGGGCACCACCGCAGCGCTCCGCTTCGAGGTGCGCGGGATGAAAGACGGCGACGTCGCTGTCGTCCTCGAGCATGTGACCCGGTTACGCGACGACCTGTGTCCGGAGTGGCCGCAGCCCGCGCAGCACGGGGGGTCCTACCGGATCGAGATCACCGGGGAACCGTCCTACACGCTCGACCTGTGCCTGAGCAGTCCCAACGGCGACCACAACCACGCCGGCCTCGTCGCCACCGCCGCCCGGGTGGTCAACGCGATACCGGCGGTGATCGACGCTGCGCCCGGAATCCTGACTGCGCGACAGTTACCACCCATAACTGGCAAAGGTCTGTACGCTAAGCGATGACCCTGCCTGGAAGGATCCTGAAAATGAAGGCTCGCCTGAGCACCCTCGCCGCCCTCCTCGTCGCCGGCGGTGCTTCCGTGGCCATCGCCGCAGCCCCTGCGGCGTCCGCCCAGCCGAACTGCGCCACCACCTCTGCGGGCGCCGGCGGCAGGACCGAAGTGTGCGAGTCACCGGGCAACGCCCAGATCAGCTCGACCCCCGGGATGTACGCACAGCCGTGGTACGGCGGCGGCATGTTCCCGTGGGAAGGCTACGGCCCGTTCATCTTCTGACGCCGTGAGCATCGTGTCGCGGTATGCCCCCGCACTTGTCGTGGGCCTCGGCGTCGCCGCCGTACTGACCGCGCCCACCGCCACAGCCGCTCCCGACTGCGCCGACATCGGCAAGACGGTGACGTTCTGCGAAACCAACGGAAGCACTCAGATCACCACGACACCACCGCCGTGGAACTACGGCGGCTGGTCGGGCATCGGGGTCTGGCCGTTGGTCGGCGCGTACGGTCTCGGCCCCTGGTGAACCGGCCGGGTCGGTCACCCGACCCTGGCCCCGCACTGAGGTTTCGGCTAACCTAACTTTTCTATTCGAAGTACCGGATGGAAGAGGGGCGTCGTGACGCGGCAGGCCGAAGCGCGGACGCGGTCGCGCTGGATCCTGCTCGGCCCCGCGTTCGTCGCCGCCATCGCCTACGTCGACCCGGGCAACGTGGCGGCGAACGTCAGCGCGGGCGCACAGTTCGGGTTCCTGCTGCTGTGGGTCATCGTCGTCGCCAACCTGATGGCCTGTCTGGTGCAGTACCTGTCGGCCAAGCTCGGGCTGGTGACCGGCGCCTCACTCCCCGAGGCCGTCGGCGTGCGGATGGGACGGCCGACCCGGCTGGCCTACTGGGTTCAGGCCGAATTGGTCGCCATGGCAACAGATCTCGCCGAGGTGGTGGGCGGCGCGATCGCGCTGTACCTGCTGTTCGATCTGCCGCTGCTGGTCGGCGGCGTGATCACCGGGGCGGTCTCGCTGGTCTTGCTGGTGGTCAAAGACCACCGCGGACAACAGATGTTCGAGCGGGTCATCACCGGCCTGCTGCTGGTCATCGCGATCGGTTTCCTGACAAGTCTTTTCGCATCGCCTCCGCCGGTCGCCGACGCCGCCGCGGGCCTGATTCCCCGGTTCGACGGCGCCGAGAGCATTCTCCTCGCGGCGGCGATGCTCGGCGCGACGGTCATGCCGCACGCCGTCTATCTCCATTCGGGGCTGGCCCGCGACCGGCACGGTCATCCCGAACCGGGTCCGGAACGGCGGGCGCTGCTGCGCATCACCCGGTGGGACGTCGGCCTCGCGATGCTCGTGGCGGGCGCGGTGAACCTGTCCATGCTGCTCGTCGCCGCGACCAACCTGCAGGGCGTGGAGAACACCGACTCGATCGAGGGCGCCCACGCCGCCGTGCAGAACGCGCTCGGTCCCACCGTCGCCCTGCTGTTCGCGATCGGCCTGCTGGCGTCCGGGCTGGCGTCCTCCTCGGTCGGCGCCTACGCCGGCGCGATGATCATGCAGGGCCTCATCCGCCGATCGGTGCCGATGATCAGCCGTCGGCTGATCACCTTGCTGCCCGCGCTCGCGATCCTGGCCGTGGGTGTCGACCCCAGCCGAGCGCTGGTGCTCTCGCAGGTCGTGCTGTCGTTCGGCATCCCGTTCGCGCTGATCCCGCTGATCCGGCTCACCGCCGACGCGCGGCTGATGGGCGTTGACGTCAACCACCGGATGACCACGACGTTTGGCTGGATCGTCGCCGGCCTCATTACGCTGCTGAACGTGGCGCTGATCTATCTCACGCTGACCGGCTGAATGAGTGGCCGGCACTTCTACTTCGCGTACGGATCCAATCTGTGCGTGCAGCAGATGGCGCACCGATGCCCCGACGCCACCGACCCGCGCCGAGCCACGCTGGCCGACCACGACTGGCTGATCAACGAGCGCGGCGTCGCGACGGTGGAACCGCTCACCGGTGGCGAGGTGCACGGTGTGGTCTGGCAGCTCTCCGACCGCGACCTGGCCACCCTGGACAGCGCCGAGGGGGTTCCGGTGCGTTACCGGCGCGACGCGCTGACGGTGATGACCGAGCACGGGCCGTCGACCGCGTGGGTGTACATCGACCACCGGGTCGAAGCCGGTCCGCCGCGTCCCGGTTACCTCGAACGCATCCTCGCCGGTGCCCGCCATCACGGCCTGCCCGGCAGCTGGATCCAGTTCCTCGAGAAATGGGACCCCACCCATTGGCCGCAACGCCGTCATAGCACCGACTCCGTTGGCCCACAGAACCTTTCCGAACTACTCGGTGACCCGGCCGTCATCGAGGACGCGGTGCTGCGCTCCCGGTTCGGGTTTCTGGCCATCCACGGCGGCGGTCTGGAGCAGATGACCGACGTCATCGCCGAACGCGCCGCCGACGCCGCGGACGCGTCGCTGTATGTGGTGCGCCATCCCGACCATTACCCGCACCACCTGCCGTCGGCCGGCTACGACCCCGCGCAGTCGGGTCGGCTGGCGGAGTTCCTCGACCATGTCGAGGTGGCGGTGTCGCTGCACGGCTACGGCCGGCTGGGCCGCAGCACCCAGATTCTGGCCGGCGGCCGCAACCGGGGCCTGGCTGAGCATGTCGCCCACCACATCGACATCTCCGGCTACCACGTCGTCACCGACCTGGACGCGATCCCGAAGGAACTGCGCGGGCTGCACCCGGACAACCCGGTCAACCGCGTCCGCGGCGGCGGCACTCAACTCGAACTCTCGCCGCGGGTGCGCGGCACCAGTCCCCGCAGCGGTATCCCCGGCGACGACGGGCTGTCCCCCGCGACCTCCGCACTGGTCCAGGGCCTGGTCCGCGCGGCCCGCTCGTGGCGCCTACCGTCCCGGTAGGCAGGCGGCGCTCCCGCTCACGGAGCGTCCTCGAGCGTCGCCACGGCGGCTTCGGCCAGCACGTCGCCGACGTCATGGGCTCTGCGCCAGGCACGCCGCTGCCGTACCGCCCCGTTGCCGACGTCGACGACCCGGTCCAGCCCGGCGGTGACCAGCGGGAGATCGCCGGTGGCCTCGAGGGCGGGCCGGATCTCTTCGACCAGGCCGGCCAGCAGTGCGGGCATCGGCGCGGCCGTGTGATTCTCCAGGTCGACACCGTCGCCGTCGAGGCCTTCCCGGGCCGCCTTCCAATACGCCGCCTTGAGCGCATACGGCGCCAGCGGCAACACGGGCTCGCCGCGCCGCTCGTCGTCGAGGGCCGTCATCGCGCAGCCGCGGACCAGCGCGGCGAACAACACGGTCTCGGCCACCGTCGCGGGCACGTCGGCGACCCGCACCTCGACGGTCGGAAAGTGGGCCGACGGCCGCACATCCCAATAGACCATTCCGTCGTCGCGGATCACGCCGGTGTGGGCGAGCATCTGCACGGCGGCGTCGTACTCGTCGGCGGAGTCGAAGTGCGGCGGTGGCCCGGCGCTGGGCCAGCGGGCCCACAGCACGCTGCGCCAGCTCGCGTGCCCGGTGTCGGCGTTGCGGTAGATCGCGGAGTTCGCGGTGAGCGCGAGCAGCAGCGGCAGCCAGGGCCGCAACCGGTTGCTGACGGCGACCGCGGCGTCCCGGTCGGGCACCGCGACGTGTACGTGGCAGCCACAGATGCCCTGTTCGTGGGCGATCATGCCGTACCGGTCGCCGATGTCGCGGTACCGCGGCGTGTCGGTGACCGGGAAGTCGTGCGGCAGGGTCGGCGGCAACCCGACGGCGAGCAGGCGCGCGCCGGCCCGCTCGGCCGCTGCGGCCGAGGTGCGCCGTAACCGCAGCAACTGCTCGCACAGTTCCCCGGCGTCGGCGACGACGCCGGTGGTGGTCTCCACCTGGCAGCTGGTCAGCTCGAGCTGCAACTCGACGTCCGTCGCCGCGGCGCGTGCGGCGACCTGCCGGTTGAGGGCCGCGGGCGCACCGGACGCCGGGTCGACGAGGAGGAACTCCTCCTCGACACCCAGTGTCGGAACTTCTGTCATGTCTGCGCCCTAACGAAAATTTGATCCGGCCCGTCGGATAATTCGACGACGGGCCGGATCGGGGTGATGAAAGCCGATCGCGTATATGCCCGTGCCGATTCGAATTCAAACCTCGCTCTACGATCACGATGTGGCCAAGAACTTCCGGTTCGGTGTCGGCGTGACGCGCACCGGTTCACGCACGCAAGTCGCCGAGAGCGCCCGACGGGCCGAGGGCCTGGGCTACGACGTGCTGCATGTCCCCGACCATCTGGGCGGCCCGGCGCCGTTCCCGGTGCTGACGGCGGTCGCGACGGCGACCTCGACGCTGCGGGTCGGCACGTTCGTCATCAACGCGGCGTTCTACCGTCCCGCGCTGCTGGCCCGCGACGTCGCGGCGCTGCGCGACGTCAGCGACGGACGCTTCGAGCTCGGGCTGGGCACCGGCTATGTCAAAGAGGAGTTCGACGCCGCCGGCATCCCGTTCCCGAGCGCCCGCGAGCGCGTCGACCATCTGAAGCTGACCACGGAGTACATGGCCACACACCTGCCCGACGTCCCGGTCATGATCGCCGGCAACGGCGACCGGGTGCTGCGGATCGCGGCGCGCTCGGCACACATCGTGGGTCTCACCGGGGGTGACCGGGCGGCGTCCGCGGACGCCGATCCACTGGCCGAGCGGATCGCGTTCGTGCGGGAGGCGGCCGGCGCCCGGTTCGACGGTCTGGAGCTCAACCTCGCGATCACGGCGATGCCGGTCGACGGATCGGGCCGGCCCGATCTGACCATTCCGCGGATCTCGCTGCCGGGGCTCTCCGACGAGGAGCTGCTGCGCCACCCTGGGGTGCTGTCCGGCTCCACCGAGGAGATCGCCGAGCGGATTCGTGGCTACCGCGACGTCTACGGCATCAGCTACCTCATCGTGCAGATGCGTCATGCCGAGGCGTTCGCCAAGGTGATCGAGGTCCTCAGGTAGCCGTCGCAGGATCAGCGCTCGAGGATCGGCCATTGTCGGCCCGAGGCATGAGGCGGGTAAGCTGCCTCCGGCAACGCCCTCGTAGCTCAGGGGATAGAGCACGGCTCTCCTAAAGCCGGTGTCGCAGGTTCGAATCCTGCCGGGGGCACCATTGTGGTGTCTCGGGGACTGTCCGATTAACGGTGTAAGCGGCGTCTTCTGTTAGGCAGTTTCGCTTCCCGGCATGCGGTCGGCGAAGGTGATCGCGAAGGCATTCAGTGCTGGTTTCCAGCGCATCGTCCACCGCTTCTGGCCAGTCCCG
>NZ_LMVQ01000107.1 GCF_001545925.1 Mycobacterium sp. NAZ190054 | reverse complement strand
CGAGGCGTCATCGGGAAACCACGCCCGGAATTCTTGATAGGTCCGCGGGTAGTCCACACCGCCCACGGGAGCGCCCTCGACACCCACGCTGAACAGCATAGGTCCACTTAAGCAGATAAGCAGTACACATGTTCGACGGATCGCTTCCAGGGCCCACGGCGATGGGTACCGTCAGCGATTCCGTGCTGGTCCAGTCCATCAGCGGGTGGGCCGCCACCGCCTCAGCCGCCGAAGCCCGCAAACTGGCCGCGATCGCCGAACTGCACCGCCGCGCCGTCGCCGGCGAGCTCCGCGAACGCCTCGCCATCGACGACACGGACGCCGCTGCCGCCCACATCAGCTGCGCGCTGGCGCTGCGCCACGGCAAAGCCCTCGGCCTCATCGACCTCGCCCTGACACTGCGCGACCGGCTCCCCAAGGTCGGCGCCCGCTTCCTCGCCGGCGAAATCAGCGCCACCATGATCGCCACCATCGCCTGGCGCACCTTCCTGGTCGGTCAGGCGGCGCTCCCGGCCATCGACACCGCCCTGGCCGAACAGCCGCTGCCTGGGGCGATTTGTCCGATGCCAAACTCGCTCAGGCCATCGACGTCTGGATCCACCGCCACGACCCCGACGCCGTGCGCCGCGTCCGCAACGCCATGCGGGGCCGCTATTTCAACGTCGGCGACTACACCGACGAGAACACCGGCACCGTCACCGTGCACGGTCGCATCAGCCTGCCCGACGCTGCGCTGATGCAACAGCGCCTCGCCATCATGATCGCCACACCCTGCGCCGACGATCCCCGAACCACCGACCAGCGCCGGGCCGACGCCGTGGGCGCTGCCATGGGATCCGGGGTGTTCTTCCTGGCCTGCACCTGCCCCGACCCCGCTTGCCCCGCCAAGAAGGACGACGGCCGCGCCAGCAGCATCACCATCCACGTCATCGCCGACCCCGACTCGCTACACGCCGAACCCGATCCCCACCTGCACGGCGACACACCCATCGACGAGGCGCCCGCCTCGCCGCAGCCCGAGCCGCAGCCCGAGCAACAGTCCGATCCCGAGCCCGTACACCCGGAACGCAAGCCTGCGCTGGTCCCCGGGTTCAGAGGCGCGATCCTGCCCGCACCACTGCTGGCCGAGTTGGTCCTGCAGGGCGCCAAGATTCGCCTCGTCGACAGCCTCAACCTCAAGACCGAACCGCGCTACCGGCCCTCAGCCGCACTCGCCCGCTTCGTCCGCACCCGGGACATGACCTGCCGCTTCCCCGGCTGCGACCGTCCAGCCGTGTACTCCGACCTCGATCACACCCAGCCCTGGCCGGCCGGAGCCACCCACCCGGCCAACATCAAGTGCTACTGCCGCCTGCACCACTTGATCAAAACTTTCGTTCCCGGCTGGACCGACCAGCAGCATCCCGACGGCGCCCTCATCGTGACCACCCCCGCCGGGTTGCGCTACACCACGAAACCGCTGACCGCCCTGCTGTTCCCGCTGTGGAACAGCGCCACCCCACCCGCCCCGCCTCCACCGCCAGGCCACCAAGCCTCACCGACCCACCCGGGCCGGCACCTGATGATGCCCACCCGCCGACGCACCCGCGCTCAGAACCGTGCCGCCCGCATCACCGCCGAACGCACCTACAACGCCACCCAACGCGTACTCGAACAAGCCGCCCGTTCCCCGGAGTACGAATCCGTCACACCACCGGGAGCGATCCAGCAGCCCGACTACGGCGACGACCCACCGCCGTTCTGATACACGTCCGAACAACCGAAGGGCACCTCCTTGTGGGAGGTGCCCTTCTCGGTTCCGGCCTACGGCCTGCCGCTGAATGATTTATTCAGCGCACGTCGACGTAGTAGACGCTGCCCGTGGTGGTGTTCTGGAAAGTCCGGTCGTTGCGGAAGTCCCGGACGGTGGAGCGGATATCGCCGCCCTTGTTGACGCCGACCACATTGGCCTGGCTCAGCGGGGTATCGGAGAGCCGGTTGACGACCACGCGGTGGCCCTGGGCCTCCAGCTGGCTGATCGTGGCGTCGGCGTTGCCGGAGGTCGGAGCAGCGGCGGCGGGGCCGGCGAGCCCAACGACAGCGGCGCCCAGGCCGGCGGCGAAAGCGGTGGCGATGGTGAAGTTCCTCATGATTCTTGCCCTTCCCGGTGGCGTTCTTCTGTGCTTCTGACCGGTTAAACCCCCAGCTGAACCGGTTCATTTCAGTTGGCAGAAATTGAACGGCGCCTGGCAGGAATGTGATGCCGAGTCCCGCGATGCCGCGCTCAGGTGCCGCCGCGTTGGCGCAGCGTCGCCGCGCGCATCATGAGGTGGTTGCGCTCCGCGACGTTGTGCGCCTGAGCCGCGGCCTCGGCGTAAAGCGTTGCGGCAGCATCGATGTCACCGGCTTTCTCACGGAGATAGGCCGCGGAGGCGGTGTAGCGCGGAAGCGCCGGGTCGAGCCCGGCCAGCGCGGCCAGCCCGGCCCGCGGTCCGTCGGCCTCGCCGACGGCGACCGCACGGTTGAGCCGCACCACGGCACTGTCGGTGAGCCGGACGAGCTCGTCGTACCACTCCACGATCTGCCGCCAGTCGGTCTGCTCGGCAGTCTGGGCGTCGGCGTGCAGCGCCGCGATCGCGGCCTGCGCCTGATACTCGCCGAGCCGGTCCCGTGCGAGCGCGGCCTGCAGGATGACCACCCCCTCGGCGATCAGATCGGTCCGCCACAGCCGACGGTCCTGTTCGGCCAGCGGTACCAGGCTGCCGTCGCCGCGCTTGCGTGCCGGGCGCCTGGCGTGGTGGAGCAGGAACAACGCGAGCAGCCCCGCGACCTCCGGGTCGTCGGTGCTCGCGGCGAGTTGTCGGGCCAGCCGGATCGCCTCGGCGGCCAGGTCGACGTCGCCGCTGTAGCCCTCGTTGAACACCAGGTACAGCACCCGCAACACGGTGCGCAGGTCACCCGGCCGGTCCAGCCGCACCTCGGTGACCGTGCGCTTGGCGCGGCTGATCCGTTGCGCCATGGTCGATTCCGGCACCAGATAGGCCTGCGCGATCTGGCCGGTGGTCAAACCGCCGACGGCCCGCAACGTCAGCGCGACGGCCGACGACGGGGTGAGGCTGGGATGTGCGCACAGGAAGTAGAGATGCAGCGTGTCGTCGGCGAACTCGGCTGGCCCCGGCGGCGGCTCGTCCGCCACCTTGAGTTCGCGGGCGCGCCGTGCGGCGTCGGCTCGGACCAGGTCGACGAAGCGTCGCCACGCGGTCGTGATCAGCCAGCCCTTGGGGTCGTCGGGACGCTGCCGCGGCCATGTCTGAACCGCGCGGATCAGGGCCTCCTGCACCGCGTCCTCGGCGGTCGCGAAATCCGCGCCGCGGTGCACCAGGGCGGCCAGCACCCCCGGGATCAGGTCGCGGAGCTCGTTCTCGTCCACCGGGTCGACGGGCCTCAGTCGGTGGTGCCCGGCTCCGCGCCCAGGAGCGGCCGGACCTCGAGCCACTCGTGGATCGGCGTGCCGCCCGCCCCCGGCGCGGCCGACAACTCACCGGCCAGCGCGACGGCACGCTCGTAGGAGTCGACGTCGACGATCATGAAGCCCGCGATCAGGTCCTTGGTCTCCGCGAACGGGCCGTCGGTCACCGGCGGCTTGCCCTCGCCGTCATACCGGACCCACGCGCCGTCTGCTGCCAGGGCATGGTGGGTCACGTACTCGCCGCTGTCCTTGAGCCGGTCGGCGAAATCTTCCATGTACGCGATGTGCGCGTCGATCTCGTCGGGCGTCCACCGGTCCATCGGCACGTCGTTCACCGACGCCGGCGCGCCCCGGTAGTGCTTGAGGAACAGGTACTTCGCCATGGATCTCTCCCTCTTCAGTTGGCGACCCTAGTTGGTCGCTCACCGTGGAGACGGAGCCGCAAGGCGATTCTCGACATCGGCGAGCATGACGTCGATGATCACCGGCCGGCGATCGGCTCTTTGCCTCCACGACCGCTCCGGCAGGACTATCGTGAGCCCAACTGCCGTCGGATCGTCGGGGTCGCGGATGCGTGAACAGCAGACCCGGTGCCGAATCTGTGGCACCGAGGCCCGTCCGGGTGCGCGTTTCTGCGACCATTGCGGCGCGGCCCTGTCCCCCGCGCCTCCGGTGGCCGAGTACAAGCATGTGACGGTGCTGTTCGCCGACGTGACCCGGTCGATGGACATCGCCAGCGCAGTGGGCCCGGAACGCCTGCGCGAGATCATGTCCGAACTGCTCGACAGGTCGACGAGGATCGTCGACCGTTACGGCGGCACCGTCGAGTTCATCGGCGACGGCGTCATGGCGCGCTTCGGCGCCCCCGTGGCGATGGAGGACCACGCGCTTCGCGCCTGTCTGGCAGCGTTGGCCATTCAGGACGCAGCACGCGACCTGGCCGCGAAGGTCCGCATGCGCGACGGTTTGGATTTCAAGATTCGTGTCGGCCTGAACTCCGGCCAGGTGATCGCCGGCGACATCGGTTCCGCGTCCCCCGGCTACACCGTGATCGGGGAACACGTCGGGCTCGCCCAGCGAATGGAGTCGGTGGCACCACCCGGAGGGGTGATGATCAGCGAGACCACCGCACGCCTGATCGAACACGAAGCCCGACTGGGCGACGTGGAGTGGGTGCACATCAAGGGCGCGGACCAGCCGGTACCCGCGCGCAGGTTGCTCGAAGTCGTCGAGCGACGCGACCGACGGTCGGCAGACACCACGTTTGTCGGACGCAATGACGAAATCGCAGAGCTGGTGAACTGCCTGGAGTACTCAACTCATCGCAGAGGCGTGGTGGCCGATGTGGTGGGAACGCCCGGTATCGGCAAGAGCCGGCTGACACGCGAACTCGCCGCACTGGCCACCGACCGCGGCATCGAGGTGTTCTGGACCTACTGCCAGTCACATACCCGCGACGTGCCCTTCGCCGCGGCCACCGGTTTACTGCGCGCCTTCTTCGGCATCGCGCACGTGTCGGCCGAAAGCGCCAGGGCCACCACGCGCTCGGCGCTGCCCGACGCCGACCCGCAGGACCTCTTGTTGCTCGACGACATGCTGGGAATCGGCGATGGCCGTCCCCCACCCGAGGACGTCGCCCCTGATGCCCGGAAGCGGCGCCTCACCGCGCTGCTGGACGAAGCCTTACTGTCGCGCCGTCAACCGACGGTGTATGTGGTCGAGGACGCACACTGGATCGATGCGGCCAGCGAGGCGCTGATCGCCGATTTTCTCGGCACCATCGCCGAGGCGTCCGCCCTGGTGATCGTCACGCACCGACCCGAGTACCACGGTGTGCTTGCGGGCGCGGCCGACAAGACGGTTGCCCTTGGGCCCCTTGACCATCCGAGCTCCACGAAGCTCACCGCTTCGCTCGTCGGTCCGGACACTTCGGTGGCCACTGTCGCCCAGCGCATCACCGACCGAGCCGCAGGAAACCCCTTCTTCATCGAAGAGATGGTCCGCGATCTCGCCGAGCGCCGCGTCCTCGGTGGAGCGAAAGGCGCCTACACCTGTCACGGAGACGCCGACATCCCCGTCCCGGCGTCCGTGCAGACCACCATCGCCGCCCGGATCGACCGGCTCGCGCCGGCGGCCAAACGCACCCTCAACGCGGCCGCGGCGCTCGGCTCGCCGTTTTCTCGCGCCCTCTTGGACGCCGTGTCCGGGTACTCGGTGATCGACGACCTGGTGGACGCGGAGTTGATCGCACAGGTGGGCACCCGACCGGATCTGTACGCCTTCCGGCACCCGTTGATGCGCGCCGTGGCCTATGAATCCCAGCTGAAGACGGGCCGCGCCGAACTGCACCGCCGGATCGCCGCCGAGATCGAACGCGCCGATCCCGACGGTGCCGCGGCCAATGCGGCCCTGATCGCCACCCACCTCGAAGCAGCGGGTGACCTCCGCGCGGCCTTCAGCCGGCATATGGAGGCCGGCACCTGGGCCACTCACCGTGACATCGCCGCGGCCAGGATGAGCTGGCGGCGGGCGGTCGCCGTCGCCGATGCCCTGCCGAACAGCGACCCGGATCGCCTGGCCATGCGCATCGCGCCGCGGACGTTGCTCGCGGCGACCATCTGGCGGGTCGGCGGCGAAGTGGCCGATGTCGGATTCGACGAGCTGCGGCAGCTGACCGAGCTGGCCGGCGACAAACGGTCCTTGGCGATCGGCATGGCCGGACTGATCCAGATGCTGAACTTCCACGGCCGATACACCGAGGCGTCTCGTCTCGCGTCCGAGCAGGTCGAGCTGATCGACGCGATCGGCGACCCGGAACTGGCAGTCGCACTGATCCCGACGGTGGGCACCATCGCCAAGTGGGACGCCGGTGAGATGTCGGCATCGTTGGCGCTGGCCCAGCGGTCCATCGACGACGCGGCCGGAGATCCGACGATGGGCAACCTCGTCATCGGATCACCACTGGCCATGGCACTGGTGATGAGGGCGTCGACGCGTTGCTGTCTGGGGATCAGCGGGTGGCGTCAGGATTTCGACGACGCACTCGCGATCGCCCGCAGTGTCGACAAGTTCACCTTCTCCACCGTGGTGATGTTCAAGTACGTCGCGATCATGAACTGGGCGCTGGTGGCCGACGATGACGCGCTGCGCGATACCACCGAGGCCCTGGCGATCGCACGCCGGTTCGGGGACGACTTCCTGCTTGTCAACGCCGAATTCACCTACGGGTTCATCCTGGCGCGCCGTCGGGACACCGACCGGCGACTGGGCTTCGAGTTGTTGGCGAAGTCGCGGCAGGTCGCGCTCGAACACCGATACACGATCATCGCGGCGTGGTGTGTCGACCTGGAAGTGGCAGCCGAGTCGATCCGCCGCGGCGACCACGACACCGCTGTCGATCTGTGCCGGGGGGTGCTCGAGAGCGAGATCCGCGCGGGCGAGGGTGTCAACCTCGGGTGGTCCACCAGCGTCCTCGTCGAGGCCCTACTCGCCCGCAACCGGGAAGGCGATCGCGAAGACGCCGGGGAGGTCGTCGCTCGACTGGCCGCGATCCCGACGGAACCCACCTTCCTGTATCACGAACTTCCGCTGATGCGTATGCGCGCGATGCTCGCGAAGGCCGACGGCGACCTGCATGCCTACGCCGAGATGCGCGACCGTTACCGGTCCCGCGCCGAGGAGGTCGGTTTCGACGGCCACATCGCACTGGCGCGGGCCATGGCCTGAACCGGGCTATGGTCCAGCCATGAGCCTCGTCACCTACGACTGCGACGACCACGTCGCCACCATCACCCTGAACCGCCCGGAGGCGCGCAACGCCATCAACGGCGCGGTGCGCCGGGACCTCAACGCGGCGTGGGACCGGTTCCGCGACGACGAGGACGCCTGGGTCGGCATCCTGACCGCCAACGGCGACGTCTTCTGCGCCGGCGGCGACCTCAAGGACGGCGAGGGCTCCGTGGGCACCTTCGGTGGCACGTTCTGGGAGAAGCCGACGATCAACTCGTTCGAGTCCGGCATGGAACTGTTCAAACCGACGATCGCCGCCGTCCACGGACCGTGTATCGGCTACGGCTTGACCGGAGTCCTGTTCTGCGACTTCGTCATCGCCAGCACCGAAGCCACCTTCGCGTATCCGGAGGTGACGTTGGGGGTGCCCACCATCGTCGGCGCGATCCGGCTCCCGGAGCGGGTGCGCTGGGCCGACGCCATGGAGTTGCTGCTGACGGGTAAGCCCGTCACGGCCGAGCGCGCCAAGGAGATCGGTCTGGTGTGGCGCCTGGTGGAACCGGAACGACTGCGCGCAGAAGCACAGTCGTGGGCCCGCACGCTCACCGAGGCGGCCCCGCTCGCGCAACGCGCCACCAAGGAAGTCGCGTGGCGCACGGCGAACATGGGCTGGATCGAATCCGTGCGCTTCGGCGAGACGATGCGCAAGGTCGCCGCCGCGACGGAGGACGTCGGTGAGGGAATCCAGGCGTGGCGGGAGAAGCGCGCGCCGCGGTGGCGCGCCCGCTGACGGGCTAGTAGACGGCCGCCCAGGCTTCTCTGCGGTCCCGGTCGGGATCGGAGGCCATCACGTCGCGGGTGGATGCGATCAGTCGGGTCAGGCGCGCCCGCGTCTCGTACAGCGGCCAGTGCTCGTCATCGACGTCCCTGCTGTTGCACGCGAAGTCGAGCCAGGCCCGCTGCATGCGGCGCCCGACGCTGGGCTGGATTCGCCGGCCCAGCGGGTGCAGCTTGCGCCCGACGAAGGACGCGTAGCTGTGATGGATGTGCACGATCTCGCTGCCGTGGGTCGCCCCCAGACCGAGCATGCGCAGGCTGAGCCCGAAATGGTCGAAGCGGTACATCCGCGTCGGCGCGTGCGCGCTGTAGGCGTCGGCGAACGCCCAGGCCGGTCCGGCGAACATCGCGTCGGCGCCCAGCGCCACCAGCGCGCTTCGCCGTGGATACGCCGGATACGCTTGCAGCACAGCATTTCTGGCTTCCGAAGCGACGCGTTCGAAGTACGCGTCGATCGAGGCCTTCGTGGTCGGCAGCATCGGCGGCTTCGTCCAGGCGAACATCGACGCCTCGTGGCTGTTGGTGCCGACGATCAGCGGGACCCGCGACGTGCGGCGATCCCGGGCCGCCTGCACCGGGTGGTGCGGCAACACCTCGGTGCCGTGCGTGAGCCCGTAGGCCAGTGTCGGGGTGGTCGCGGCGCTCTTGAGCTGCAGCATGCCCGCGGCGCGTCGCAGCTGACGCTGCGGCAGGTCCTTCACCTCGGCGGCGCTGACACCGAGGCGGCGCAGGAACTCGTGCGCGTTGGCGGCACGGAACTCGCGATCGGCGATCAACGGTAGCGCCGGACTCTGCGCGATGGCCCGGTGGAACAGTCCGTCCGCCTGCGGCGCCGCCAGCAGCGCCAGCACCGACGTCGCACCGGCCGACTCGCCGAACACGGTGACCCGGCCCGGATCACCGCCGAACGCGGCGATGTTGTCACGCACCCAGCGCAGCGCGGCGATCTGGTCGCGCAGCGCGAGGTTGTCGTCGAACCCGTCGCCGAGGTCACTGAGCTCGAACCCGCCGAACACGCCGATCCGGTAGGTGACGTTGACGACGACGACGTTGCCGTTGGCCGCCAGCCGGGAGCCGTTGTACAGCTGGAACTGGCCCGCGCCGTACACGAACGCGCCGCCGGGGATCCACACCATCACCGGCAGGGACGCCGTGGTGTCCGGCGACCACACCGTCAGCGTCAGGCATGCTTCGTCGCGCACCTTCGGGTCGTCGCGGCCGCCCCCGACGAACGACTTGGTCTGCGGCGGTAGCGGACCGTGTTGGCGTGCGTTGCGCACCCCTGTCCAGGGCTTCAGCGGCTCCGGGGCCAGGAAACGGCGCCGCCCGACCGGCTGCTCGGCGTAGGGCACCCCGCGCCACACGCCGATGCCTGCCTCCACCTCGCCGCGCAGGTCACCCGACGGGGTGCTCAGCACAGCGGATTCTCCGGCGACGACAGTCACACGCCAAATCGTAGTGTGCGAAGCTGGACCGGCATCGGTGTGAGGCGGGCCCCGCGCAGCGGGCGGGCGGTAGATGGGGGTAGCGACATGACCTTCAACGAGGGCATGCGGATCGACACCAGTACCACCTCGACGAGCAGTGGCGGCGGCCGTGGTCCGGGCCGGGGCATCGCGGTCGGTGGCGGCCTGGGCGGCCTGCTGATCGTGGTGGTCGCACTGTTCCTCGGAGTCGACCCGGGCACGGTGATGCCGAACCAGGCCCCGATGGACACCCAGGGCGCGCAGGCGCAGGGCTTCGATCTGAGCCAATGCCGGACCGGCAGGGACGCCAACGAGATCCCGCAGTGCCGGGTGGTGGCGACCGGCAACTCGCTCGACGGCGTGTGGGCGCAGCTGATGCCCGGCTACACGCGGCCGCAGATCGAACTGTTCACCAACGGCGTGAACACCGAGGGATGCGGCTTCGCCAGCAGCGACGTCGGGCCGTTCTACTGCCCCGTCGACAAGACCGCGTACTTCGACGTCGGCTTCTTCGACATCCTGCAGACCCAGTTCGGCGCCAGCGGTGGACCGTTCGCCGAGGAGTACGTCGTGGCCCACGAGTTCGGCCACCACGTGCAGAACCTGCAGGGCGTGCTGGGCCGCGCCCAGCAGGACCCGACCGGCCCCACCGGCGGCGGGGTGCGCACCGAGCTGCAGGCCGACTGCTACGCCGGGGTGTGGGCGCACTACGCGACCATCACCAAACAGGAAGGCACCGATGTTCCGTTCCTGGAACCGTTGACCGACAAGGACATCGCCGACGCACTGTCCGCGGCGGCAGCCGTCGGCGATGACCGGATCCAGGAGACGGCCACCGGCCGGGTCAGCCCGGAGTCGTGGACCCACGGGTCGTCGTCGCAACGGCAGAAGTGGTTCACCACCGGTTACCGGACCGGTGACGCGGCGCAGTGCGACACCTTCGCGACGAACAACCTTGGCTAGGCCCACCACGGCGGTCGACGCGGCCGCCGAACGCTATCTGGACACCTGGGCGGCGCTGGATCCGTGCGCGGCCACCGAAGCCGGCATCGCCGGGCACGACGACCGCATGACCGACTACTCCCCCGACGGGGTGAAGGCGCGCGCCGAAGCCGCCCGCGCCGCGTTGCAGGAACTCGACGGCATCGAACCGGCCGACGGCGTCGACGTCGTCACCGTCGCCGCGATGCGTGAGCGCCTCGGTGTGCTGCTCGAAATACACGATGCCGGACTCGATCTCGGCGAGCTCAACGTCATCGCCTCCCCGCTGCAGACGATGCGCGACGTGTTCGACCTGATGCCCACCGACACCGAGGACGACTGGGCCACCGTCGACCGGCGGCTGGCCGGGATCCCGGCGGCCGTCGCCGGTTACGCCGACGCGCTGCGGGCGTCGACCCGCAGCGGCCGGACACGGGTGGACCAAGACCGTCTACCGGCAGGGCGACATCCTGGACCGCGACGCGGTGCGTTCGCTGGTCGCCGACGCCGACGTGGTGGTCCACCTCGCGTTCGTCATCATGGGCTCGCG
>NZ_LMVQ01000106.1 GCF_001545925.1 Mycobacterium sp. NAZ190054 | reverse complement strand
TCGATGGAGAACGGGAGCTTGCCCCGCACCGCAGCGGCGAGCATGCCGCCGTGCGGAGTGGGCAGGAAGTCGCCGGGACCGTAGGTGTTGGACACGCACATCGCGACCGCGGGCAGCCCCTTCTCCGCGCAGTACCCGAGCACCATGTTCTCGGCCTCCACCCGGGACCGGACGTAGGCGCCGCCCCTGTCGAGCCAGTTGTGCGCGGTGCGTTCATCGGCGAGCCCGCCGTCGGCCAGGCCGATCGTGGCGATCGAGCTGGTGAAGACGAAGCGGTGCAGATCGGCCTCGACGCCGACATCGAGAACGTTGCGCAGCCCGTCGACGTTGGTCCGCACCATGGGCCGCGGATCGCGCAGCCAGGGGCGGGCATCGACGACGCAGTAGTAGACGACGTCACAACCGGCCATCGCGCCGCGCAGCGCGTCGGTGTCGAAGATGTCGCCGTAGCGGACGTCCACCGGCAGACCGTCGATTCCGCGCGTGGAGCTGGTGCTGCGGATCATCACCCGCACATCGCCCTCGCCGCCGGCGATCAGCTGCTTGACCACATGCGACCCGAGGAAGCCGCTGGCGCCGATCACCAGCTTGGTTCCCGCCATCACGCCCTCACCCGGCTCTCCTCCACCACTAAAACGAGACGCAACGTCTCGTCTTGTGGCACACTACGGGCGATGCCACAGCGTGTAAAGCCGACCGGAGACTTCTGATGGCCACCGATACCGCGGCGCCGCGGCGGCGCAGCGAGAAGTCGCGGGTGGCCATCATGGGCGCCACCCGGAAACTGCTGCTGGAACGAGGTTTCGACAAGCTCACGATCGAGGCGGTGGCTGCCCGCGCGGGGGTCGGTAAGCAGACCATCTACCGGTGGTGGCCCAGCAGGCACGCGCTGGTCGCCGACGTGATCCTCGAAGACGCCGACCGGATTCTGCGACCCATCGGTCACACCGACGACGTGACCGCCGACGTCTGCGCCTGGGCCGTCGATCTCGCGACGGCTCTGACCACGCCGCGCGGGAACGCGATGCTGCGCGTCCTGACCACCGCAGGCATGGAGAACCCGGATACCGCAACCCGGCTGCACGACGGCTTCAGTCACCCGCTGCACGACACGGTGCGGAACCGACTGACGGAATCCGGTTTCACGAGCGCTGCGGCCCAGGACGCCACCGACGCGATCGTCGGCGGCATCGT
The DNA here is from genome assembly GCF_001545925.1 of Mycobacterium sp. NAZ190054. Lineage (GTDB taxonomy): Bacteria > Actinomycetota > Actinomycetes > Mycobacteriales > Mycobacteriaceae > Mycobacterium. The sequence continues at coordinate 9,931 of NZ_LMVQ01000106.1, read as the reverse complement.
CTACGCCATCCTCGGCGAGGGCCGGTCCTTCCCGCCGCACCGCGCCGAGTCGATCACGCGCACCGTGCTCGGCAGCCCGCACTGAACGCTCAGCGCCAACGCGCCCACACGTACGGCACCAGCGAGCGCAGGAACTCCAGATCGGGTCCGGGCACCGCCGCCGCGAACGCGTGCTCGAAGTAGTCCTCGGCGACGAGCAGGATCCCCTCGGCGTACTCGCGGGTGTACTCGATGCTGCCGTAGTCGTCCATCAGCCGGCGCACCTCGGTCACCATGTCGTGGGTGCGCTGCGTACGGCCACGGCGCAGATACCCGGTCACCACGTCTTTGTCGGTGCCGGTGGCCGCCGACACCAGATGCATCAGCGGGAGCGTCCGTTTACCCTCGTACAGATCGCCCAGGATCTCCTTGCCGTACATCCGTTCGTCGCCGACGAGGTTGAGCAGGTCGTCGCGGATCTGAAACGCCGCACCGAAATGAAACCCGAACCCCACCAACGGATCCAGGTCCACGGTTCCGCCCGAACCGACCAGGGCTCCGACGCGCAACGGGTGAATCGTGGTGTACCAACACGTCTTCCGCATGATCAGGTCCAGGTAGTCGGCCGGACCGAGATCCTCCACCTGATCGAGCTGCCAGCCGACTTCGATGGCCTGCCCCTCCAGCGTGCGCATCGCCATGGTGTCGAACTCATGCCACACCAGATCCGCCAAGGCGTCGTCGAGTTGCCTGGTCGCCCGGCGAAGCACCTGACTGGCCACCACCGCGAGACCGTCGCCGGCATTGAGTGCCGCGGCGACGCCGTGCGCCGCGGCCAGCGTCGGCCTGCCCCGGCGCATCTGACTGCCGTCGGCGATGTCGTCGTGCACCAGGAACGCGTTGTGCAGCAACTCGATCGCGACCGCGATGTCCAGCACGGCTCCGGGTTCGGCCCCGAACGCGCGACTCGCCGCCAGACACAGCGCCGGCCGAAGCGCCTTGCCGGGACGCGACGGATACTCGCGCATCGGCGCATACAGCCAATCAACCGGCTCTCCGTCGGGAATCGCATCGAGCATCCCGCGCCGTACCGTCTTGGCCACGCTCCGCAGGTGATCGTCGACCTCGCCGATCAAATCGCTGCGGTCGACGGTGCCGGTCACGGCGCACCCTGCCCAAGTACCAGCACCAGCGGCAGCCACACGTCCGGGTGCCCGTCGACCAGAACCATGCCGCGATAGGTGCCCGGGGCGGTCTGCCGGGCCAGCTCGAGTTGCACCGTGACACCCCGGCTGCTGCGTCCCGGCATCGGTACGATCTCGGGGTCGAATCCCGTCACCTCCGGCCCGATGGTCGCACCGTGGTCCGCCAACAGCCCTCCGCATCGGAGCCGGATCTTTCCCAAGTCAACGGATCCGCTGTTGCGCAACCACAGCTCAGAGGTAGCTGCACCGTTCGGTGTCGCTGTCAGCCTCACGCATCCCGACGCCGTCGCCGTCGCCAGATCGAGCGTGGGTTCGGCCGCGCCGGACGGTTGCTCGCACTGCGCAGGCAGTTTGAGGAACTGTTCGACCATGGCCCACCACGACGCCACGAACGGCTCCAATCCGGTGGCCCCGAACAGGTCCGCCCGATCTTGAGCGCCCGCTGGGGTAACCGGTTGCGCCGGTTGACCGTAGGCACCGATGCCTGCCGAGGCCATCCTCACGAACCGGTCGACGAGTTCGCTCGCAGCGCGAAAGCCGTCAGCCTGAATTGCGCTGAGCGCCCGTAGGTTTGCTGCGGAATCAAATACCGACGCCCACGGGAGATCGTTGCTGGATCTACCCCCGCCCCCTGCGTCCATGCGCTTCGCCTCCCTCGGATTCACCGGCGCCAACGCCTCCATGACGGTATGCTAGCTGCGCATACGACGGCAGGAGGGGGCATGTCGGTACTGCGCGCGATACTCGACTTACAGGGAGCTCTGGACACCGCGACCGTCCGGACCGGCGATCCGCGTGTCGCCGAAATCGCCGACCGGTTCCTCCCCGGCAGCTCGTCGACCCCGGGGTGGTACCGGGAACTGCTCGCGTTCATGCTTCCCGGGGTCCCGCAGGTCGATGCCGACCCCACCAACGCGATCCTGGCGCTGCAGGAAACGGGTTCCGAGCCGACCGCGCCGGAGCAGGCGCGACTGATCTATGCCCTCGGCGCGGTGATTCACCTGACCAGGAACGTCCCGGATAGCGTCGCGCTGCCGTTCGACGACCCCACCACCGGGAGGGCCAGGAGTGCATTGGTCTCGTTGCTCGGTCTGACGTTCCCCGAACCGTCCGGCTCGGAATGGCCCGCCGCCCCTCAGGCGTTCCGGGACGAAGGGGACGAAGGAGACGAACTCCAAACCGTCATCACCCTTTTCGACCAGAAGTTCACCGGTTGGCAGGATTGGTACGACGTCGCGCAGCAACTCGTCGCGCTGGGGGTGCTCTCCGCCGACGCCGCCGCGGTGCCTCTCTGCAGGCCGTCGGTGGTGTCGATCGGCGGACGGGACGCGATCGTCGTCGACACGGACTTCACCTCACTCGAGGTGTCCCTCAATCAAGTCAAAGGCGTGGCCGATCCCCGGAATTGGGACGAGAACTACCCCGCCTTCTTCTGCCACATGGAGTACCGGAACCTGCGTCCCGACGGCTGGCGGCGAGTGCTGGAGACGGTCGGGATCTGCGCGTTCCCGCCGCCGATCGGCATCCAGCTCAAAACCATGTTGAAGTTCTTCAAGACCACGGTGGATCTGCCCGGCAGCCACAGCGCACGTCTGGACTACGATCTCAACGACCCGCTTCCGGACCAGGACAGCGACGGCCGCATCACGATCGACCGCGGCTACATCAACATGTGGGCCCCGCAGGGCAACCCCGACGCGCCGCCGGTGGCGGTGCGCACCCGCAAAGTGGTGCGCATCGAGGGAATGCGCCCGTTCACCCAGGGGCGGTTCGTCTGCATATTCGGATACGCCTACGCCACAATGGAAATGCTTTTCGGCTCGGCGAAGCGGCCACCGGGCAAAGGCGAGTACCGCTCTCCGTGGCTCGACGCCCCAGAGATTCCCGACGGTACGGCGCAGTCCTCCCCTGCACCGCACCCGGACAATTCGGCGGCCTCGACCGTCATCACCATGGCCGTCCAGTGCGTCGAGGACATGACCACCAGACATCTCGACGTGACCGACAAGTGGATGTCGGGTCAGCTCACGCTGACAGACCTGGCGCAGTACAGCGCCGAAGTCGGCGCGCGCATCGCCAGCGAGCCGTGGCGGATCATGCTGGCCCTGTCGAAGCCGAAGGGAAGCGCGAAATGACCGGTCCGACCAATCCCGTCGACGTACACCGGGCGACGACTCAGAAGCTCATCGCGGACACCAGCCGGCTCTGGAACACCGCTGCCGCGCAGAGCGACTCGGCCGAAGGTCTCGGGATCGACGGCCGGATCGGCCTGGTACACGGTCTGATCGACGCGTGGGTGAAAGCCTATGTGGCATTCCTGGAGACCCTCATCAAGAGCGGCGGCTGCCTCCCGGTGCCCTCGACGCTGGGGCCGCCGCTGCCGTCCGAGGAGATCACCGTCACCCCTCGGACATTCCCTCGCGACCTGGAGTTCGTCGGACCGCTCGTCCGGGTCGGCCTGCCCGAGGTCACGATCCAGCCGCCCGCCGTCGCCTTCGACCCGCCGTTCCTGCCCGCGGGGATCGACAGGTTCCGGATCGTCCTCGTCGACCACAGGTTCATCGGCTCGAACTACGCGGGCACTGTCCGGCTGAGCAGTTCCGCCGCCGCGACCAACCTGTCGCCCCAGGATCTGGTGCCCGACGAGGTGTCGGTCACCGTCGGGCTGTGAACGACGACGACGTCCCCACCCCGATCGACGACCTGTTGAACAGGGCGGTACAGGCGATCAACCGCGGCGACCGGCGAACCGCCGACGCTCTCGCCGACCAGGTGCTGGCCGCCGACGACGGGAACCAGGACGCCGAGGATCTGCTCACCGCACCCGACGAACAAGGTGAGATCCGCAGGCTGACCATCATGTTCGCCGACCTGGTCGACTCGACGGCGCTGTCCACCCGCGTCGAACCCGAGGTGTACCGCACGGTGATCGGACGCTACCGCGAGGAGGTCGTCCGCCTTGTCGATCACTACGAAGGCCACGTCGCATCCGTCAAGGGCGATGGTCTGCTCGTTCTCTTCGGGCATCCGAAAGCCCACGAGAACGACGCGCACCGCGCGGTGTACGCCGGCCTGGACATCGTCCGTGCGATAGCCGAACTCAGCGAGCGGGTGCAGCGCCGGTTCGGGTTCGGCATCAGCGTCCGGGTGGGCGTCCATCGCGGGCTGGTGTACCTCGACACCGTCCATGACGACATCTACGGTCTCGGGGCGAACTACGCCGCGCGGGTGTGCAGCGTGGCCGACCCCGGCTCGGTCGCGGTGTCCGAGGCGATCGAACTCGTCGTCCGTGACACCTTCCACACGGATGTGCGCGCGCCGCAGGCCGTGAAAGGAGTCCCGGAGCCCATCACGACGTTCCGCGTCCTCGGGGAACGCGACGTAGTCGTCGGCACCGCCGGGCCGCTCGTCGGCCGCGAGCCCGAACTCGCGCATCTGCGGTCGTGTTGGGAGCAGGCCCGGCACCACGCGCTCGGCACGCCCGGGGTCGCGTTTCAGGGCGAGGGAGGTGTGGGCAAGACGCGGCTCGCCTATGCCGCCGTCGAGATGGCCCAACGGGACGGCGCGGTGGTGCTCGGCCTGTTCGGGTCCCCGTTCCACACTGATGTCGGCCTGCGCCCGGTGCGGCGACTCCTGGAGCGCCGCTGCGGGATCCAGCGCGAAAGCGACCCCGCCCACCGGCTGCGCGCCTTGGAGAACGAGGTGCTCCAGCGGTCGTTGCGCCCCGAGGTGGTGGTCCCGCTGTTGGCCCCCGTGCTGGGAATCCGGGCCGAGAGCGGGTACCAGGCCGTCCAATCCGAGGGCGCGAAGTTGTCGGCGCGCATCGCCGGAGCGGTCCTGGATTATCTTCGTGCCTGTCTGGATTCCGGCCCGGCCCTCGTCCTGGCCGACGACGTGCACTGGTTCGACCCCGACACCGTCGCCGTCCTGACGACGTTGCTCGGTGTCGACACCGGGAAGCTGATGGTGGTCATCACCGGGCGCACCCTGCCACCGCTCGGTGACCGCGTCACCGAGTTCACGGTGCAACCGCTCGACGACGCCGAGGCCGAGGAACTGGCGGGCAAGCTCCACCCGGAACTGTCCGGCGACGCGCGCCGGGCGGTCCGCACCCGCTGCGACGGAATCCCGCTCTACATCGAAGAGGTTGTCGCTCACCTGAAAGACCAGACCCTGGGCGACGACTGGGCGACCGCGGTTCCCGACACACTCTACGAAGCCCTCTTTGCGCGCCTGCGCGCCGATCCCGACGCATTGCGCTTCGTGGGCGCCGCCGCACTGATCGGCAGCAGGTTCGACAAGGGACTGTTGTCCCGGGTGCTGGGGCTCGACCACGACGTGATCGAGACGACGCTGACCGGCCTGGCACAAGCCAGGGTGGTCGAACCTGTCGACAAGGAGAGCTGGCGGTTTCGGCACGAACTGCTGCGCGAGGTGGCGGTCGAGGTCTCGCCCCCGACCGTGCGCCGCCGCCTGCACAGCCGCATCGCCGATGCGCTGGTCGCCGGCGCCGATCGCGCCGATCCCGAATGGTCGCTGCTCGCCCAGCATTACGAGTCGGCCGCCCGATACGGTGAGGCGGCCACCGCCTACGAGCACGCGTCGACCGACGCCCGCAGGCGCGGCGCCCTGACCGAGGCGCGGGCCCATCTGGCCAAGGCCCTGGCCGACGTCGCCATGGAGAAACCCGGCCTGGTGCGGGATCACCGTGAGATCGAACTACGGTTGGAGTCAGGCCATCTCGCATCGGCAGCACAAGGCCATTCCAGCCCGGAAGCGGTCGCCGAGTTCGAGCGTTGCCTGGAGCTCATCGGTCCGGATCCGTCCCCTGAGCTCTACGCCACGCTGAACGCGCTGTGGGTCTACTACACGGCCCGGGGGGACCTGCGCCGCAGCACCCAACTCGCCGAGACGCTGCAGGCGAAGGTGGGCAAGTCACCGAAAGCCGCACCGGGGATGGCGACCACCATGGGAATCCTGGCCGGCTTCCGTGGCGATTTCCACGCCGCGCGGGACATGCTGGAGAAGGCGGCGGCCTCCGTGCGCGACACGCCGGCGCCGTCCTCGTTCACCTACTACGGCCCGAACGATCCGATCGGTGGCATGTACTCGTTCCTCGCCTTCGTCCGGTTCGTCCAGGGTGATCTGGACGGTGCCGAGGACGCATTGATGCTGATGGAAGCCCGTAGCCAGGCGGTCGGATTCCCGCGCGGCGCCTTCAGTCTGTGCTACGGACGATCCATCGAGGCGCTGGTACGCTCCGAGTCCGGCCAACCCGCTGTCTGCGCCGAACTCGCGTCCGGACTCATCTCGCTGGCAAGGCAGTACGACTTCGACGAGTGGGTGATGGTCGGATGGAGCCAACAGAGTTCCGGACTCGCGATGGCCGCGCTCGCCGAGGGCCGGACCGATCGCGCCGTCCTGGGACCGCACATCGAGACCATGCGGACCGTCGTCCGGACGTGGCGGGCCTTCGACGTGATGACGTTCCTCGCGATGTCCGACGCCGTACTCGCACGGCTGCTGATCGCAGTCGGTGATCTGGACGAGGCCCGCGACTGCCTGGACGTCTCGCTGAAGATGGGACAGGACACCTGGATTCAGTTCTATGACGCCGAGTTGTTGCGGCTACGCGCGCAGACCTTCCCTGACCGGGAGACGCGCCATGAGCAGCTGTGTTCCTCGTTGGAGCTGGCCCGCAGCCAGGGCGCTCATCTTCTCGGACTGCGCTCTGCCACCGATGATTTCGTCCTCATGGGCGATACCGCCCGGCAGACGCTGCGCGATGCGGTCCAGCGCCTGCCGGAAGGGTCGCGGCTGCCGGAGGTCTCGCGTGCCCGAGCGCTGCTACGGTGACCAGGAAGCGGCAACGGGTCGCCGTGCTCGGCGGCGGCATGGCGGGTCTGACCGCGGCATGGCGGCTCAGTGAGCCCGGGTGGCGCGACCGTTTCGAGTCCATCACGGTGTATCAGCGGGGGTGGCGGCTCGGCGGAAAGGCGGCGTCGAGTCGCGGGGCGCACGGTCGTATCGAAGAGCACGGCCTGCACGTGTGGCTGGGTTGCTACGAGAACGCCTTCGCCGTGCTGCGTGAGTGCTACGCCGAACTCGACCGTGCCACAACGGATCCGGACTCGCCGATCCGGAGCTGGGAGGAAGCCTTCGGGCCCGCGCACTCGCTGGGGATCGCGGAGCGGTCCGGTGACGGCTGGCTGGTGTGGCCCGGCAGGCTCGCCGCCGACAGCGAGCTGCCCGGCGAACCGGACTCGACCGGCACAGAGTTCACCGCCGTCGACTTCGCGGTGCGCGCCATGCAGCTCGTCGTCGCCTTCGTCGACTCGCTCACCACGTCGGCCGCTACCTCGCCACGCACCGGAGAGCTGACACGACAGCTCGAGGCGGTCCGCAGCGTGGCCACCGTGGTCCTGACGGGTCTGATCGAGCCGCCGGTGCCGTTGACCGTGCCCGCCGACATCCTGCTTCGCGCCCAGGACGTGATCGCCGCAGCCCTCGATCACGACCAGCCTGTCGAGACCCGCCGCCTGCTGCTGCTGGTCTCGATGGAGACCGCCGTGGTGCACGGCATCATCTCCGACGGCCTCGTCACCGACCCGAGGGGATTCCGGGCCATCAACGACGAGGATTTCTGCGCCTGGATCACGCGGCACGGCGCACACCCGGACGTCGTCGAATTCCCGCTGGTGCGCGGACTGTACGACATCGTCTTCGGCTTCGAGGACGGCGACGCCGAACGACCCGCACTGGCCGCCGGGGTCGCGGTGCTGCTGACCGGTATCGCTCTGTTCCAGTACAAGGGGGCGTTCTTCTGGAAGATGACCGCCGGCATGGGCGACGTCGTCATCGCCCCCATGTACCAGGTGCTGCGGCGGCGCGGAGTACGGTTCGAGTTCTTCCACCGCGTCGATTCCCTGCATCTGGACGCGTCGCGGCAGGCCGTCGAATCCGTCACGGTCGGGCGGCAGGCCAGGCTGGCCGTGGGCGTCACCGAATACGAACCGCTCACCAAGGTCGGCGGCCTGCCGGTGTTCCCGGCCCGTCCACTGGCCGGACAGCTCGACGGGGCTCCGCGACTCGAGAACACCGAGTCGCACTTCGGCGAGCGGGCCGACGCCGAAGTCCGGGTGCTGCGCCGGGGCGTCGACTTCGACTCGGTGGTGCTTGCCGTCTCACTCGGGATGGTCGAACTCGTGGCCGCCGAACTCGTCGCGGACAACCCGCACTGGCGTGCCATGACCACGCATGTGCGCACCGTTGCCACGCAGGCATTCCAGCTGTGGCTGCGGCCCGAGGAGGCCGCTCTCGGGTGGAGGTTTCCCGGTGTCACCACCAGCGGATACGTCGCGCCGTTCGACACCTGGGCGTCGATGCCGCAGACGTTGTGGGCCGAGCAGTGGCCCGACCACGACCGTCCCGGGACCGTGGCCTACTTCTGTGGCGCGCTGAACACGTTGTGGCCCAACGACCTTGAACCGGGCGACTACGTCGCCCAGTGCCGGCGGCAAACCCTCGACGGCGCCGTCGGTTACCTGGAAAACCATATCGGGTTGTACTTTCCGGGCACGGTCACCGCCGAGGGCTTCGCCTGGCATCTGCTGGCCGGCAACGACGGGCTGCGCGGCGTCGAGGCTCTGCAGACCCAGCACGTCAGCGTGAACATCGATCCGTCGGACCGATACGTGCTGTCCGTCCCCGGTTCCGACCGATATCGGCTCCGTTCCGACGAGAGCGGCTACGACAACCTCGTCCTCGCCGGCGACTGGACCGATACCGGTCTGAACGCCGGCTGCATCGAAGCCGCGGTCATCTCGGGCCTGCAAGCCGCCAACGCGCTTCTCGGCCGCGGGCACCGGCACCGCATCCGCGGGTTCTTCATGCCCTGACGATCAGCCCAGCCGCGCGACGTCGAACGCCACCCCGGCCGCGCGCAGCCGCCCAGCCAATACCTCTCCCATCGCCGAGGCCGGCGTCAGCACCCCGGCGCGGTCCGGAAGCCGGCTCCGGTCGAATGCGAGCGCGAGCACACTCTCCCCGAGGAGCACTGCGGTGGAGGCGTATCCGGGATCGGCCTGCTGGGCCATCCGGGCCACGTACCGCCTGCTGTCAGCGGTGACGGCGTACGTCTCGACACGGTAGTGGCCGGTGCCCGCGTCGTCGCGCGCGCCGACCGCCGTCCGTGAGGTCATGGCTTCCAGCACGCCGGGAGGGATCATCCGCAGGTACGGGCCGCCGAGTCTGCCCGCGGCGCTGATGGTCGCATTGGTCATCAGCGCCATCACCGGCGCCGCCGGCGAGCAACCCATGCTGGCGGCCTCGCGGTAGCGGAACCGCCGCCCGTATCTCCAGTTCAGCAACGCGTTGCTGCGGCGCACGCACCGGGTGTTGTAGAGGGCCATCAGATATCCGCTGGTCCAAAGACCGGTCAGTTCGGGCGCGAACTCCTCCCCCCGATGCAACGACAGATCGGTCTGCGGACCGAGATCAGGTTCGGCAGAACGGTTGGGGCTGAGGCTGTACGGATCGTCGAGGAGTCGCCGCGTGCCCCGATCACCGGAGCCCGCGTGCATCAGCGACAGCATGGTCTCCACACTCCCGCGTGAGAATCCGGCGGCGTAGTTGGCCGACCTCAACACGTACGTGGTCTCACCCAGCTCGCCGCCGCCGTCGGCGGTCGCCTGACGGTGCAGCGCGTAGACCGTCAGGTCCGAGGGGACCGAGTCGAATCCGCACGA
>NZ_LMVQ01000105.1 GCF_001545925.1 Mycobacterium sp. NAZ190054 | reverse complement strand
CCGGGCGCGGCGCACCGGCCCACCCGGCCACGGCGTTCATGCCCGCGATCGCCTCGGTGGCGCTGCGATGGGCCGCGCCGAGTGTCGGGGCGGTCGGGCCGATCACGACCGGGCCGTCGGCGAAGACCCTCATCAGTTCGGACAGGAACCGGTCGGTCGGCGACAGGCCCCCCGAGACGACGGCGACCAGCCAGGTGCCGTGCACGTCGGACAGCGTCGCGCGTCCGTTACGGTCCGCGACGTCGCGCACGTCGTCGCCGGCGAACTCCATCCGGTCCGGGCGCGGCGTGCCGACGATGACCGTCGCGGGCGCGGTCGCGTCCCAGTTCAGCGCCGCGGCCTGGGACTGCAGTTCGGGTCCGGTGCCGCCGCGCACCACCGCGTCGATGAGGTTGGCCTCCATCCGGGTGTCCCACGCGCCGCGCGCCTCGGCCTGGTCGGCGTACGCGGTCGCCGCCGCGAACGCCAGGTCCCGGCTGTAGCGCAGGATGCCGGCCGTCAACGCGGCCAGCTGTTCCTCGGAGCGGGCCAGCAGCGGCACCACTTCCTCGAAGAACTCCATGGTGACGCGCACCATCTCCACCGACTGGCGCAACGCGATCCGTCTGCGCAGATCGTGCGGCACCACCTCGAACGCCTGCGCGGTGTAGCTGACGTCGCTGCGCGGATCGCGCATCCACTCCACGAAGTTGACCACCGCGGTCTGCACGACCAGCTGCACGCTGGCGCGCTGGGACGCCTCCAGCGCGGCGAAGAACGGCAGCCGTTCCTCCATCACGTGCACGGCCTCGGTGGCCAGCCGGCCCGAGTACTGCTTGAGCCGGCGCAGCGCGGACTCCGGGACACTCTCCAGCACCTCGACGGTCGATCGCGGCGGGACGAACCGGTTGCTGTCGGCCATTCCTAAAATCTACGCCGGGTTTTAGCGGAAACCTCCAACGCCTGCGCGACTCGGTGCCTGATGTCGTCGCCTACGCGACTCGGTGCCTGATGTCGTCGCCTACGCGACTCCGGGGTCCGACGTCTGCTCCGGCGCCGCCATCACGTCGTCGATCTCGTACTTCGTGGCCGCTTCCACGGCCACCGAGATGTCGATGTTGCCGTCGGCCGCGAGCCCTTCGAGCACACCGACGACGATCGACTCGGCGTCGGTGTTGTAGTAGCGCCGGGCGGCCGGGCGGGTGTCGGAGAAGCCGAAGCCGTCCGTGCCCAACGTGATGTAGGTGCCCGGCACCCAGGGCCGGATCTGCTCGGGCACCGCGCGCATCCAGTCCGACACCGCGACCACCGGTCCGGTGGCCTCGGCGAGCGCCTTGGTGATGTACGGCGTCTCCGCGGGCCGGTCGGGATGGCGCAGCTTCGCCTTCTCGATGGCCACGCCGTCGCGGTTGAGTTCGCCCCAGCTGGTCACCGACCAGACGTCGGCGGCGACGTCCCACTCCGAGGCCAGCATCTCGGCGGCCTTGAGCGCCGACGGCATCGCCACCCCCGAGACCAGGATCTGTGCGGTGTTGCTGCGCTTCTCCGGTGCGGCCTGGTAGCGGTAGATGCCGCGCAGCAGGCCGTCGACGTCGATGCCCTCGGGTTCGGCGGGCTGAACGTAGGGCTCGTTGTAGATCGTCATGTAGAAGTAGACGTTCTCCGGGTCGGGGCCGTACATCCGCTCCAGGCCGCTCTCGACGATGTAGGCGATCTCGTAGGCGAACGCCGGGTCGTAGGCCACCACCGCGGGGTTGGTGGCCGCCAGCAGCAGCGAGTGCCCGTCGGCGTGCTGCAGGCCCTCGCCGACGAGCGTGGTGCGCCCGGCGGTGGCGCCGAGGACGAAGCCGCGGGCCATCTGGTCGGCGGCGGCCCACAGGCCGTCGCCGGTGCGCTGGAACCCGAACATCGAATAGAAGATGTAGATCGGGATCATCGGCTCGTTGTGCGTCGCGTACGACGTGCCCACCGCGGTGAACGACGCGGTCGAACCCGCCTCGTTGATGCCCTCGTGCAGGATCTGGCCGACTTCGCTCTCCTTGTAGGCCAGCATCAGCTCCGCGTCCACGGCTGTGTAGAGCTGGCCGTTGCGGTTGTAGATCTTCAGGCTCGGGAACCACGAGTCCATGCCGAACGTGCGTGCCTCGTCGGGGATGATCGGAACGAAGCGCGGCCCGATGTTCTTGTCGCGCAACAGCTCCTTGAAGGTGCGCACCGTCGCCATGGTGGTGGCGACCTCCTGCTTGCCCGACCCCTTCTTCAACGCCTTGTAGGTGTCCCGGCCGGGCAGCGTCAGCGGTTTGCTCTTGGTGCGCCGCTCCGGCAGGAACCCGCCAAGCGCCCGCCGCCGGTCGAGCATGTAGCGGATCTCCGGCGCCTCGGGCCCCGGGTGGTAGTACGGCGGCAGGTACGGGTCGTCCTCGAGCTGCTTGTCGCTGACCGGGATGCGCTGCACGTCGCGGAAGTCCTTGAGGTCTTGCAGCGCAAGCTTTTTCATCTGGTGGGTGGCGTTGCGGCCTTCGAAGTGCTTGCCCAGCGTGTAACCCTTGATGGTCTTGGCCAGGATCACCGTGGGCTGGCCCTTGTGCTCCATCGCCGCGTGGTAGGCCGCGTAGACCTTGCGGTAGTCGTGGCCGCCGCGCTTGAGGTTCCAGATCTCGGTGTCGGTCATCGGCTCGACAAGGGCCTTGGTGCGCGGATCGCGGCCGAAGAAGTGGTCCCGGACGTAGCCGCCGTCGTTGGCCTTGTAGGTCTGGTAGTCCCCGTCCGGGGTGGTGTTCATCAGGTTGACCAGCGCGCCGTCGCGGTCGGCGTGCAGCAGCGCGTCCCACTCGCGGCCCCACACCACCTTGATGACGTTCCAGCCCGCACCGCGGAAGAAGGACTCCAGCTCCTGGATGATCTTGCCGTTGCCGCGCACCGGGCCGTCGAGGCGCTGCAGGTTGCAGTTCACGACGAAGGTCAGGTTGTCGAGGCCTTCGAGCGCGGCGACATGCGCCAGGCCGCGGCTCTCCGGTTCGTCCATCTCGCCGTCACCGAGGAACGCCCACACGTGCTGCTTGGAGGTGTCCTTGATGCCCCGGTCGTGCAGGTAGTGGTTGAACCGGGCCTGATAGATCGCGTTCATCGGGCCCAGGCCCATCGACACCGTCGGGAACTCCCAGAAGTCGGGCATCAGCCGGGGGTGCGGGTAGGACGGCAGCCCGCCGCCGGCGTGGCTGTGCTCCTGGCGGAACCCGTCGAGTTGATCGGCGGTGAGCCGGCCTTCCAGGTAGGCCCGCGCGTAGATACCGGGGGAGGCGTGACCCTGGATGAAGATCTGATCGCCGCCGCCGGGGTGGCTCTTGCCGCGGAAGAAGTGGTTGAAGCCGACCTCGTAGAGCGCGGCCGACGACGCGTAGGTCGAAATATGGCCACCCACACCGACTCCCGGGCGCTGCGCACGGTGCACCATGATCGCGGCGTTCCATCGGATCCACGCCCGGTAGCGGCGCTCGACGTCCTCGTCGCCGGGGAACCACGGTTCCAGCTCGGTCGGGATCGTGTTGACGTAGTCGGTGGACGTCAGCGCCGGGATCGCGACGCGTTGCTCGCCGGCCCGCTCGAGGAGTCGCAGCAGCAGATAGCGGGCACGGGCCGGACCGGAGCGGTCCAGCAGGTCGTCGAAGGACTCCAGCCATTCGCCGGTCTCTTCGGGGTCGATGTCCGGCAGGTACGAGGCGACACCTTCTCTGATCACACGAACCCGGTCGGGTTCTGCTGTGCTGCCGGAGTTTTGGGCCAGATCCTGGCGCACGAACTCGGTGGTCAACTTCCGCTCCTTGTTAGGCGGTTCAAGCTACGTCCGCATCGGCTCGGTGGGTTACCTTGCGTCCCGCGCACGCGGCGCTTCCATCCTCGTCTAATCCTGCCGCATGCGCACCAGCGGGTGGGTGCGGGCCACGATCCGGGGCAAGTTCCGGGTGAACCGGCAGGTGAGCCGGTAACGTCTGCAGACTGTGCTGATCGGTCGGTGGGGCGCCCGCAGCGTGCGGCTCGCCGCGTCGGTGACCGGCGCGTTCGCCGCGCTGGCGATGGTCGTGGTGGGCTGCACGAACGTCACCGACGGGGATCCCGCGGTGGCCGAGGGGGAGGCGCCGCTGTACCGGGCGTCGGTCTCGGCGTCCCTCGAGGAGTCCGCGGCCAGTTCCAGCGCGCGCGAATCCGAGCGGCAGGCGTCGTTGACCGTCGAGGCCGTCCGCACCTCGTGCGAGGCGCTGAGTTCCAGCAGCGCCGAGGCGATCGGCGCGGTCAACACCTACGTCGACGCGTTCAACAACAACCCGGCCGACGTCGGCCGGACGGCCGGCCCGGCCGTCGACGCGCTCAACCACAGCGCTGACCTGGTCGCGGGCAGCATCTCCGACCCGCTGACCCCGGAGCTGCGCGACGCCCTCAACAGCTGGGTGGACGCGGCGCGGGCCGTGGCCACCGCGATCGCGGGCAACTACGGAACCGACGAATTCAACGCCGGGATCGAGCGGCTGAACGAAGCCAAGACCACCGCTTTGGACCGTTGCGACGCGGCATATCGATGAACCTGCCGCTAGATGGCTTGCTGTCTGGGCTGGGCATGCGACGATAGGACTTCGAACGTGACCGAGCGCACGGTGCGCACAGGCGGCTGAAGGAGGACCGACGGTGGTGTCGGCGGGTGACCCCCCGAACTACGCCCGAAAGCTGGGCATCCAAAAAAATCAGGTTGTGCAGGAGTTGGGCTGGGACGAGGACACCGACGACGACATCCGGGCCGACATCGAGGACGAGAGCGGCAACGACCTCCTCGACGAAGACACCGACGAGGTGGTCGACGTGGTGCTGCTGTGGTGGCGCGACGGCGACGGCGACCTCGTCGACACGTTGATGGACGCCATCACCCCGCTTGCCGACGACGGTGTCATCTGGGTCGTCACCCCGAAGACGGGAAAGCCGGGGCACGTGCTGCCGGCCGAGATCGCGGAGTCGGCACCGACGGCGGGTCTGATGCAGACCTCCTCGGCCAACCTCGGCGACTGGATCGCCAGCCGTCTGGTGCAGCCGAAGTCCAAGGCCGCCGGAAGACGCTAGGTGGTGCTTTCCGTGGGCCGGCCCGCGCCGGATTTCACGCTCAAAGACCAGAACAACCAGCCGGTGACGCTGAGTGGCTTCCGCGGCGCCCAGAACGTGGTGCTGGTCTTCTTCCCGCTGGCGTTCACCGGTGTCTGTCAGCGCGAGCTCGACGAAATCCGGGACAAGATCGGTGATTTCGTCAACGACAAGACCGCGACGCTGACGGTGTCGGTGGGCCCGTCGCCGACCCACAAGGCGTGGGCCGCCGACCGGGGCTACACCTTCCCGGTGCTGTCGGACTTCTGGCCGCACGGCGCGGTCAGCCAGGCGTACGGCGTGTTCAACGACGCGTCCGGGTTCGCCAACCGCGGCACGTTCGTCATCGACCGCGCCGGGACCATCCGCTTCGCCGAATGCAAGGAACCCGGCGAGGCCAGGGATCAGGCGGTGTGGACGCAGGCACTGGAGGCGCTGAACACCGGCTGACGATGATTTCCGGTTGGGCCGCGCTGCCGTGTAGCCTGCCCGGGATCGGGCGCGTAGCTCAGTGGTAGAGCTCTGGTTTTACACACCAGCGGTCGGCGGTTCGATACCGTCCGCGCCCACTGTCGAATGGTTTGCCGATCCCCGTCCCGGGTAGCCGCGCATCATGGCACTACGTGACGACCTTGTGGCAGGAATCGGTGCGATCGCTCTCGCCTGCGCGGTGAGTGGGTGCGGACAGGGTGGTGACACGCCGGCCGAGACGGTCACCGAGACGGTCACCAGCAGCGCCGGCCCCGAGGCCGGCGCCCCGCCACCGGGTCCCACCACGACCGGGACCTCCGCGATGCCGCCGACGCCCGGCGGCCCCGGGCTGCCGATAGACGCCGCGCAGCAGGCGCTGCGCACCTCGGCCGGAGCGGTGCCGAACGGACGCCCCTACGACGTGCAGGTCGAGACACGTGAGGGCCAGCGGGTGTTCGAAGTCGAGGTGGCGTCCAACGGACAGCAGTTCGATGTCGTCGTCGACGCCGCCGGAGCGCGGGTGATCTCCTCCACTCCGTCCGACGGCGCCGACGACGACGCCCGCCGGGCCGAGGAGGCGGCCGTGGACGCCGCCCGCGCGTTGCAGACCGCCGCCGACCGGGAACGTGACACGATGCTCGACGAGCTCGAGATCGACAGCGACGGCGCCCAGGTGGTGTGGAAGATCGAACTCGTGCACGCCGACGGTTCGGATGTCGAGGTCAGGGTCGACGCGCAGGACGGTAGTATCCGCTGAGCGGGAGGCCGCGGACCGTCACCCGGTGGGGCTGACGGCGACCACCACCTCGTTGCGACGCCGGAACGGCAGCGTCCACGGCGGGTCGTAGAACCATGACATCGGTTCGCCCTGCGGCGCGAAACCGCTGCCCGCCAAGCCCTCGAGGAGTTCCCGGCTCTTTGCGGCCACGGCCTGCGGGCTGCGATCGCCTGTGAAGCGCAGCACCGCGTACGTCTCCCCGGGCACCTCGACGAGCTCGACACGCTCGTCGTCGGGCTGGGGCAGAAGCTCCATCGACCATTTCGACGGCATGAAGAACCGGATCACCGACCTGCCGTCGGCGTCGCGGGCCTGGGCGACCGGGGCCGTCATCGCGATCGTGGTCTGGCGGGGATTGCCGCCGAAGATGTAGCCGGCGAGGCGCCGGAAGCCCGCGGTGCGTGCCGTCACCTCGTCGCCGGCGACCACCGTCTGCGCTGCGATTCGCGGGCCGTACCGGCGGATCTCGATGTCGCCCACGGTCGTCTCCCGCACGTACATCGGTTCCTCGGTGCCTGCGCGTACGCCGACGAGCGCGCCCAGGCCTTCGACGAACTGCGCTGCGGTGGAGGTGATCTTCGCCAACATGCCGGTAGAGGTACCCGGTGGCGCCGTCGCCGAAATCCGACAGTTTCTGTCAGCAACAACCCTTGGCGCCGCGCACCGCGAGGTGGGCGTGCTCGGTGTTGTCGGCGCCGCCGACCGCGGCGAGGAACTCGTCGAGGTCGATCCTGCGGCCGCCCAGCCAGGTGCCCGTCACCTGAACGGTGTCGATCAACGCATCCGGGTCTACGGTCCACGGGTCCGCGCTGAGCTCGACGAAGTCGGCCAGCTTGCCTGCGGCGATCGAGCCCACCAGGTGCTCGCGCCGCAGAGTCCGTGCCGCATCGATGGTCTGGGCCCGCCACGCCTGGTCGAGCGTGATGGCCTGGTCGGGACGGTGCACCCCGCCGTCCCGGGTGCGCCGGGTGACGGCGGTGGCGATATTGACCACCGGTGTCGGCGGTGACACCGAACCGTCGTTGTGCAGCGACACGCACGCACCCGAGCTGACCGCGTCGTTGAACGCGGCCCAGCGCGCCCCGTGCTCGGGGGCGAAGATGGCGCCGTCGAGCAGGTCGCCCCAGTAGTAGTACTGGAACGGGGCCATCGACAGGTGCACCCCCAGCCGCGCGGCCCGGTCGAAATGCGCGCGGGTGCCCGCCCCGCAGTGCTCCAGCCGCCAGCGGTGGTCGGTGCCCAGCAGATTGTGGCGCTGCAGCGCGTCCTCGTACGCGTCGAGGGCGAGGTCGAGCGCCAGGTCTCCGTTGGCGTGGAACGCCATCTGCCAGCCCGCCGGGGCGGCGCGGTCCAGGATCGCGTCGAGCTGCGCGCGGCTGTAGTTCATCGACTCCGCCCCGCCCGCGGTGGCCGGGTCGATCCCGGCGGTGCGGGTGGCCTCGGTGTCGAGGTAAGGGAACGAGATCGCGATGTTGCCGACCCACGGCGAGCCGTCGGTCCACAGTTTCACGCCCGCCTTGGCCAGCCAGGTTTCGCCGGCCGAGAAAGTGGTTGGCTGCCAATAACTGTCGGTGGTCGACATCTCCCACATGCTGACCCGCAGCGGGCACGACGGCGCCGCGGCGAGTGCGTCGTAGCCCGCGGCGAACTTCTGGTCGTAGGTCATGTCCGAGGTGGAGGTGTAGCCGCCGCGCGACATCAGCGCGAAGTAGTTCGCCGCCGACGCCAGCGGATCACCCATCTGCGCCATCAGCGGGCCGGTCACGGCGGTGAGCACCGGCAGCTCGAAGCCCTGGCCGTTCAGCGAGCCGTCCGGGTTGCGGCCGTAGTGCGAGGCCACCGGGTCGGCGGGCGGTTTGGCGTCCCAGCCGTAGCTGCGGATCAGCGCGGAGTTGAAGTAGACCCCGTGCCCCGAGTTGTCGGTCACGACGGTGACGCGGTCACCGAAGATGCGGTCGAGTTCGTCGGCGTCGGGCGCCGGGTGACCGTGCAGCAGCGCGTCGTAGCCGGCGAACCACAGCGGGGTGTCCGGGTCGCTGGTGGCCAGCGCGTCGGCGAACACCGTCTGCACATCAGCCCAGGTGGGGCAGTTCCACGGCGCGACGGAGCGGGCGGGCGCCTGGGTGGCGACCCCGCTGATCAGCGGATGACCGTGCGGCTCAACGAATCCCGGCGCCAAGACCGGCGCACCGGTGTCGACGATCTCGGCGTCGGGCAGGGCGGCGCGGCAGTCGTCGACACCGCCCACCGCGACGATCCTGTCGCCGGACACCGCGACCGCCTGCGCGCGGGGAGCGCCGTCGTCCATCGTGATGACGGTTCCTGCGGTCAAGATCACGTCGGCCATCGGCACAGTTTGTCACCCCGACCCGCGGCATCGGGGGAATCGGGCGACGGTCAGCGTCGCTTGCCGTAGCGGTCGGCCAGTTTCTGCTCGGTGGTGACCGGGGCGGGCTCGCCGCCGGCGTTCTGCGCTTCGGCGTCGGCCAGCGCCTTCTCCCGCCGGCGCACCCGGATCTCGGAGTACACGAAATAGCCGACGCCGATCGGGGCGATGATGCCGAACGCGATCCACTGGATGCCGTAGGACAGGAACGGGCCCGCGTCGAGGTGGGGGAGCGGGATCACCCCGAGCCCGCCGGGCTGGTCGGCCACGAGCTGCAGGTACGAACCCGCCAGCGGTACACCGGTGAGCTCGGAGATCTGCTCGATGTTGATCGAGTACACCTGTCTGACACCGTCGGCCTCGAACGGCGTCTTGTCCCGCGCGACGCCCTCGGAGTCCCGCAGCCGCGCCGTGATCGTCACCGTCTCGGTCGGCGGCGGATCGAACGGCGGCACCGCCGAACCCTCGACCGGACGCACGTATCCGCGGTCGACCAGCACGGTCGGTCCGCCGTCCACGGCGAACGGCACCAGCACCTCGAAGGCCGGATCGCCGTCGATCAGCCGCAACCGCGCCAGCACCTGGGCTTCGGGCAGATAGCGGCCGGTCGCGGTGACCTGCTGCCACTGTTCCTCCGGGGCGGCCGAATCCTGTTCCGGCAGCAGGGTGGTCACCGGGACCGGTTCGGCGTCCAGGGACCGGGAGATCTGACTGTTCTCGCGTGAGGTCTTGGTGTTCTTCCCGAGCTGCCACGGCGCCAGCACGGTGAAGCACAGGTAGGCGAACGCCAGGACGACGACGAACAACGCCAGCCACTGAGGCCGCAGCAGGAAGGCCCAACGCCGCATGTCAACCCGCCTGTTCCCGGCCGGCCAGCTGCTCGTCCACCCAGCGGTGCAGCCCGGGCAACGCCGCGTCGATCACCGCGAAGACGTCCTCGAAGTCGTCCTGGGTGCCGTAATAGGGATCCTCGACGTCGAGCACGTGTGCACCCGACCTCGGGTCGAAGGAGCGCAGCATCCGCAGCCGCTCGGGGGGCACGCCCATGTGCTGCAGCATCCGCAGATGATTGCGGCCCAGCGCGACGATCAGGTCGGCGGACAGGTGGTCGTCGTTGATCTGGGCGGCACGGTGAGCCGACGGATAGCCGTGGGCACGGAGCACATGGCCGGCGCGCCGGTCGGCCGGCTCGCCCTCGTGCCAGTGGCCGGTGCCCGCACTGGTGACCCGGACGACGTCACCCAGCCCGCGTTCGCCGATCTGGTGGGCGAACATCTTCTCCGCCATCGGGCTTCGGCAGATGTTGCCCGAGCAGATGAACGTCACGTGCACCAGCTCAGACACCGAGCACCTCGCGCAGATGGTCGACGTCGGTGACGTGCGCGAGCGCACCTCCGTCGCCGTCGGCGAAATCGCGGTGGCCGTAACCCCAGCCGACCACGATCGTGCCGATGCCGTGGACCGCGGCGCCCTCGACGTCGTGGTGACGGTCGCCGATCATCACGACCCGGTCCGGCACCGGGGCCAACTGCGCCAGGGCGCGCGCGACCACTTCGGATTTGACGGCCCGGGTGCCGTCGGGGCTGGCGCCGGCGATCACCTCGAAGCACCCGTCGAGGCCGAAGTGGGCGAGGATCCGGTGGGCGGTCGGCTCGGCCTTCGACGTCGCCACCGCCAGCCGCACCCCGGCCGTCTGCAGATCGGTCAGCAAGGCCGGGATGCCCTCGAACGGCCGGTTCATCGACCAGCCGCGGCTGACGTAGTCGGCGCGGTAGGCGGCGATGGCGGCGTCGGCGTGCTCGCCGAGGCCCATCTGGGCCAGCGTGACGTGCATCGGCGGCCCGACGATCCGGCTGACCAGGTCGCCGTCGGGAACGGACGCGCCGACGGAGTGCAGTGCGTGACGGAAGCTGGCGACGATGCCCTCGGCCGAATCGGTCAGGGTGCCGTCGAGATCGAAGATCACCAGGTCGCCGCGTCCGACGGGAGCGACGGGGCGGGTACCGTCCAGCATGTCTGTCACCCGTCCATTGTCCCTGAGCCGGCACCCGGGGTGCCGCTCGGTTCCGGGTGATGTCACGCGCACTAGTGTCGTGATGTGGCAAGTGTCCGGCTGGTCGACGTGATCGACGTGCTCGAAGCGGCGTACCCGCCTCGGCTGGCGCAGAGCTGGGACTCCGTCGGGCTCGTCTGCGGCGACCCCGGCGAACCGGTGGAATCGGTCACGGTGGCCGTCGACGCCACCGCCGCGGTGGTGGCGCAGGTACCCGACGGCGGCCTGCTGCTGGATCTGGCGTGCCGGGAAGTCCGCGGGATGGGGCTGGACCTGGACATCCACGTGAACATCGGCGCGGCCCGGCTGGGCAACCCCGGTTTTGAGCAGCAGGTGCGTGAAGTGTTGACGCGGTA
>NZ_LMVQ01000104.1 GCF_001545925.1 Mycobacterium sp. NAZ190054 | reverse complement strand
AGTTCGTCGTCGGCGTCGATCAGCTCGGCACTGGTGATGGTCGCTGCGCGCAGCGCCTGAATCGGCGTCATCCCCCGTGCCACCAGCGCGCACAGCTCCCTGGCGTTCTGGCCGTGCGGAATGGCCGTCGGACTGACCGCTACCGGCGCGGTCACCGCGCTCGGGCCGCCGCAGCTGCTGCGGGTTCCGGTCCGCCTTCCCCGGCTCGACCGGGCCTTCGACGGATACCGCATCGCGGTCGTGTCGGACATCCACCTCGGCCCGCTGCTGGGCCGGGCGCACACCGAACGGATCGTGCGCATCATCAACGAGGCCGAGCCCGACCTGATCGCGGTGGTCGGTGACGTCGTCGATGGCACCGTCGCGGAGCTGGGGCCTGCCGCGGCGCCGCTGCAGGACCTGCAGTCCCGCGACGGCGCGTTCTTCGTCACCGGCAACCACGAGTACTTCGTCGACGACACCGCGGATTGGATCCGCGAGCTGGAACGGCTCGGGCTGCAGCCGCTGCGCAACGAGAACACCCGGATCCGGCGCGGGGTGGCCGCGTTCGACCTGGCCGGCGTCAACGACGTCGCCGGCGCGCAACGCTCCGACCCTCCCGACTTCGACCGCGCCCTCGACGGCGTGAACCCGGACGGCCCGACCGTCCTGCTGGCCCACCAACCGGTCCAGGTCACCGAGGCG
Organism: Mycobacterium sp. NAZ190054; assembly: GCF_001545925.1. Taxonomy (GTDB): domain Bacteria; phylum Actinomycetota; class Actinomycetes; order Mycobacteriales; family Mycobacteriaceae; genus Mycobacterium. The sequence continues at coordinate 10,664 of NZ_LMVQ01000104.1, read as the reverse complement.
GCCGAGCGCGGGGTCGCCCTGCAGCTGTCCGGGCACACCCACGGCGGCCAGATGTGGCCGTTCCACTACGCCGTCGCGCTCGCGCAGCCGTCCCTGGCCGGGCTGTCACAGGTGGGGGACACGCAGCTCTACGTGTCCCGCGGCGCCGGGTTCTGGGGGCCGCCGGTCCGGGTGGGCGCGCCACCGGACATCAGCGTGCTGGACCTGGGCTCGGCCGAGGTTTAGGCCCCCGGGCCCGGGGTAGATCCCAGCCAGGTCACGGTGGTGACCGGTACTCCGCGGGAGGAACGTTGCCGATGAGGGATATCGCGGCGGTGGTGCCGCTCGACGGGCACCCGGCGTTCTCCGCGGCGGAACGCCGCGCGCAGGAGTTCGAGGAAGCGATGCGCAGGCATCCCGCGTTCCAGTCCCGGATGCCGGTCCGAATGCCTGCGCCTGCCCCGCCGCTGCGGCGGGTGTAGACGCGCGGGAGGGGCGCCTCTGGTGGTGGGGGCGCCCCTTTTCCGCGGGTCAGGACGTCGGCGAGGTGAACAGGCGGGCGCTGACCTCCCGCATCTCGACCTTGCGGACCTTACCCGTGACCGTCATCGGGAACTCGTCGACGACGTGCACATAGCGGGGGATCTTGTAGTGCGCGAGCTTGCCGTCGGCGAACGCGCGCACCGCGTCCGCGTCCAGCGCGGGCCGGCCCGGCCGCATCCGGATCCACGCGCAGACCTCTTCGCCGTAACGGTCGTCGGGCACCCCGACCACCTGCGCGTCCTCGATGTCGGGATGGGTGTACAGGAACTCCTCGATCTCCCGGGGGTAGATGTTCTCGCCGCCGCGGATCACCACGTCCTTGATGCGCCCGACGATGTTGCAGTACCCGTCCGGCCGCATCACCGCCAGGTCACCGCTGTGCATCCAGCCGTCGGCGTCCACCACCTCGGCCGTCTTCTCGTCGTCACGCCAGTAGCCGAGCATCACCGAGTAGCCGCGCGTGCAGAACTCCCCGGGGCTGCCGCGCTCGACGACGTCACCGGTCTCCGGGTCCACGATCTTGATCTCGAGGTGGGGGTGCACCCGTCCGATCGAGGACGTCCGGCGTTCCAGGTCGTCGTCGATGAGTGTCTGGCACGACACCGGGGACGTCTCGGTCATGCCGTAGGCGATCGAGATCTCGGACATGTGCATCTCCTCGACGCAGCGCTTCATCACCTCGACGGGGCACACCGCACCGGCCATGATGCCGGTCCGCAGCGACGACAGATCCCGCCCGGCGAAGTCGGCGTGGTTCTGCATCGCGATGAACATCGTCGGCACGCCGTAAACCGCGGTGCACCTTTCCTTTTCGATCGCGTGTAGGGTCTGAGCGGGGTCGAAGGACGGCCCGGGGATCACCATCGTCGCGCCGTGCGTGGTGCAGCCGAGGTTGCCCATCACCATGCCGAAGCAGTGGTAGAAGGGCACCGGGATGCACAGCCGGTCACCGGGTGCCAGCCGGATCTGCTCGGTGACGAAGAAGCCGTTGTTGAGGATGTTGCGGTGCGACAGCGTCGCGCCCTTCGGGAACCCGGTGGTTCCGGAGGTGTACTGGATGTTGATGGGGTCCCGGTTGGACAGCGCGGCGCCGCGGTCGCGGAACTGCGCGTCGTCGACTATGCCGGCGCGGGCGCGCAGGCCGTCCCAGTTCTCGGTGCCGATGTACAGAACCCGTTGCAGCGCAGCGACGTCCGGGCGCACCTCGTCGACCATCGCGACGTAGTCCGAGGACTTGAACGCGGTGGCCGAGATCAGTGTGCTGACCCCGGACTGGTCGAGCACGTATCGCAGCTCGTGGGTCCGGTAGGCCGGGTTGATGTTGACCAGGATCGCGCCGATCTTCGCCGTCGCGTACTGCACGATCGTCCATTCCGGACAGTTCGGGGCCCAGATCCCCACGCGGTCCCCGGCCTGAATGCCCAGCGACATCAATCCCTTTGCCACCGTGTCGATCTCGCGATCGAGCTCGGCATAGGTCCAGCGTCGGCCGCCGGTCACGTCGACGAGCGCCTCGTGGTCGGGGTAGGCCGCGGCGGTCCGCTCGAAGTTCGCGCCGATGGTCTCCTCGAGGATCGGGATGTCGGTGTGCCCGGCGTCATAGGAGCGGTTCATCAGTTCACCAGGTCCTCGTAGCGGTACTCGGTGTCGATGGTCTGGCCGGCGTGGTGCGCGTCCTCCTCGCGGCGGCGCAGTTCCACCCGGCGGATCTTGCCCGAGATCGTCTTGGGCAGCTCGAAGAACTCCACCCGCCGCACTTTCAGGTACGGCGCGAGGTGATCGCGCGAGTACTCCAGGATCGCCTTGGCGGTGTCGGCGTCGGCGTCCCATCCCTCGGCCAGGCTCACGTAGGCCTTCGGCACGGCCAGCCGGGTGTCGTCGGGCTGGGGCACCACGGCGGCCTCGACGACCGCGGGATGCTCGATGAGCACGCTCTCCAGCTCGAACGGCGACACCTTGTAGTCCGAGGACTTGAAGACGTCGTCGGTGCGGCCGATGTAGGTGATGTAGCCGTCGGCGTCCCGGCCGGCGACGTCTCCGGTGTGGTAGTAGCCGTCGCGCATCACCAGTGCGTTGCGGTCGTCGTCGCCCAGATAGCCGGTCATCAGGTTCAGCGGTGTGCGGCTCAGATCCAGGCAGATCTCGCCTTCGTCGGCGACCTGTCCGGTCAGCGGGTCCACCAGCACGACGGGCACGCCGGGCATCGGGCGGCCCATCGAGCCGGCCTTGACCGGCTGACCAGGGGTGTTGCCGATCTGCAGCGTGGTCTCGGTCTGGCCGAAGCCGTCGCGGATCGTCAGACCCCACGCACGCTCGACGGCGCCGATCACCTCGGGGTTGAGCGGCTCGCCGGCACCGAGCACCTCGCGCAGGTGCTCGGGGCGCTCGCCGAGGTCGGCCTGGATGAGCATCCGCCACACCGTCGGCGGCGCGCAGAACGTGTTGACCCCGGCCCGGCGCATCTGGGCGAGCAGCGCCGGCGCCTCGAAACGGCGGTAGTTGTAGACGAAGGTCGTCGCCTCGGCGATCCACGGCGCGAAGAAGCAGCTCCACGCGTGTTTGGCCCAGCCCGGTGAGCTGATGGCCAGGTGGACGTCCCCGGGCCGCACCCCGATCCACGCCATCGTGGTCAGGTGCCCGACCGGATAGCTGATCTGGGAGTGCTCGACGAGCTTGGGCTTGCTGGTGGTGCCGGAGGTGAAGTAGACCAGCAGCGGGTCGGCGGCGGCGGTCTGCGGGTGGTGCGGTCCGCCGGGTTCGACCGCGGCGGCGTCGGCGTAGGAGTGCCAGCCCGGCACGGCGTCGCCGACCGCGACCCGCACGAAGTCGCCGGGGACCTCGCCGAACTTGGCGGCGTCGGCGGCATTGGCGATCACGAAGCCGGCCCCGCCCCGGACGATCCGGTCGGTCAGGTCCGCGGGCCCGAGTGCCCCGGTGGTGGGCATGATCACCGCGCCCAGCTTGGCGACGGCGAGCATGGCCTCCCACAGCTCCACCTGGTTGCCGAGCATGAGGATGACACGGTCGCCCTTGCCCACGCCGAGGCCGCGCAGCCACGTCGCGACCTGGTCGGACCGGCGGGCCATCTCGTCGAAGGTGACCTGCAGTTCGGCACCGTCCTCCTCGACGATCCACAGCGCCGGCCGGTCGTTGCCCCGCGCGATCGCGTCGAACCAGTCGGTGGCCCAGTTGAACGATCCGGTGATCCGCGGCCACTCGAAGGTCTCCACGGCCTTGTCGTAATCGGCCATGACGTCGACGAGGTGGTCGCGGGCGCTGCGCAGGAGTTCGGTGTTGGTCGCCATGCCTAATAGGATCTAGGTCACAGTCGTCCGTCCACTACCCCCGAAAGTGGGTACCGCCGATGCCGGCACCGTCGCCGCTGCTGCGGCCGCGCGACTCCGACGCGCTGCGCGCGGAGTTGCGCAGGACCGCGCTGGTCGGCGGCGTTCCGGTGATGTTCGGCGGCGAGGTGCACGGCGACACCCTGCTGATCTCCGAGTACCACGGTGTCCGCACCGGCGGGTTGCGCGGGCTGGCGGTGCGGTCGAACTCGGGTCTGGGCGGAGCCAGCATGGTCGCCGGCCGCCCGTTGTCGGTGGCCGACTACCGCAACGCGTCGAGCATCACCCACGACTACGACGGCCCGGTGCTGACGGAGGGAATCCAGTCGGTGCTGGCGGTGCCGGTGCTGGTCGACGGCCGGGCCAGGGCGATGCTGTACGGCGCCTACCGCACCAGCGCGCCGATCGGAGGCCGCGTCGCCGACCTGGTGGTGGAGGCTGCGCGGCGGCTCAGCGACGAATTCCGGATCCGGGACGAGGTGGACCGCCGGCTGCGCCTGCGTGACGCGCAGGCGGCCAGCAGCGGGGCCGGTGTGGTCGGGGCCGAGCAGGTCCGCGAGGTACACGCCGAGCTGCGGCGGCTGGCCGTCGAGGCGCCGCCGGAGCTGCAGGAGAGACTGCGCATGCTGGCCGAGAAGCTGTCCGGCCCGGTGGACGAGTCCGCGGCGGCCGCGCCGCTCACGTCGCGTGAGCTCGACGTGCTGGCCCAGGTCGCCCTCGGGTGCACCAATGCCGAGGCGGCGCACCGCCTTTCGCTCCAGCCGGAGACTGTGAAGAGTTACCTGCGCAGCGCGGCGACCAAGCTCGGCACCCGCACCCGCTACGAATCGGTGTCCCGGGCACGCCGGCTGCATCTCATCCCCTGAGTGCCTCCCGCCGAAATTGCATTCCAGCAGGTCTCCACTCGGGTTTTCCCTGCTGGAATGCAATTTCGGCGGGAGATCGGGCGGGGGTCGTCACCGCGGCAGGGTGATTAAGCCGAGGTGGGGTGAGCCGATACTGCCCATCCAGAGCCGGTCACCGGCCTCGACCACACCGGTCACCATGCTGAACTGCGGGTGGGTGGTGCGCATGCCGGCGACGGCCTCGCCGCTGTCCGGGTCGAACGCCACCACCCACACCACGGCCTTCGGCTTCGGCTGCAGACGGGAAGGCAACCGCCACAGGGCTTTCCGAAGCCCAGGCGGCCCCGCCGCGAGGCGGTCGGCGAGTGCATTGGCGGGCGTGACCATGGCACACCAGATCCGGCCGTCCGCGCCGGTGGACAGGTTGTCGGGCATCGCGGGCAGATTGACCGCCAACGGCGTCACGGTGCCCGTCTTCGGGCCGGTCAGCCAGTACTTCGAGAGCCGGCGGCCCTGCGTCTCGGCGAACACCAGGGCCGAGCCGTCGGCCGTCGGCGTCACCCCGTTGGCGAAGTACAGTCCGTCGACGACCGTGGTCACCGTCCCGTCGGGATCGAGGCGGTGCAGCGCGCCGCGCCCGCGGGCCTCCAGGATCGCGCCGAGGTAGTCACCCACGGTGAACTCGGTCGTCGACTCGGTGAAATACACGGTGCCGTCGCCGGTTTCGGTGACATTCGAGCAGAAGATCAACGGTCGCCCGGCGATCGTGTCCACCAGCGTCTCGATCCGCCCGGTGGCGGTGTCGACGGCCAGCAGGCCGTGCGGACTGTCGCACACCAGCAGGCGTCCGTCGCGCGCGAACGCCAGCCCGAGCGGGCGGCCGCCGGTGTTCGCGACGAAGACGGGTGAACTCCCGTCGGGGCCCAGCCGCACGATGCCCCCGTCCAAGGCGCCGGTCCACAGGTTGCCGTCCGCATCGACGACGACGTCCTCGGGCTCACCGCCGGGCACCGGCACCAGCGTGAGCTCGGCAGCGGGGAAGTCGGGCAGTGCCGTCACTGGTGGGGCCTGCCACCGCACCGGATCGATCCCAGGTTTGGCGCGGTCCTTCATGATCGAAACGTTAGTGCTTGTCAACGGTGTGGGGGAGGGAAGGCGGCACCGCACTCGCAAAGTGTGATTGTCCAAGATCACAACCCGTAGGGGAACCGCCTCCCTCGCGTGGAACCATAATCCTCTGAGGATCCGTTGGCCACATTGGAGGGATCGGGCGGATCGTCGGCCCCGGGCGGCTGCCGGGTGGTCAGGCCTCCCCGCTGGTGCCGCCGGCCGCAGTCGAACCGCCGTCGCCGGACTCTCCGTCACCTTCCCCGGTTTCCTCAGAGTCGTCACCGGTTTCATCCAAGCCGGAGTCGCCGTCGCCGGGATCCTCATCCTCAGGTTCCAGGGTGCCGTCCTCGACAGGCATCGGTTCTTCGTCTTCGTCGGTGGGCGTGGGCGTTTCCTCCTCGTCGGCGTCCGGGACGACCTCGGTCACAGGGACCTCGTCGACGGGCTCGACCGGGGGAGCGGCGGTGGGGTCAGTCGTCGCTTCTGCCGATTCCTCGGTCGATGAATCGGCAAGGATGATCTCGCCGGCTGACGAGTTCTCAAGCAGGACAGTGATCGTCGGCGCATCCGTGAGCCCCGTGGCTGCCGGGTCAGTCTTGTCGGGCGAGTCGGTCGAGTCGGACGCAGTTGCGGCCAGCGATTGCTGACCGGGTATCGGAATCGGCGTCATCGCATCGGCGACGGCTCTGGCCAGATTCAACAACGCGGCGATGGGCCCGTTCGCGAACGGGTTGGTCCCGACGGTGAGCAAGCCGGGCGTGAACTGGCCGGATTCTGCGGTGTAGCCGTTCAAGATTGCATCCAGCTGAACGATCGGCGCACTGAGGACTGCCCCGATGGCGTCCCCGATGTTGCCGGCCTCCAAAGATGCGAAGACGGTTTGTGCGATCTCGGCGCCGGACGTGATGAACGCGTTGAACGGATTCATGACGGAGAAAAGCGTCAGGACCATGTTGTTCGTGAATGCCTGCGCCGCTGCGGCCAGATTCTGTATGACGTGGTTGCCGATCTGGAACGGCACCGTGATGGGGATGAAGAACGGAGCGAAGAGGGTGACGACTCCTGCCGTGATCTGTTGGCCGGCGCTGATGAAGTCACCCTCGCGAATGTCTTCGAAGAAAGCTTCGACGTAGCCTCCGACCTGTTCGAGTCCTGAAGGTAGGAACGCCAGAACCTCACCGATCGCATTGCCCGCATAGTGCAGATTGGCAAACTGATTCTCGACGATCTGCCGAATGATCGGGAAGGGATTGGCGAGGAAGTTGTCGGCCGTCGCTTCCAGCCCGCTGCCGGTGTTCGCGACGAGATCTGCCAGTGCCTCGAACAGGTTCGTTGCCGTGGTGAGCGCGAAGGGTGTCGCCACCGCCGGAACCGGAGGAGCTGCCGCGCCGGGCGGAGAGGGCGGGATGGTGATCGGTGCGAGGGCGATGGCACTGGCTCCCACCAGTGCTACGCCGGCGGTCAGATGCGAACGAGCGGCAAGGCGCATGTGGGCCCCCTGAGAAGAACGACTGTGATCTTGGACACGCCGAAAGTAGCGCGACGCCTGCGGTCGAACAACAAGATCAAGCTAATTTTGACGCGTTCGACGATCGGTACCCGAGCGCGCTCCCGGGCGGCAGGCTGTGAAAATGCTGGTCACTCGCTGCGAGTGTGGCGCGCTCGCGACCGCACCCATCGGCTGAGATATTTCAACGGGTAACTATCGCGTCGAGCGGTATCCGCCACCGGATTGCGTCGCTGTCGGCCTGCGATCAGCAAGGAGGCAGCTTGTCGCGAGGTCCGTGCCGGTTGAATCCGTCGCCGATCCGCCGGCAGCTGTCGCCGAGTGCGGCCATCTGCTGACGCGACAAGGGATTCAGGAAGTGTGTGCGCACGATGCGGGCGTAGGTGCGCAGTGCCGGAGCCAACCGAGCGCGACCGCCGTGGGTGATGGTGGCGAGGACGACGCGGCGATCGTGGGCGCTCGTGCGTTTGGTAAGCAGCCCCCGAGATTCCAGCCTCGCGGCTTGCTGCGTCACCCGGCTCGGGATCAATCCAGCGCGTCGGCAAGATCGCCCATCCGGGCTTCACCGTAGGGAGATCTGGCCAATGCCTTGAGGAGCAGGACATCGAAGAGAGTGAGGTTGTGTTCGCTCAACAGCCGGCTCTGCAGGATGTCGAAGATGCGCGACGCGGAGTCGTCGAAGTGCTGCCAGCACTCTTGCTCGACCTCGTCGAGTCCAGGTAGAGGACAGCCGGGTGCCGGCGGTGACATGTCGCCGCCGCGACTCAGGGAAGACTGGCTTGAATCGCAGTACGTCACGCGCGAACTCCTTGACCGGCGTCGGCGTGGACATATTGGCGCAAATGTCACGCCGCGTCAATCATTTGCCGTGCGAGCGTATGAGGGTGGCTTCGCGCAGCACTCTGTGACGCGGTGATGCCGGGTTACATGCGCGAGGACGCCTCGGTCAGCACCCCGCGCAGCACGTCGTAGATCGCGTCGAACTCGGCCTGCCCGCTGATCAGCGGCGGCGCCAGCTGCACCACCGGGTCGCCACGGTCGTCGGCGCGGCAGTACAGGCCGGCCTCCCACAGCGCGGGGGTCAGGAAGCCACGCAGCAGCCGCTCGCTCTCCTCGTCGTCGAACGTCTCCTTGGTGGCCTTGTCCTTGACCAGCTCGATTCCGTAGAAGTAGCCCTCGCCGCGGACGTCGCCGACGATGGGCACATCGAGCAGCTGCTCCAGCGTGGCGCGGAATGCGGGGGCATTCTCCTTGACCCGGTCGTTGAGACCCTCACGCTCGAAGATGTCGAGGTTGGCCAGCGCCACCGCCGAGGACACCGGGTGGCCGCCGAAGGTGTAGCCGTGCCCGAACACGGTCTGCCCGTCGTTGAACGGCTCGAAGAGCCGGTCGCTGGCGATCATCGCGCCGATCGGGGAGTAGCCCGACGTCAGCCCCTTGGCGCAGGTGATGATGTCGGGCACGTAGCCGAAGTCTCCGAGATCACTGGAGCACGCGAACATCGATCCGATGCGGCCGTAGGCGCAGATCACCTCGTCGGACACGAGCAGCACGTCGTACTCGTCGCAGATCTCCCGTACCCGCTCGAAGTATCCGGGCGGGGGCGGGAAGCAGCCGCCCGCGTTCTGCACCGGCTCCAGGAACACCGCCGCGACGGTGTCCGGCCCCTCGAATTCGATGGCCTCGGCGATCCGGTCGGCGCAGTAGCGGCCGAAGGCCTTGATGTCCTTGTCGAACGGTTCCGGCGCCCGGTAGAAGTTCGTGTTCGGTGCGCGGAACCCACCGGGCACCAGCGGCTCGAACGGCGCCTTGAACGCCGGGATACCGGTGATCGACAGGGCGCCCTGCGGGGTGCCGTGATAGGCGATCGACCGCGACACCACCTTGTGCTTGCCCGGCTTGCCGGTCAGCTTGAAGAACTGCTTGGCCAGCTTCCAGGCGCTCTCGACCGCCTCGCCGCCGCCGGTGGTGAAGAAGACCCGGTTCAGATCCCCCGGCGCGTAACCGGCGATGCGTTCGGCCAGTTCGATGGCGGTCGGGGTGGCGTAGGACCACAGCGGGAAAAAGGCCAGCTGTTCGGCCTGCTTGGCGGCGGCCTCGGCGAGCTCCTTGCGGCCGTGACCGACCTGGACCACGAACAGGCCGGACAGGCCATCGATGTACTTGCGGCCCTTGTCATCCCAGATGTGCACCCCCTCGCCGCGGGTGATGATCGGCGGGGTGATGCCCGCGCCGTGGCGGGCGAAGTGGCCCCAAAGGTGGCGGTTGGCCTTGGCGGCCAGATCCGTGGTGGCGGTCTGTTCGGTTTCGGAGATGATGCTCATCGTGTACCCCAATTGTATTGCTGCTTAACAAGTTTCAAGTAAACAAGGGTTTCGGTGGATATCACTCCCGGTAGCGCGCGGATCTGGGTGTTGAGGAGTTCGAGCAGGTGGTCGTCGTCCTCGCAGACCACCTCGGCGATGGCGTCGAACGAGCCGGCGGTGAGCACGACGTAGTCGACGGAATCGAGCTCGGCGAGTTTCTGGGCGATCTTGGTGGTGTCGCCGGTGCACTTGATGCCGATCATCGCCTGGCGGGCGAACCCGAGTTGCATGGGATCGGTGACGGCCACGATCTGCATCACCCCGGCGTCGACCATGCGCTGGACCCGCTGACGCACCGCGGCCTCTGACAGGCCGACGGCCTTGCCGATGCCGGCGTAGGAGCGGCGGCCGTCCTGCTGCAGCTTCTCGATGATCGCCTTGGACAGCTCGTCGAGCTGGAACGCGGCACCCGGGCGGGACTGATTCACGCGGAACGAGACAGGGCCGACGGCATGCGGTATCCCCGGGTTAGCCATGCCAGAGATTGTGCACGGAATCCGTCGTCACGGGCAACTATCACCATGAAATCACTCGTTCGGGGCGGTTGACGATGCGGTAATGCGTAGCAGTGCTGTGGCGACCGCGATAGCGTTGGTGCCATGACCGCAGTTTCGTCCCCACCCGTACTGGCAGGCAGCTGGATCGACGGTGCCCCCGTCAGCACTCGGGGACCGGCTCATCACGTGATCGACCCGGCGACGGGCACGCCGGTGGCCGAGTACGCGCTGGCCCAGCCGGCCGACGTCGACGCCGCCGTCGCCTCGGCGCGGGCCGCGCTGCGTGGCTGGTCCACCGCGACCCCGGCCGAGCGGTCGGCGGTGCTGGCCAAGCTCGCCACGCTGGCCGACAAGGCCTCTCGCGCCGAAGCCCTGGAACTGATCCTGCGGAAGTGAGCCCCGCCAGCGTCCCCGCCGCCGCACCGACGAACGTACAGGTGATGGGGGTCGTCAACGTCACCGAGGACTCGTTC
>NZ_LMVQ01000103.1 GCF_001545925.1 Mycobacterium sp. NAZ190054 | reverse complement strand
CACCAACCAGACCATCACCAGCCTGCTGGCCTGGTCACGATGGCGACGACAACACCAATACCGAGCCCGGCAATCGCACTACCGACGACGCGAACAACAATGAACTCGATCTACGGCTGCAGTACTAGGCGAGGGTAAACAGATTCGTCAGATCGCCACCTGACGCGAGGTTCTGACTGCGCTCCCGGTACTCATCCCGCTGCTTCGCGGCGTAAACGTCGACCGCCTGCCCGGCGACCGTGGCACGCACCGCTGTGTACAGCGCTTTCTGCGCGATAACCGTTGCGAAGTCGGCGATGCTGTCGCACGCAGCCGATGACAACGGTCCTCCGTGAACTGCAGCGTTGCGTGACCGCGTCAGCCTGGCCACCCGGTTCTCAAGGCGCTGCCGTTCCATCGCGAACGCCCCGCTGAGCGCAGTGCCCGAGGACAGGATGTCGTCGGTCTCGTTGAGCTGGCGGGATAGCCAGTGATCGGCGTAGATCCGTTTCAGTGCGGCCACGTGTTCTAACGTCTTCTGCCTGTTGATGCGCAAGCCCCAGCTGGCGTCTGTGATGTCTTCTCGGATAGTCGCCAACTCTGCCGGGATCCGAGCACCGGGTGAGCGATCGGGAACATGCTGCACGACCGCGGCGAACACGTCGCGAACTGCGCGGTTGGCGAACGAAGTGACGGTGTACTCGTCGAGGAAGTACTCGGCGACGAACGCGTACCACTTGTGGCCCGCAAGAGGAGCCACCCACCTGTTGGAGTGCTCGATGGCGCGGACCGCGGCCATGATCACAGCTTCGGGGTCGACTGCGGTGCAGCGGCGAGTGATGCTTGTAGGCGTAGGACGGGTTGAAGCTGCGATGCGGCTTGAGCGGTGATCACGTGCCCAGCGGTTGTCATCTCATTCAGGTTGGTCGTGAAGTGATCATTCTCGTAGAAGACGGGGGTAGGGAGGGACTCCTTCAAGCCCCACATGACCGGCGGAAAGTAGGAGGGCTGACCGTCGAAGAGCAGGGTTCCTCCCAGCACCTTCCACATGTTGTCGTGGACACCCACCACGGCCAGCACCGCGTCGAGATAGCTGCGAGCCGCGGAGGTGGCGTTGTGCCGCTGGACGCCACGGACTACGACGCGCGCGTACACCAGCCGCGGCTCGTACTCGAACCCCCTCTGGTCGTCCACCTGCCCCGACGACTGAAGCTCCCGGACCTCCTCGGTCAGCAATTCCTCCGGTACGACGGCGAACAGTTCCCGGACCCGTTGCTCGTCTGCTGCCAGGGCACTCGCGAGCGTTTGCGCGTCGTAGAACGTGACGTCGCCGTGGCTGACGCAAGACATACTCCGGACGAATGCCGGAGCGAGCCGGAACCACACCACGAAGTCTCCGGTCGTCGGCGACACCGCGGCACAGCGTTCAGCCAGGTGTGCGAGCTCCGCCTCGGTCAAAGTCGACTTCGCTTGAGGGTCGTGAGTCTGCGTCTCGTCCGGCTGGTTACCGACCATCGCCTGCGCGAGCTGCACGGTGCCCTGGTAACCCACGAGGACACTGGCAGCTGTAGAGATGGGATCCCAGTGCGTCCGGTCCTGCTTGCGGTGCTCACTCAGCCCCACGACGTTGTCGCGCAGGAACGCCACCCGTTCGTGTGGGTAGCGGATGTGGTCGGTGTCGCGGCACGCGGCAACCAGATCGCGCCAGGCTGCCCCGAGCATGTCGTCTCCGCCGATGACCGCGGTTAGAGCTGAGCAGGCCGCGCCGACAATGGGTCGCTTGGTGTCGTCGAGGCGCGCGCCCCCGTTCGGTCCAGGGGCCAGCAGGTCGTTGGTGATCGCCTGCAGGATCGCTTGCCCCAGCACATCGACCAGTGCCTTGAGCTCAGACCCTAGCCAGTCGAGCGTGTCGGCGAGGTCGGAAGCCCTGGACTGCCAGTCGTATATCTGCCTCCGGTCGTGCTGCTGGGGATCGGCGCAAGCGTCGGCGATCTCCTAAGGATCGCCGTCAACGGCATGTGGCCCGACGTGCAGGTGATCGACTCCTTGCGGCGCGTGTACTCAAGCAGTTCTTCCAGCCATCTGTGGCTTCTCAAGTTATGTGTCCATCCTCCCCCTGTGAGCTGTGCCGATTGAGGCATTCTCAGTCAATGTCCATGCAGGGATTTCTCACTTTAATGTCCACTTGATGATGAGAACGATTGCAGCACAAGGGAGCAAAACGGGGCGAACGACGCTCGTAAGAAGCTTTGTCACGTCACACGGGATCTGCCAGCATGGTCCTGCAGAACCCCGGCGCCATCACTAGCGTCGTGAACGATCGTTTTCAGCATCGTTATTGCGGCAGCCCCCAACACAATACGTTTGCCACAGTGGTGCAGGACCGGCGCCTGGCCCGCGCACTCGGACCATGGACTCCACCCGGAGGAGGGTGCCTCACCGTCGCGCTGGTAGCCGACGTCGCATCCCGCGCACGGTTCCTGAGACGGTCACACTCATTTTACTTGTTACTGACAGGTCTAGGTCACACGGAGTAGGAGTTTGCCTGCCAGGCGGCCCGATTCGAGGATGTGGTGCGCCTCTTGCACGTCATCGAATGACAGCACGCGGTCGATGCCGATTGTCAGCGCGCCGCGGTCGCGGGCGTCACCGATGTAGGCCTTGGCGGCCGCGAGACGATCGGGGAATTCCACGAGTTCGAAGAGGTCGACGAACGACACCGATTTGCGGTCCAGGGACACCAGGGGCACGTCAACGCGGGCGGCACGGATGTCCGGTGAGGTCTGAGCGCCGTAACACAGCACGTGTCCGAATTGCGCGGTCGCGTCGATCAGCGCAGCCAGCAGGGCCCCGCCTACGGTGTCGTAGACGACCTTGGCGCCGCGCCCGCTGGTGAGTTCGGAGACCACGGCGGCGAGGTCTTCGTCGTCGGTAGCGATCGCGTGATCGGCACCCAGTGCCAGGATCTCGGGCTTGCGCGCCGTGGTGCGTGTCGTCGCGATCACGGTAGCGCCGAGGTCGTGGGCGATTTGGATCAGCGCGGTGCCCACCGAGGATGTCCCGGCGGTCACGATCACGGTGTCGCCTCGGGTGATCGGCACTTTAGTGGCGAGGGTGTAGGCCTGCAGACTGGCCATCCACGTCGCGGCCTCCTCCTCGTCGGACCGGTCGTCGGCAACGTGGACGAGGGCATCGATCGGTACGTCGGCGTGTGTCGCGTACGTGCCGGTGCCCACCGTCGGTGACTGAATCGGCAGGATCGCGACCCGATCCCCTGTCTGAAAACCGTCGACCCCCGGGGCAGTCTCCGTGATCGTTCCGACCGCCTCGACACCCAGTGTCGCCGGCAGGGTGGGCGCGATGACGTAATGGTCGCGGCGAAACAGGGCCTCGAAACGGTTCAGCCCGATCGTGTGGATCTCGACTCGTACGTGCCCGGGAGGAAGCGCCGAGAGCTGCAATGGCACCATCTCCAGCACCTCGGGCCCGCCCAGTTGGGTGAATTGCACCCGGCGCATACCCGAGGCCACATCGTTGGCACGTAGTTCGTCAATCATCAACGGATTCATAATCTTTCGCTCCAATGAGTCAGTACTTCGCGTCGCCAGTCCCGGCCGTGGGCCGCTTTAAGCGCTCACGGTCTGTAACTCGTTTTGTTACACCATCAGCCTATGTAACCGAGTTGATTACAGTCAAGTGGGCCAAAGATCTGCGGTGGTGCTGCCAGCGCGAAGTCATTGGTCGTGTACGTGGACGGGCGGGCCTACGGCGCGCCTGCCACGCAGAACACGTTGTTGTCCGGATCGGCGAGGACCACCCATCCGAAGTTTGCACTTGCCTCACGACGGCTGACTTCGGTGGCGCCGGCGGCGATGAGCCGGGCTACGTCGCGCACCCGGTCTTGAGAGTGCAGATCAAGGTGCAACCGGTTCTTCCCCGGCGTCGGGTCGGGCACCTTCTGGAATCCCAGCCGAAGACCGTGCGGCGCGGCGACCGTCACGAACTCGCCGGGCACCGCGATCGTCATCTCGCCGGCGATGGCGTCCGCCCACCATATGGCCAGCCGCTCGGGGTCAGTGCAGTCGAAGGTCACCATTGAGATGTCGAGCGTGAGAGTGCCGATGTCCATTGAATTCTCCATTCAGATTGTTGGTCGCTACGGGAGGCGGAAAGACGGCTCAGGCGCCACGGTCCTGGCCGGTCGGCCACATCACCACCATGCGCAGGCCTGGTTCTCGCTACAGAGCGCGCCAGAAGTCGTTCAGGACGGTGGCGGCAGTGTCGGGGCGTTCGGTGAACCACCAGTGGCCGAGTCCGTTGAGCATCGCGGTCTGTGCGCCGGCTCGTTGGGCGGCCCGGTGGCGTTGGTGGTCAGTGCCGACCCAGTGATCGTCGGTGGCGAAGATGGACAGTCCGGGGCGTGCTGCGGCTTTGTCGAGGTCCTTCCCCAGATTGGCCATGGTAGGTTGGGCGGTGTCGCGGTAGAGCTGCAGGATGCACTCGCCCATGGTGGTGTTCATGCCTGCAGCGACCTCGGGTGCGACCTGCGTCGCGAGTCCGCGGCCGATGAGGTTGGCGGTGCGGTCCAGGTGTGGGACGTTCATCATCTCGGTGATCGCGTCTTCGCCGGCACCGGGTGTCTGCCACGTCTGCGCGAGATCGTGCCACTGGTAGTCGGGGTCGAAGATGCCGATCACGTCAGACACCAGCTGTGCACCAGATCGGGTCGGCTCATCACGGCGTTGAGGGCGTGGATGCCGCCGAAATCGTGTCCCACGATGTTGACCGGGTGGTCGAACTTCTCCAGTTCGCTGATCAGCCAGAGACGGTATTCCTCGGCGGTGGCGGTGAACCCGGTGGGAATCGGTGCGCCGAAGCCGGGTGGAGACAGTCGTATGACACGCGCCGGCTCCAGCAGCGGAATCAAGGTGTTCCAGATGGCCGCGGTTTCGGGGACACCGTGAACGAGGACTGTAAGGGTGTCGGGCATGGGTGGGCTATCTCGCGTTCTGTTGCTGGCACCCCAGGCGGGGTGATGTCTGTCAAGGGCGGTTCAGGCGATTCGCCTGCCGACTGTCAGCAGTGACGGGCACCGGCCCTATTCCCGGGGCCGTTTACGCCGGCTCGCGGGCGGCCTCGGCTGGCCGTAAACGGTTCTGTACGAGTAGGTTTGCCGTCACCGGATGTGTGACGGTGGCATCGTCGCAGTTGGCGGCGCCCGATGGCTTTGCGTAACAAAGCGGTTCAGTGTGAGATCTCATCGCTGATGGCTTGTGCTGTGTCGCGGACCCATGCCCCCCATTCGGGTAGTCGGTCGGCCTGGAAGCGTATGTCGGGCATCGAGATGACGACTGCAGCCACAGGTCTGCCTGCCTTGTTGACCACCGCTGCGCCGACTGCGCAGACGTGTTCACGGTTTTCGGAGATGTTGACCGCATATCCGCGTTCGCGAACGTCGAGGATCTGATGCATCAGCTGTTGTGGATCAACGCTGGTGTTGGGCATGACTTTCTCCAAGGGACGCGCCAGCATCGCCTGCAATTCCGCGGCGGTTAGTCGTGCCATGACGGCTTTGCCACCTGCGCTGGCGTGAAACGGTGTGCTGGCGCCGATGACTTGGACGGACTGGACCGGGTGGATCGAGTTCACCCGCTCGATCAGTACTAGCTGGATATCTCTGTCGGGGACCATGAAATGGATCGCCTCACCGGTGCGGGCGCCCAGCGAAGTCAGGTGTGGGGCTGCAATTTCGCGTAGATCGGTGGGTCCACGACGGGCCAGGGCGAACAAACGGGGACTTAGCTCCCAGCGGGTGGTCGGGCTCGCGGCGGTCTGTGCCCAACCCTCCTGCTCCAGGGTGCGAAGCAGGCGTTGCACCGTGGATTTGGGCAGGTCAAGGTGGCGAGCCAGCTCGCCGACCCCGATAGGCCGCTCCAGGTCGGCCATCGCCTCCAGGACGCGCAAGCCGCGGACCAACGTCTGCGTCCCTGAAGGCCCTCCGGCAGCCGGGGGCGCCTCCATCTGGGCATCCTCAGCATCTGGATCGGCGGAAGTTGCCGGCGCCATCACCGCCGCCCCCGAACCCCGCGCACACAACGACGTCGGACGGAAGGCCGTTTCATGGACCGACCGTATCACTGTGCGGCACGAAAGGCTGAGATATCGACCATCAACCTTCACTAGTCGACGCTCATTGCGCGTTGACAGGCTCGACTGTGGCGCGTAACACTATTGTGTGCCACTAGTAAGCACGCTCATGCCAATGAATGAAACGGACGTGATGACAACTCTGAATCTGGCAGATTGGCCGTTGATTCCCCGCGGCACTGCATTCGAGGACCACACGGTGGGGCGGGTGTTCCACCACCGGTGGAGCCGCACGGTGCACGCAAGCGACAACATCAGCTTCACCACCCAGACGCTGGCGTTCAATCCGGTCTACCTCGACCGAGCAGCAGCGCAGGCCGCCGGGCATTCCGCGGCGGTGATCAACCCGATGCTGGTGTTCGACATGGTGTTTGGGCTCAGCGTGGAAGACCTCAGTGAGGCCGGCGGCCCGTTTTTGGGTGCCAGCGATGTCGAGTTTCTGCGCGAGGTCTATCCGGGTGAGACGTTGTCCGCCTCCAGCACCGTCGTCGAGGCGCGGGGATCGGGCTCGAAGCCCGACACCGGAATCGTCACCTGGCAGACCGAGGGCCGGGTCGCCTCAGGTGAGGTGGTCATCCGGTTCCGGCGCACCAATCTGGTCAGCAGGCGGACCCATCGAGATGACATCACCACTGTACCTGAGGGTTTCGCCGAGGATTTCGTGCCCGGTGCCCGGTTTCGCCACGCCCGCACGCGCACCATTACCGATCTCGATCTCAACGGTTTGACCCTGCTGGTGATGAACACCGCGTCCGGTCATTTCAGCGAGCAGGAGATGGCGGGCTCTCCGTTTGGCGGGCGCATCAACTTCGGTGGTTTGACCTTGGGTCTCACCGTGGGGCTGGCCACCCAGGACACCACCGCACAGGCCGTGCGTGAGATCGGGCTCGACAAGGTTCGCTTCGCCGCACCGGTGCGACACGGCGACTCGATCGGCGCCGCCACCGAGGTTCTCAATGTGCAGCCGGCGCAGCACCACAGCGCCGTGGTGACTTTTCGCCATTTCGGCATCAACCAACACAACGAGATTGTCTGCGAGACAAACCGGGACGTTGAGATTCGAACTCGTTCGGCGCCAGCCGAAGTGGCCTCAACCACCGATGCCCTCCGTCCCGCAACTTCCTCTAGCTCCATCAACTGAAAGGTGTACCCGATCGTGACCTCTACCCGTCGCCCCCTTCGTCCCCGCCGTTCCTGCATGGCCGTGCCCGGCAGCAGCGAGAAGATGCTCAGAAAGGCCCAGGGCTTCGCTGCCGATCAGGTGTTCCTCGACCTTGAAGATGCGGTCGCGGCGGTGGCCAAGCCGGCTGCCCGTGGCACCGTGGTGGAGGCACTCAATCATGGCGACTGGACGGGCAAGACCCGAGTGGTGCGCATCAACGACGCTGACACTGAGTGGGCACATGAAGACGTCCTGCAGGTGGTTCGCGGTGCGGGAGCCAACCTGGACTGCATCATGTTGCCCAAGGTCGAACGCGTCGCCCACATCCACTGGCTGGATGTGCTGCTCACCCAGGTGGAACGTGAAGCCGGACTACCCGTCGGCGGAATCGGCATCGAGGCGCAGATCGAAGGTCCAGCAGGCCTGAGCGAGATCGAGGCCATCGCGGCCGCGACACCGCGCACCGAAGCCCTCATCTTCGGACCCGGCGACTTCATGGCCGCCATGAAAATGCCCGCCCTGACCATCGGCGCCCCCGGCTCCTCAGGGTTCGACCCGTTCGACACGGTGCTCATGACCATCGCCATGACCGCCCGCAAATACGGGCTGCAAGCCATCGACGGCCCGTTCGCCTTGATCAAGGATGTCGACGGTTACCGAGCCTCAGCAGAGCGTGCCGCAGCCTACGGTTATGACGGCAAATGGGTGCTCCATCCCGGCCAAATCGACACCGCCAACGACGTATTCGCTCCCAGTCAGCAGATATACGACAAGGCGGAGATGATCATCGACGCCTACGACCACTATTCCTCAGCGGCCGGCGGGGGGCTCGGCGCGGTCATGCTGGGCGACGAGATGATCGATGAGGCCAGCCGCAAACTCGCCCTGGTCACCGCTGAGCGTGGCCGGCTGCTCAACATGCCCCGCACCACCCGGTTCGAGCCGGCCAGCTGAGCGCGAGCACCAGAACTCCCACCCGAAATACTGCGATCCCCACATGTTCGTCAAGGAGCACCAATGACCGCCACCTTCGACCACTGGATCGATGGTCGCCCCACGCCGACCCTCGGCGGTGACACACTGACCACACGGAGTCCCGCCGACGGTGCGCAGATCGCCACCATAGCGATGGGCACCCCCGCTGATATCGACAACGCCGTCGCTGCGGCCGTGTCCGCGGCGCCGGCGTGGCGCCGCCAGAAACCCATCGAGCGGGGCCGGCTCCTGATGGCACTGGCTGCCGCGATCCGAGCCTCGGCCGCTGAACTGGCTGCCCTGGAGGCTGCCGAGACCGGCAAGCCCGGGTGGCAGGCACCCGTCGAAATCGACGGCTCAGCAGCGTATTTCGAGTTCTACGGTGGGCTGGTGAATGCGCTGCAGGGTCACACCATCGACCTTGGTCCTGCGTACCACAGTTTCACCCGCCGCGAACCGTTCGGCGTCGTCGGCATCATCACCCCCTGGAACGGCCCGCTGAACCAGGCAGCGCGAGCAGTGGCCCCGGCCTTGGCGGCGGGCAACGTGGTGGTGCTCAAACCGTCGGAGTTCACCTCGACCACCTCCCTGGAACTGGCGCGCCTGGCCACCGAAGTGGGATTCCCACCCGGGGTGCTCAACGTGGTCACCGGTGACGGGGCCGGAGTCGGGGCCAGGCTGGTGGCGCACCCGCAGGTGCGCAAGGTGGCATTCACCGGTTCGGTGCGGGCCGGGCGCGAGATCGGCCGCATCGCCGCAGACCGGATCCTGCCGCTGACACTGGAATTGGGCGGCAAGTCAGCCAATATCGTCTTCGCCGACGCCGACCTCGACCGCGCAGTCACCGAATCGCTGAGCGCGTTCACCTTCAACACCGGCCAAATCTGCTCGGCTGGATCGCGGCTGCTGGTGCAGCGCGACATCCACGACGAATTCACCAGGCGGCTGGTCGACGCGGCGCACACCTTGACCGAAAGCGGCCGGCTCGGCCCCCTGACCACCGCCGCCCAGTACGACAAGGTGCTCGAGTACTTCGACATCGCCCGCGCCGACGGCGCTCACCCGGCGATTGGAGGATCTGCCCTCCCCGATCGGGGCAGCGGCTGGTTCGTCGCGCCGACCATTTACACCGGTGTCCACAATGGGATGCGCATCGCCCGCGAAGAGGTATTCGGGCCTGTCGTAGCGATCATCCCGTTCGACGACGACGACGAGGCCGTGGCCATCGCCAACGACAGCGACTTCGGTCTGGTCTCCGGGCTGTGGACCCGCGACATCTCCCGCGCCTTGAACATCGCCGACCGGCTGGAAACCGGGCAGGTCTTCATCAACACCTGGCTGGCCGGGGGCATCGAAACGCCGTTCGGAGGTTACAAACAGAGCGGCTACGGCCGGGAAAAGGGCATCGAAGCGTTGCACGACTACACCCAGGTCAAGTGCGTGACGGTGGCACTGTGACGATCCTGACCGCTGCCCAGCAGCAGCTGCAAACTCAGGCCCGCGACTTCGTGCGCACCGAACTCCTGCCCGTGGCCAACGAACTGGACCCCCAACACGCCGACATCCCCTGGTCGATCGTCGACCGCATGGCCGAACTCGGCTACTTCGGCATCCTGATCGACCGCGAACACGGCGGACTGGGCCTGGGAATGACCGAATACTGCCTGATCGCCGAGGAACTGTCCCGCGGCTGGATGAGCGCAGCCAGCGTCATCGCCCGCGCCAACGGTATCGGCGCCGGCGTGTCCGACCTGCACTGGCGAGACGACATCCTGCGCCGCCAGGCGCGCGGGCAGTGGATCACCGCCGGTGCCTTCAGCGAACCCGAGGCCGGCTCCGATCTCGCGGCCATCTCCTGTCACGCCGAACGCCGCGGCGATGTGTACATACTCAACGGTGAAAAGCGTTGGTGCGGCTGGGCCAAGGCCGCCGACGCCATCCTGCTCCTGGCCCGCACCGCACCGGGGCGCCGTGACGGTCTGGACGTGTTCGTGGTGGAAAAGCCCCGCGGCGAGTTCCCCGCCGGAATCACCGGCACCACGATCCCCAAAATCGGCTACCACGGCATCACCTCCTGGCAGCTGCAGATCTGCGACCTCGAAGTCCCGGCGACGCACCTGCAACTGGCACCGGACGGCCACAGCGGCAACGGCTTCGCCATGTTCGCCACGCTGGTCAACTGGGGCCGCCTCCACACCGCTGCCCGCGCCGTCGGCGCGGCGCGAGGTGCACTCGAAGTCGCCACCGCCTACGCCCAGCAG
Organism: Mycobacterium sp. NAZ190054; assembly: GCF_001545925.1. Classification (GTDB taxonomy): domain Bacteria; phylum Actinomycetota; class Actinomycetes; order Mycobacteriales; family Mycobacteriaceae; genus Mycobacterium. Next base: position 1,503 of record NZ_LMVQ01000103.1, on the reverse strand, counting down.
CGGGTCCAGTTCGGCAAGCCCATCGCCTCGTTCCAAGCGATCAAGTTCAGGCTGGCCGATATGGCCACCCAGGTAGAGGCCGCACGCGCGCTCTACCTCAACGCCGCCGCCCTCTACGACGCCGGATTGGACTGCCAGAAGCAATGTTCCATGGCCAAACTCTTCGCCAGCGAAGTCGCCGAACACGTCGCCAGCTCAGCGATGCAGGTACTGGGCGGCAACGGCTACACCACCGAACACGCCGTGGAACGGCACTGGCGCGACGGACGCCTCACCCAGATCTTCGAAGGGACCTCAGAAATACAACGAACCATCATCGCCCAGCACCTGTTACGCGAAACCTCAACCCCCTGACCAGAAGAGAACACTCATGACCGCACCACGACTCGACCTGCACGCGCTGGAACACCAGTTGCGCCACGACCCCGAGTTCGTCCTCAACAGCCACCAACTTACCGCCACCATCCGCGTCATCATCGGTACCACGCAGTCATTTCAGATCATCGTCGGCAACGGATCACTCACCGAGATCGACCCCGAGGTCACCCCGTTCGATCCCTACGACATCCAGCTCGCCGGCACCGACGAGCACTGGACCCAGCTGCTGGCGGTCATTCCGCCGGCGTTCTACCAAGACTTCTACCCCGCAATGGTCCACCACGGGTTCCGCATCGAGGGCGATATGGAGACAATCATGGCCTACTACCCAGCGATCCGCCGACTCGGAGACTTGCTGCGCACCGTCGCCGCTCGCGAGGTTGCCGCATGAGCGCCCGCCTGGCCGACATCACCGGCCGCTACCTCTATCTCGACGTCGACGGCGTGAATTACCGTGTCTACTACGAAGAAGCCGGGCAAGGGCACCCGGTCGTGTTGCAGCACACCGCCGGTTGCGACAGCCGACAATGGCGCCACCTCCTCGAAGACCCTGACTACACCGACCACTACCGCCTCATCGCCGTCGATCTGCCCTTCCACGGCCGGTCCCTGCCGCCGGAAAGCCAGCACTGGTGGACCGAGGAATACCTGCTGCGCCAAGACTTCCTCCTGGCGTTCTACACCGCCTTCGTCCACGCACTGGAACTCGATCGCCCCATCTATGCCGGAGTATCCCTGGGCGGGCACCTCGCCGCCGACCTCGCGTTGCACCGGCCCGGATTATTCCGGGCCGCAGTGGGATTCGGCGCCGCACTGTCCAGCCACGGCGTGGAACGCTTCCCGCAATGGTTCCACCACCCGCGTATCTCGAACGCCTCCAAGCCGGCGATGATGTACACCGGCTGCGCCCCGCAAAGCCCCGAAGCCTACAAACGCGAAACCGCCTACATTTACAGCCAAGGCGCACCGCCGGTCCTCAAGGGTGACGTGCACTACTACTGAACCACCCCGGGTTTGATGCACACCTTCTTTCGAGGGAAGGTAAGGCGCATCATGCCGAAGAAGTACGACGATCAGTTCAAGGCCCGGGCGGTGCAGTTGGTCATCGGGCACACCGCGGAGTAC
>NZ_LMVQ01000102.1 GCF_001545925.1 Mycobacterium sp. NAZ190054 | reverse complement strand
GGCGCGCCGCACCCGCGGCGTGCGGCTTGTCGCGACGGATCTGGACTGGTCGGCCGGGCGCGGTCCCGAGGTGCGCGGGCCCGGTGAGGCACTGCTGCTGGCGATGACCGGACGCGTCGGCGCGGTGCGCGGCGAGCTGGCCGGCGAGGGCGTGTCGGCGCTGCGCTGACGCGCCACTAGTTCTTCGACGCGATCAACGTCTGTCAGGGCCAGGTTCTCCGTACCCCGTTTGCAGAGACAGCAAACAAGCCGCCCCGGCATTCGCCATCCTCGCTCGATCAGCCCCGCCGCCACACGCTTGCCGAGGCTTCGATCCAGAAAGAACTCAGGCGGCTCTTTTGAGGCCAACGCGGCATATCTCTTCGGTCTCCGAAACACTCAACCCGTACTCATCAGCCACAACGGTCAGAGATTCACCGGCGGCCCACAGGTCGATCACGGCTTGGATCGGCACCTTATTTCGCTCGATGACGGGCTGCCCCCACGCGAATTTCGGATCCACAACCACGCTCGCATCGTCCCCGAACCCACGCAGCTTCAAGCGTGCCGCATATTCGCCTTCGTCGTCCCAGGTGATGTAACGGAGGTAATCGCCGACTACGTCACGGATCAGGATTTGTCGATCCCCGACACGAGCGAACTCATCGTCTGCGTGATGGATGAATATGTCGATACCGTCCGTGGCGATTCGCTTGCTCGCGAGTGCGAAGTCCGTGCCGAATGTCTCTCGGACATCGACTACGGTGTCGGCGATTTGGCGCTTGGTGAAGCCAAGTTCGTTTCGCAGAGCCCGCAGAACGAAAGCTTCGACCAGAGCGGCGAACGGCACGGATGCTGCACCCCTCCGGCCAACCTCTACGTGATGCACAAGCGGAGCGTCGCCACGCGATCCGTCATGGAGCCATTGGTCCACGGTGGAGCGAGGAATCTGGAGATAGACAGACACTTCCCGCCGTGTGAACAACGGGTCCTTGAAGATATCCACTGCCATCGTCGGAGCTCCACCTTCCCCTAGGCAAATGTCGTCGCTCCCGCCCCCAAAGTATGCATCAGGGGTCTCACAGCCCGAGAGTGGAACGTGAAGCGCACGGCCGGGACTTTAGACCTTAGAACGTCGTGCCGATGCTGCATTTCGACCCCACGTGAGGATCAGAACGAAATGCGATGTCCATCGACATCAGTGGAGCCGCCTGGGGGAATCGAACCCCCGACCTATTCATTACGAGTGAATCGCTCTGCCGACTGAGCTAAGGCGGCGCTGTCGGGCGGGATGAGTCTACGGCAGGGCCTCCCGGCGGCCCAACTCAGCTGCGCAGTGCCTGACCGACGGTGCCGACCATGGCGTCGACCGCGAACTTCGGCTTGACGTTGACCGCGAGCGCCTCGCGGCATTCGAGGACGGCCTCGATGCAGCGCAGCAGCTTGTCCGGCGACGCGTGCGCGGCCATCGCCGCGACCTTGTCCGCCATGTCCGGATGGTTCGGCACGACACCGGTGGCCCCCGAAGCCACCAGCAACGCGTCCCGGAAGTACGTCGCGAGGTCGATCAGCGCGCGGTCCAGCGCGTCCCGCGACGCTCGGGTCTGCCGGGACTTCTGGCGTTTCTCCAGGTCCTTGAGCGCTCCGGCGGCGCCGCGCATCGTGCCGGCGGTGCCCTTCCCGGTGCCACCCGCACCGAGCGCGGTGCGCAGTTCCTCGGCCTCGGCCTCGTTGCGGTCCTCGGTCAGCGCCTTGGCCTCGGCTTCGGCGGTGGCTACCAACTCCTCGGCGGCCGCGTACGCCCGCGACGGCGTCGCGGCATCCCGGGCGAGCCCGAGCGCGCGTTTGCGCCGCTCCCGCGCCTGCTCGTCGGTGGCCAGCCGGCGGGCCCGCCCGACATGGCCTCCGCTGACCGACGCGGCCCACACCGCGTCCTTCTCGGGCAGCCCGTCGGACTCCATCAGCACCTTGGCGATGGCGTCCACCGGCGGGGTGACGAGCGCGACGTGACGGCAGCGCGACCGCAGGGTGATCGCGATGTCCTCGGGGTCCACCGACGGCGCGCACAGCAGGAACACCGTCGACGGCGGCGGCTCCTCGACCACCTTCAGCAGCGCGTTCGCCGCCCCCTCGGTCAGCCGGTCGGCGTCCTCGATCACCACGATCTGCCAGCGGCCGGTGCCGGGCCGCCGCGACGCGATCTGCACGATCGTGCGCATCGCGTCGACGCCGATGGACAGCCCCTCGGGGATGATGCGGCGCACATCGGCGTGGGTGCCGGCCATGGTCGTCGAACACGCCCGGCACTCGCCGCATCCGGGCGTGCCGGTGGAGGTGCACTGCAGCGCGGCGGCGAAACACAGCGCCGCGACCGACCGGCCGGACCCGGGCGGGCCGGTGATGAGCCAGGCATGCGTCATCGTTCCGGTGTCCCCGGCCATCTCGCCGCCGGAGCTGTGAGTCGAATCACCGCGAGCCGCCCGCGCAGCCGCGATCAACTCCTTCTCCACAGCGTCCTGACCCACCAGTCGCGAGAAAACCCCGGCCATCGCCGATAACAGTAATGCTGCGAACCGACACGTCCGTACCAGAGGCCCCTTCCGCGTCAGCAGAGCCCGATACGGTTATCGGGTGGCCGCCGAACCGATCGAAGTGGGACGAATCAGTGCATTCGTCCGCTGGGTCGCGCGCACGCCGTGGCCGGTGTTCATGCTGGGCATGCTGCAGGCCGACATCATCGGCGCGCTGCTGGTGCTGGGCTTCCTGCGCTTCGGCCTGCCGCCGGAGGACCGCATCCAGCTGCAGGACCTGCCCGCCTTCAACCTCGCCGTTTTCCTGGGCTACCTGTTCGTCTCGTTCACGGTTGCGTCGTATGTGAGCCTGCGCATGCTCATCCCGGTGATGCGCTGGCAACGCCGCGACATGCTGCTCGGCGACCGCCACCCGACCGACACCGAGGTCGCCCGCATGCGGGCGCTGAAGATGCCGTGGTACCGGTCGCTGATCAGCGCGACGAACTGGCTGCTCGGGTCGGTGGTGTTCATCGTGGCCAGCTGGCCGGTGGCCAGCAAGTCCGCGCCGGTGGTGGCGGTGGCGACCGGTCTTGGCGCCACCGCGACCGCGATCATCGGTTACCTGCAGTCCGAGCGGGTGCTACGGCCGGTGGCGGTGGCCGCCCTGCGCGGCGGGGTGCCGGAGGACTTCCGGGCGCCCGGGGTCATCCTGCGCCAGGTCCTGACGTGGGTGCTGTCCACCGGCGTGCCGGTGCTGGCGATCGTGCTCGCGTTGGTCGCCAGCAAGTTCGAGGTGCTGACCGCACCCGCCGACCGGCTGATCACCACGATCCTGCTGCTGGCGATCGTCGCGCTGGTGATCGGGCTGTCCAGCACCGTGCTGGTGGCGATGTCCATCGCCGACCCGCTGCGCCAGCTGCGCTGGGCGCTCGGCGAGGTGCAGCGCGGCAACTACAACGCCCACATGCAGATCTACGACGCCAGCGAGCTGGGCCTGCTGCAGGCCGGCTTCAACGACATGGTGCGCGACCTGGCCGAGCGGCAACGATTACGCGACCTGTTCGGCCGCTACGTCGGCGAGGACGTGGCCCGCCGGGCGCTGGAACGGGGGACCGAGCTCGGTGGTCAGGAACGCGACGTCGCGGTGCTGTTCGTCGACCTGGTCGGCTCGACACACCTGGCCGCGACCAGGCCCGCCGCCGACGTGGTGAACCTGCTCAACGACTTCTTCCGCGTCGTCGTCGACACGGTCAACCGGCACGGCGGCTTCGTCAACAAGTTCCAGGGCGACGCGGCGCTGGCCATCTTCGGCGCGCCGATCGAACACCCCGATGCGTCCGGTGCCGCGCTGGCGGCCTCCCGCGAGCTGCACGACGAACTGATCCGGGTGCTCGGCGAGACCGACTTCGGCATCGGCGTGTCCGCGGGCCGGGCGATCGCCGGCCACATCGGTGCGCAGGCCCGCTTCGAATACACCGTGATCGGCGACCCGGTCAACGAGGCGGCCCGGCTGACCGAGCTGGCCAAGCTCGAACCCGGGCACGTGCTCGCGTCGTCGATCGCGGTCGCCGACGCGCTCGACGCCGAGGCGCTGTGCTGGGACGTCGGCGAGATCGTCGAGCTGCGCGGGCGCACCGCCCCGACCCAGCTGGCCCGTCCGGTGAACCTGGTCTCGCCGCGCGACGTCAACCCGGAGATCGCCGGCGACCGCGGTTGATGTAGATCGGGTCAGGCCTTCTTCGCGGCTTTCTTGGCCGCCTTCTTGGCCGGCGCCTTCTTCCCGGCCTTCTTCGTGCGCTTGACCGGGCCCCGCGCGCGGCGGTCGGCCAACAGCTCGGAGGCCCGCTCATCGGTGATCGACAGCACGTCGTCACCCTTACGCAGGCTCGCGTTGGTCTCCCCGTCGGTGACGTAGGGCCCGAAGCGGCCGTCCTTGATCACCATCGGCTTGCCCGACACCGGGTCGTTGCCCAGTTCGCGCAGCGGCGGGGTCGCCGCGCCCTGGCGCCCACGCCGTTTCGGCTCGGCGTAGATCTTCAACGCCTCGTCGAGGGTGATGGAGAAGATCTGATCCTCGGTGGCCAGCGACCGGGAGTCGGTGCCCTTCTTCAGATACGGGCCGTAGCGTCCGTTCTGGGCGGTGATCTCCTCGCCGCTGGCCGGGTCGACACCGACCACGCGGGGCAGCGACAGCAGCTTGAGCGCGTCCTCCAGCGTCACCGTCTCGAGGTCCATCGAGCGCAGCAGCGAACCGGTGCGCGGCTTCGGTCCGGTCGGCTTCTTGGCCTTCTTCGCGCCGCTGCCGGCCTCGCCGTCGTCGTCGCCCTTGGGCTCGGGCAGCACCTCGGTGACGTACGGACCGTAGCGACCGTCCTTGGCGACGATCTCGTGCCCGGTCTCCGGGTCGATGCCCAGTGAACGGCCCTCTTGCGGTGTGGCGAAAAGCTTTTCGGCCAGCTCGAGGGTGAGCTCATCCGGTGTCAGCTCGTCCTTGAGGTTGGCCCGCTGCGGGGTGAGCTCGCCGTCCTCGCCGACGATCATGCGCTCCAGGTAGGCCCCGTTGCGGCCCACCCGGACGTTCACCGCGCGGCCCTCGGCATCGTCGAAAAGCTTGATGGAGTTGACTTCTCGCGCGTCGATCTCTTCGAGGTTGCCGCCGACGAGCTTCTTGAGCCCGCCCGCGCGGGCGATCGAACCGTCGACGCCGTGCTCACCGCCGAAGTAGAAGTTGTTGAGCCAGTTGCTGCGTCGCTCGTTTCCGGCGGCGATCGCGTCGAGTTCGTCTTCCATCGCGGCGGTGAAGTCGTAGTCGACCAGCCGCCCGAAGTGCTGCTCGAGCAGACCGATGACCGCGAACGCGACCCACGACGGGACCAGCGCGCTGCCCTTCTTGTGGACGTAACCGCGGTCCTGGATGGTCTTGATGATCGAGCTGTACGTCGACGGCCTGCCGATCCCGAGGTCTTCGAGCGCCTTGATCAGCGAGGCCTCGGTGTAGCGCGCCGGCGGTGAGGTGGTGTGACCGTCCGCGGTCAGATCCTTGGCGTCGACGCGCTGCCCCTGGGTCAGGTTCGGCAGCCGGCTCTCGGCGTCGTCGGCCTCCCCGCCGGCCTGCTCGTCGAGGCTCTCGACATAGGCCTTCAGGAAACCCGGGAACGTGATGGTGCGTCCGCTGGCGTTGAACACCACCTGCTCGCCGCCCCGCGCGGTGCCGCCGATCCGCAGGCTCAGCGTGGTGCCGCGCGCATCGGCCATCTGGGAGGCGACAGTGCGCTGCCAGATCAGCTCGTAGAGGCGGAACTCGTCGGTGTCGAGCTGGCTGTGCAGCTGACCGGGGGTCTGGAACACGTCACCGGCGGGGCGGATGGCCTCGTGGGCCTCCTGCGCGTTCTTGACCTTGCGGGTGTACTGCCGCGGCGTCGGATGCACGTACTCCTCGCCGTAGAGTTGGCGGGCCTGGTTGCGTGCTGCGTCGATGGCGGACTGCGACAGCGTGGTCGAGTCGGTACGCATATAGGTGATGTAGCCGTTCTCGTACAGCCGCTGCGCGATGCTCATCGTGCGCTCGGACGAGAACCGCAGCTTGCGACCCGCCTCCTGCTGCAGCGTCGAGGTCATGAACGGTGCATACGGGCGGCGGGTGTAGGGCTTCTGTTCGACCGACGACACCGCGAGCTGCGCGCCGCGCAGCCCGGCGGCCAGCCCGTTGGCGGCCGCCTCGTCCAGCACCAGCACCTCGTCGGGCTTCTTCACCGCGCCGAGGGAGTCGAAATCGCGGCCGGTGGCGACCCGGCGCCCGTCGACCGTGTTGAGCTTGGCGGTGAACGTCGGCGGGGAGGCCTGCGCGTCGGACACGCTGGCGTCCAGTTCGGCGGTGACGTCCCAGTACCCGGCGCTGCGGAACGCCATCCGCTCCCGTTCGCGCTGGACGATGATGCGCGTCGCGACCGACTGCACCCGGCCCGCCGACAGCTTCGGCGCGACCTTCTTCCACAGCACGGGGCTGACCTCGTAGCCGTACAGACGGTCGAGGATGCGGCGGGTCTCCTGCGCGTCGACCAGGTCGTTGTCCAGATCGCGGGGATCCGCGGCGGCCGCGCGGATCGCCGGCTCGGTGATCTCGTGGAACACCATCCGCTTGACCGGGATGCGCGGTTTCAGCGTCTCCAACAGATGCCAGGCGATCGCCTCGCCCTCGCGGTCACCGTCGGTGGCCAGATAGAGCTCGTCGACGTTCTTGAGCTTGTCCTTCAGCTCGGCGACGGTGCTCTTCTTGTCCGGACTGATGATGTAGAGCGGTTCGAAGTCGGCGTCGACGTTGACACCCAGGCGGGCCCACGGTTCCGACTTGTACTTCGCCGGGACGTCGGCGGCGGCGCGGGGCAGATCCCGGATGTGCCCGCGCGAGGACTCGACGATGTAGTTCGAGCCGAGATAGCCGGCAATCTTGCGCGCCTTGGTCGGCGACTCGACGATCACGAGTCGCCGCACACGTCCGCTGCCGCGGTCCTCGTCAGCCACCTTTGTCCAGCTCCAATTCTCCAGCTGCCCGCGGGATGCATCCATTCATGCCACCCGCCCCGGCAAGTGACAATTTGACACCCCGGGCCTGCCGACGCAAACCGTCCCTACCCCGTCAGAGCTGTTTCGAACGGTTACAGCCGCGGCCACTGCGACAACGCAACACCCTCACCCGGCGGTTCCCCCACGTTCTCTACCAGGCGCGATAGTCGCCGACGCCCGCTGATCCGCAACGCGGGATGCGAGCCCCTGGTGCCGATCAGAGTCGGCGCGATCCCGACCCTCATCATCGCCGACGCGAGCGCGGAATGCGTGTCGGGGGCGTGCGGATCCAGCCCGAGCAGGTAGCGGTCGTCCTCCGGCCGGCCCGCCGCGAGCGTCCAGGCCCTCAACTCGCGCGGTCCGGGCAGCCACTGCGGGGGCACGGTCTTGACCGCTCCCCTGGTCCAGTCGGCGGCGATCCCGGCCAGCCGGACGTCCACCGCGGTGCGCACGAGCGGGCTGTCCTCGTCGGTGCGGGCGATCTCCGGCTCCAGACCGGCGTCGGCGATCATCTCGGCCAGGCCCTCGGCCCGCCACAGCGCATCGACCACCACCGACAGCCGCGCGGCCTGTCCCCCGGCGCCACCGACGAGCACCGCCTGTCCGGGCGCAGCCAGGATCCCCGTCAGGTCGGCGATCGCCGGGGGCACCGACTCCGCCGAGAAGAAGGACAGCTGGCTCACACGTCAGACACTAAGCCAGCGCGGCCTCACAGCCCCGTTACCCGGCCGCCCGGGCGCGCATATAAGAACGCCCCCGCGGCGTCGTGGTGGACGGCGCGGGGGCGTCTTGAGGTCTTGGTGGCCGCTCAGATGGCGCGAACGCCGGTGGCCTGGGGCCCCTTGGGGCTCTGGCCGACCTCGAACTCGACCTTCTGGTTCTCCTCCAGGGTCCGGAAGCCGGATCCCTGGATCTCCGTGTAGTGGACAAAGACGTCAGCGGAGCCGTCCTCGGGGGCGATGAAGCCGAAGCCCTTCTCCGCGTTGAACCACTTCACAGTTCCCTGTGGCATCTTTCGTACTTTCCTTCTCTGTATTCACCGGGTGCGGTCCGCCGTCTTTCGGCAGACCGGGCCCGTTCCGACCGCCATACCTTCGTGGAGTGCTCGGAACTCGACCCGACCTACAACCCTCGCAGGAACCGCGATCGCAACGTCGTTCCTGCGAGTGCTGATACACGAACACAGAAGCTGCGACCGCCGTAAGTCAACCATGTTCAGGGCCGCTGCGACAGTCTCGCGGCGATCACGTAGTGAACAATTCACACGAGACGACATCAGAAGGGAGCGACGTGACGGATCCGGGGCCGGATTTCGGCCGGGAGCTGCTCGCGTGCGCCGTCGACGGGACCGCCGCGGACGAGCATCCGCTGCGTCATGTCGCGGACCTGCCGCCGCGGCAGGCCAGGCCGCAGGCATGGCCCCGGTGGGCGGACCCAGATGTGGTGCGGGCGTTCCAAGATCGCGGTGTCGAGGCCTTGTGGTCGCACCAGCTGGCGGCCGCCGACCTGGCCCGGGACGGGCGGCACGTCGTCCTGAGCACCGGTACCGCCTCGGGCAAGTCGCTGGCCTACCAACTGCCGATATTGACGGCGTTGAAGGAGAACCCGCGGTCGCGGGCGCTCTATCTGTCGCCGACCAAGGCGCTCGGTCATGACCAGTTGCGCTCCGCGGCCGCGCTCACCGCGGCCGTGCCCGGCCTGGCCGACGTCGCGCCCACCCCGTACGACGGCGACAGTCCCACCGAGGTGCGACGTTTCGCCCGGGAGCGGTCCCGGTGGATCTTCTCCAACCCCGACATGATCCACCTGTCACTGCTGCGCAACCACGCCCGCTGGGCCGTCTTCCTGCGTCACCTGCAGTACCTGGTGGTCGACGAATGCCATTACTACCGGGGAATTTTCGGGTCCAACGTGGCGATGGTGCTGCGCCGGCTGCTGCGGTTGTGCGCACGGTATTCCGACAGCGGCTCAGACTTCTCCGGCCCCACCGTCATCTTCTCCAGCGCCACCACCGCCCAGCCGGCGGTGACCGCGTCGGAGTTGATCGGGCAGACGGTGGCCGAGGTGACCGAGGACGGGTCACCGCAGGGGGCCCGCACGGTCGCACTGTGGGAGCCGGCGCTGATTCCCGACCTCGTCGGCGAGAACGGTGCGCCCGTGCGCCGTTCGGCCGGCGCCGAGGCGGCACGGGTGATGGCCGACCTGATCGTCGAGGGCGCGCGGACGTTGACGTTCGTGCGCTCCCGCCGCGGCGCCGAACTCACCGCGCTCGGCGCGCGGGACCGGTTGGCCGACACCGCCCCGGAGCTGGCATCTCAGGTGGCGTCCTACCGCGCCGGCTATCTCGCCGAGGATCGCCGCGAGTTGGAGCGCGCGCTGGCCGACGGCGAGCTGCGCGGCGTGGCCACCACCAACGCGCTCGAACTCGGGGTCGACATCGCCGGCCTCGATGCGGTTGTGCTGGCCGGGTTTCCGGGGACGGTGGCATCGTTCTGGCAGCAGGCCGGCCGTGCCGGACGCCGGGGCCAGGGCGCGCTGATCGTGCTCGTCGCCCGCGACGATCCGCTCGACACGTATCTGGTGCACCACCCGGCGGCACTACTGGACAAACCGATCGAACGGGTGGTCATCGACCCCGGAAACCCCTACGTCCTCGGTCCACAATTGCTCTGCGCTGCAACGGAACTACCACTGACCGAGACGGAGGTCCGGATGTGGGGCGCCGAGGCGGTGGCCGAGACCCTGGTCGACGACGGACTGTTGCGCCGCAGGCCGAGCGGCTACTTCCCCGCGCCGGGGCTCGACCCGCACCCCGCGGTCGACATCCGGGGCGCCACCGGCGGACAGATCGCGATCCTGGAGGCCGGCACCGGTCGGATGCTGGGCAGCACCGGCGCCGGCCAGGCGCCGGCCTCGGTCCACCCCGGTGCCGTCTATTTGCATCAGGGTGAGAGTTATGTCGTCGATTCCCTCGATTTCGAGGACGGCGTCGCTTTCGTCCACGCGGAGGACCCCGGCTACACCACCTTCGCCCGCGAACTGACCGACATCAGCGTCACCGGCCCCGGCGAGCGCGCCCAGCACGGGCCGGTCACCGTGGGACTGGTGCCGGTGTCGGTCAGCAACACCGTCACCGGTTACCTGCGTCGCCGCCTCAACGGTGAGGTGATCGACTTCGTCGAACTCGACATGCCCACCCGCAGCCTGGAGACGATGGCGGTGATGTGCACCATCACGCCGGAAGCCCTGCAGGACAGCGGTATCGACCCGCTGCGGGTTCCGGGCTCGCTCCACGCAGCCGAGCACGCCGCGATCGGCCTGCTGCCTCTGGTGGCCAGCTGCGACCGCGGTGACATCGGCGGGGTGTCCACCGCGATCGGGCCCGTCGGCGGGCTGCCGTCGATCTTCGTCTATGACGGCCACCCCGGCGGCGCGGGCTTCTCCGCGCGTGGATTCCGCACGATGGACCGCTGGTGGGAGGCCACCGCGGCGGCGATCGACGCGTGCGAATGCCCGTCGGGATGCCCGTCCTGCGTGCAGTCCCCGAAGTGCGGCAACGGAAACGACCCGCTGGACAAGGACGGCGCTGTCCGGGTTCTCCGGCTGGTCGTGCACGCGCTCACAGGACATCTCGACTGAAGCCGCGCACCCCGGAGGGCACCCGGCCCGTCGGTAGGATCAGCGACATGACCCACGACTGGCTGCTCGTGGAAACACTCGGCACCGAGCCCGCCGTCGTCGCCCACGGCGCCTACACCAAGGACCTCGTCCCGGTCGCCACCTACCTGCGCCGCAACCCCCACCTGATGGCGATCCAGACCGCGATCGGCGAGACGGTCCGCAGCGGGAGCGGTCTGAGCAGCATCACGCCGAAGAACGACCGCGTCATCCGCACCGAGGTCGTCCAGATGTCCGACGGACGGATCCACGGCGTGCAGCTCTGGGCCGGAGCGCCCGACGAGCCCCCGCCGGAGCGCCCGCTGGTCGGCCCGCTGTTCTGGGATCTCGACGTGGGTACCGCCACCGACACCCCCCAGTCGCTGGAGGTCGGCGGTTGGGACCCGGCCCGGCAGCCCACCCACGGGCGGGTCTTCGCCGACGATTTGCCCCGGCGCGACCTGAACCCGAATGAGGCCGAGGTCCTGAGCATGGTGATCAGGCCGCAGCCGGGTGTGACGCTGTGCAACACCTGGGATGTCACCGACTATCGCGGCCAGCCGATCACCGTCGGATTCGTGGCGCGCTCGGTTCCGGAGATTCAACCCGACGGCAGCGAACGGTTGATCTGTCGCGCGATGAACTGGCGCAGTGTCCGCGAGGGGGCGGGCCTTCAACACGATCTGCTGGCCCAGCGCATCGTCGACGGGATGCGTCAGCCCGGTGTGTACCGGGCGCTGGTGGATCCGCGGCACTGGACCTTGCTGAAATGGCTGGACGACCCGGTGCCGTTCCTCGACTGGCGCGTCAACGTGATGCTCAGCGAGGAGACGATCCATCCGCACGACCGCGCCACGACGATGGCCGCGATGGCCGCGGAGTTCGCGACCGGTGTCACCAGTGGCGTGCTGCGCATGGTCGGTCCCGACGGGGACTGGACACCCGTTCACGTGACGGTGAACCGGGTCGAGTTGGGCAGGAACGTCTACGCGGGCCTGGCGTCACTGCGGTTGCCGACGGCCTCCGAACTCGCCGCCGCGGGACTCGACGGTGAGCTCGGCAAGACCGACCGCCGACCGATCGCGTTGCCGCGCAAGGACAAGACCGGCCGCACCTAGTCAGTCGGCGTCGGCGGCGTCGGCGGGTTTCAGTCGCCGCCGCGACCCTTGCTGGCGCCGTTCCCTTTTCCGTTTCCCTTGCCGTTGCCGTTGCCATTTTCGCCCTTCTTGCCGGGCCCCTTGTTGTCCGGCGCGGGCGGCGCCGGCTGCTGCGTCACGAGCGGGGCCGTGGGCGCGAGTGGCGTCATCTTCAAACCGACCGTACGCGATGTGGCTCTATATGCAGGCTGCCGTACGGCGGGTTTTTCCCTGGCGACAAGGTTTTATCGTTG
>NZ_LMVQ01000101.1 GCF_001545925.1 Mycobacterium sp. NAZ190054 | reverse complement strand
TCATTCACTCGCGTCCTCGATCCCGGCGAACAGGTCGGTCTCGGGCAGTACCACCGGCACCCTGGACCTGGCCAGCTCGAACTCCTCGGTCGGCCACAGCCGCTGCTGCCATTCCATCGGCGTGGTGGACCACGTGTTCGGCAGGGAGCTCGGTTTCTCGGCGCGGGACGCGCTGACCACCGGCGAACTGGGCGGCACGGACCGTATCCAGGCGCTCACCTTCGCGATGCAGGTCGGGCTCGCCGCGGTGCTGCGCGAGCGCGGCATGGAGCCGGCCGCGGTGATCGGACACTCGGTCGGTGAGGTCGCGGCATGTGTGGCCGCCGGCGTGTTCGACCTGTCCCACGGCGCGTCGATCGCGTGTCACCGCGCGCGGGGATTCCGCGCGGTGGCAGGTGAGGGCGCAATGGCGTTGGTGCGCTTGCCTTTCGGTGAAGCCGAACGCCGGCTCGGTGGCCGCACCGACGTGGTCGCGGCCATCAGCGCTTCCACCGAGTCCACGGTGGTCTCGGGGACGGTGGCCGCGGTCGACGAGATCGTCGAGGTGTGGACGGCCGCGGGGGTCATGGTCCGGCGCGTCAACACCGACGTGGCATTTCACAGCCCGGCGATGGACGCGCTCACCGGTGAACTGGCCCGGATGGTCGCGACGCTGCCCGCGCCGGGACGCGCCCGGGTGCCGCTATATACGACGGCGCTGGAGGATCCCCGGTCAGACGCTGCCCGCGACCCGGGCTACTGGGTGGCCAACCTGCGCGGCCGGGTGCGCTTCGCCGAAGCGGTGCAGGCGGCCGCGCAGGACGGGCGGCGGTTGTTCCTCGAGGTGTCCGCACATCCGGTGGTGGCCCATTCGATCGTCGAGACACTGACCGGCCTCGGCATGGACGACCACGCCGTGGTGCCGGTGCTGCGGCGTGGGCAACCCGAGGCCGATGCCGTCGAAGCCGCCGTCGCGACGCTGTACTGCCACGGCGCGCCGATCGCGCACGGGTACACCGCGACGATGCCGTGGGCCCCCGAGCTGCCGGGCACCCGATGGCAGCACCGCCGGTTCTGGCGCACACCGACCCCGCCGCCCAACACCCGTGCGCTGCACGACCCCGCGTCGCACACGCTGCTCGGCGGTGTCGTCGACGTGACCGGCGAGGTGCCGTCACGGGTGTGGCAGACCCGGCTCGACATGAACAACCGTCCCTACCCCGGCGACCATCCCGTCCAGGACACCGAGATCGTCCCTGCGGCAGTGCTTCTCAACACATTCCTGACCGCGGCGGGATCGGGTCTGACCGATGTGCGGTTGCGCACGCCGGTGCCGCCCGGCCGGGCCCGCGACATCCAGGTGGTTCTGCAGGACCGCTCGTTGCGGATCTCGTCGCGGCTCACCGACGACGACGCCGAGTCCGGATGGCTCACCCACAGCAGCGCGGTCGTGGCGACCGACGAGGACTTCCAGGGCGAGCTCAACGAGCTGATGGGCAGCGGCGTCGACGCGGCCATCTGGGACCGCTGCACCGAACAGCTGCCTCCGGGCCACGTCGTCGACACGCTCGCGACGCTCGGGGTGGCGGCGATGGGCTTCGGCTGGGAGGTGCTCGAAATACGCCGGGGTGCAGACGAACTCCTGGTGCGTGTCCGTGCCGAGGCGGACGGTTCGGCGCCGCGGACCTGGGCCGGCGTGCTGGACGCGGCGACGTCGGCGGCGTCCACGGTGTTCGACGGGCCGCCCCGGTTGCGGATGCCCGCCCGCATCGACCATGTGCACGTCTGCGGCTCGCCGCCCGCCGTCGCGCTGCTGCACGTTCGGCGTCGGGAGGGCACCACCACCGACGTCGCGATCGCCGACGAATCGGGGGCGGTGCGGGCGTCGCTGACGGCGATGACGTTCGAGGAGCTGGAGAGCGCCGCGGGTGCCGATACGGCACGGATGCTGCACCACGTGGCGTGGCATGAGACCGCGTTCGACGACGGCGACCGGCCCGCCGAGGTCGTATTGGTCGGCAGCGGGGTCGAGGCGGTGCTGCGTGACCTGGACGACGCCGCGGTGCCCCATCGCGTCTACGAAAGTGTCGACCAGGTGCCCGGCGACACCGGGCCGCGGTCGGTGGTGCTGTTGCTGCCGCGGCACGACGCACCCGAGGCTGCCGCCGAGCAGGTGTTGGGTGCGCTGAAGCACCTGAACGACAACGGGTCTGAGGCACGGTTGTGGGTTCTGACCCGCAACGTGCATGAGGGCGCCAACCTGGTGCACGCCCCGTTGTGGGGGATGTCGCGGGTGGCCGCGGCCGAACATCCGCATCTGTGGGGCGGCGTGCTCGACCTCACCGGCGGGGGAGTGCCCGTCGGGGTGCTGGCCTCGCTGCCCGGCCACGGCGTCGTGGTCTTCCGTGACGGTGCGGCGATGACGGCGCGGCTGGCCCATGCGCGGCCCGGCGGCGGCGCCCCGATGACGTGTACACCCGGTGGTACGTACCTGGTCACCGGTGGCACCGGGGCGCTGGGGTTGCGGATCGCGCACCGCCTCGCCGACCTCGGGGCCCGCCGGCTGGTGCTGCTGTCGCGGTCGGGTATGCCACACCGCGAGCAGTGGGCGCACGCCCCCACCGAAGCGATCCGCGCGGTGTCCGCGCTGGAGGAGCGCGGTGTGTCCGTGCGCGTCGCGCCGATCGACATCGGTGCCGAGGAGGCCGGCGACGCACTGCGTGCGGTGCTCCGCGACCTGCCGCCGGTACGCGGTGTGGTGCACGCTGCGGGTGTGGAAGCCGGTGCGCTGCTGTTGAATACGTCGGACGAAGACCTCCGCACCGCGATGCGTCCGAAGGTCGCCGGCACGTTGACCCTGCACGAACTGTTCCCGCCCGAGCAGCTGGACTGGATGGTGCTGTTCTCGTCGTGCGGTTATCTCGCGGGCTTCCCCGGGCAGGGGGCGTATGCGTGCGCCAACGCGTTCCTCGACGCGACCGCGCGGCACCGGCGCAGTCTCGGGGACAACACGGTCAGCGTCGCGTGGACGGCGTGGCGCGGTCTGGGCATGGGGTCGACGTCGGGGTTCGTCGCAGCCCAACTCGAAGCGCTCGGCATGGGTACGGTCGGGGCGGACGACGCGATGCGGGCCCTGGATTCGGCGATGCGCGGTGAGGAGCCGAATGTCGTTGTGCTGCCGCTCCTTCCCGAGGCGGCGGCGGTGCCGATCCTGGCTGATGTCGCACCCACCGGGGAGGACGACGCGGGCGATGTCGCACCGGCCGGCCCGGGCGACGCCGATCTCGGTGAATGGGTGGCCGAGCAGGTCGTCGACGCGGTCGCCGGCGAACTCGGGCTGGCGGCGGCCGATGTCGATCTGCGAATACCGTTGGTAGAGGCCGGTGTCGACTCGATCATGACCGTCGCGCTGCGGCGCGCCCTGGAGAAGCGCACGGGTCTGTCACTGCCTCCGACCCTGCTCTGGGAGCATCCGACAGCATCCGCGGTGATCGGCCGGATCGTCGAGCTACTCACGCCGCAGTCCGAAAAGGCCGATGTCGGTTAGACATTCACGCTACGGTCCTTCGTCGTTTTCGGGGAGTAGGTGGCGTTCGGGGTGGTGGTAGCCGTTGACGCGGTGCTGACCGGTGTCGAGTTCGGGTGGGGGGATCCATTCGGTCTGGTTTTTGGCGTTTTTGCGGGTGGTCCAGCCGGTGTTCTCGATCATCCGGTTGTCCGGACCGCAGGCGAAGGTGAGGTCGTCGATGTCGGTCTGGCCGTCGTTCTTCCAGTCCGCGACCGCGTGATGAACCTGGGCCCAGTAGCCCGGCACGGTGCAGCCGGGCCGGGTGCAGCCCCGCTCCCGGGCGTGCAGCACCAGTCGTTGGGCGGCGTTGGCCAACCGTTTGGCCCGACCCAGATACAGGGACTGGCCGGTGTGCCCGTCGAACACATACAGATAGTGATGCGCATCAGCGGCCATCCGGATCAGATCCGGCATCGGTAGCAGTGATCCGCCGCCGGTGACCGCGACCCCGGCGCCCTTCTCCAGTTCTTGCAGCGTGGTCGACACGATCACCGTCACCGGTAACCCGTTGTGGGTGCCCAATGCCCCGGATTCCAGGTTGCGGCGCAGCAAAGCCTTGAGGCCGTCGTGATTGCGCTGCCCCTGGGTACGGGTATCCCGGCCCGCCGCCTCCGATGACGGCGCGCCCTCCCCGGCCGGTTCCCGCGGGCTCCTGGGCGGGCATGTTGGCGCCGGGGGCGGCGTCTTTGGCCAGGGCGGCGTCCAGGTAGGCGCGGGTTTCGGCGTCGATGTAGCCGCTGATCTTGGACGATCCGTCGCGCTGCTGCTTGCCGATCTTGACCCAGCGTTTCCGGGCCCGCTCCTGCTCGGTGGGTTCGGGGCCGTCCTGATCGATCATCAGCAACAACCGCCCGGCGGCCTCGTCGAGTTCTTCGGGGCTCATTCCTGCACCCTTGCCCGCCAACTGCCGGTCGGCGTGGGCGCGGGTATCGGCATCCACCCAGGCCGGCAGGTTCTTGTGGAACGCCGCGATGACCTTGATGTGCTCCTCGTCCACCAAGCCCAGGGCTTGGGCGGCCGCGGTGGCCTCCCACACCGGCGCCAACGGTTCCCCGGTCATCGCCCGCCGCGGCCCCAACATCTTGGCCCGCCGTAGCCGCCGCTCGGCTTCAGCACCGCTGACCCGCAACGCCGTGGTCAGCACTTTCTTCCACGACGACGCCTCACCCAGCCGCGACGGTTCGGTCTCGTCCATCAACCGGGCCAGCACCTTGTGCTCGACCACCGGGACGCTGCGCAGCACCGTCGTCAACTCACTCAACAGCCCGATCAGCTCACGATGGGACAACTCGTCGGCAGCCTTCGACAGCACCGCGACCTGCTCGGCGATCGCCCCCACCGCCTCCGACACCAACTCCATGACCCGAACACTAGTTCGAAGGTCCGACAAAAACGGGTCCCGGCTGCGGGTGCGACCAAGAAAATTGTGGAAGATGTTCCGAAGTGCGGGCGGAAACGGAGGGCTGGGTGACATCCGGCGGTTTCGATCTGTCCATGGACCCGGCGCCGTCCGGCAGAAGCCGAGTTCGCCAACTGATGTCCAGGTTGGACATCGCCCTTCGGTCGGCTCCGCCCCAGAGCGCTCAGGACGTCAACTGAGCCACCAGTCGCTTCTTGTCGACCTTCCCGACCGCGGTCATCGGCAGTGACGGCACCGGTTTCAGTACGTCCGGGCGCGCGTGCATGGAGGCCCCCCGCTCGTCGAGGAACGCGTTCAACTCGGTCAAGGTAAGCGGCTTGCCGCGGAAGATGACAGCTGCACAGATCTTCTCGCCGAGATATTCGTCGGGAAGCGCGACGGCCGCTGCGGCGTAGACCGCCGGGTGGGTGTGCAGGTGGTCTTCCAGGTCGGTCGCCGAGACGGTTTCACCGCCGCGGTGGATCACGTCCTTGACCCGGCCGGTGACCTCCACGTAGCCGGCGCGCGGACCGTCGGTGAAGATGCGCACGCGGTCACCCGTGCGGTAGAAACCGTCGGGGGAGAACGAGCGGGCGTTCGCGTCGTCGGCCCGGTAGTAGCCGTTGAGCGTGTACGGTCCGCGCACCAGCAGTTCGCCTTCCTCGCCCGGAGGGACCTCGTCGCCGTTCTCGTCGACGACGCGCATCTCGTCGTGCGGGGACATCGGACGCCCCTGGGTGTGCACGACGACATCCTCGGGATCACCGGGCCGGGTGAAGTTCAGCATCCCCTCGGCCATCCCGAAGATCTGCGACATGCCCGGCGTCAACCGTTCGAGGATGAACCGAGCCTCCTCAGGGCTCATCCGCGATCCGCCGACCTGGACGAACCGCAGCGACGTCGGCAGCACCGGCTCCCACTCGCACGCCTGCGCCCACAGCTTGGCCAGCGCGTTCACCAACCCGGTCACCGTGATCTTGTACTTGTCGATCAACGCGAACGCGTTCTCGGGGCTGGGGTCGGCGGTGAACACCGTCGGCGCGCCGACCGTCATCGAACCGAGCAGCCCGGGGCAGGCCAACGGGAAGTTGTGCCCGGCAGGAAGCGCGACGAGATAGGCGTCTTCACCTGTCATATGGCAGGCCTGCGCGCATGCGGTGGCGTTGTAGACGTAGTCGTCGTGCGTGCGCGCGATCAGCTTGGGCAGGCCCGTGGTGCCGCCGGAGACCAGCAGCAACGCGGGCAGCGCGGGATCGACCGGACCCCGGTCGACCGGCGGGCCGTCGAAGTCGCGGACCGCCGACCACGCTACGAACGGGCCGTGTACGCCGTCGACGATCACATGGCGCAGCGTCGGGTGATCGTCGGCCAACGAGGCCGCCATGTCCCGGTAGTCGAACCCGCCGGCCTGGTCGGGGACGATCAGCGCCACCGCGCCGCTGACGTCGGCGAAGTGGCCGAGTTCGGCCGTCCGGTGCCCGATCAGGCACATCACCGGCACCGCGCCGGCACGCAACAGGCCGAACAGGGCAACAGCGAACTGGCACGAGTTCGGCAGCTGGAGCAGCACGCGATCGCCCGGGCGGATGCCCAGATCGGCCAGACCGGCGGCCGCCCGGTCGGCGACCGCATCAAGCTCGGCGAACGTGTAGCTCTGTGAAGCGTCGATGATTGCCGGCTTGTCCGGCCACCTGGCCGCGGCGTCGGTCAGGATGGAGTCGACGGGTCGGCCCGTCCAGTAACCGGCCTGCCGGTACACCGCGGCCCTGTCCTCGGGGAACGGGACGAAGCCGCGTGCCAGGTCATTGCCCTGCTCGGTCGGGAATCCGGCGCTCATCAGTCAAAATCACCGCTCTGGGTAGGAGTTTTGGGTGACCCGAATATAAGGTAGCCTCCTCAAAGTTAGGACAGCCTGCACTTAATTCCGACGGGGTTCGAGGAGGTTCGGTTTGGCGTCGACGACTGCACGGTCTGTCCGCGACGAGGTTGCCGAGCTCCTCGGCGTCAACCCCGCCGACCTCGACCCCGAGGCCGATCTGATCGCCTCCGGCCTCGATTCGATCCGGATGATGTCGCTGTCCGGCCGCTGGCGCAGACAGGGCATCGACGTGGGCTTCGCCGCGCTCGCGGCAAACCCCACCGTGGCCGCCTGGACGGAGCTCGTGGCCGGCGGTGCCACGCAGCCGGCGCAGGACGCCACCGCCCCGAAGGCCCAAGACGAGGACGACACATTCCCGCTCGCCCCGATCCAGCACGCGATGTGGGTCGGCCGCAACGACGATCAGCAGCTCGGCGGGGTCGCCGCGCACCTGTACGTCGAATTCGACGGGACCGGAGTGGATCCCGCGCGGCTTCAGGACGCGGCGACCAAGCTCGCCGCGCGGCACCCGATGCTGCGCGTCGAGATCCTGCCCGACGGCACCCAGCGGATCGGTGACCGCGGTCTGCCGGTCACGGTGTACGACCTGCGCGACCTCGACCCGTCGGCTGCCGAAGGACGCCTCGACGAGATCCGCGACGAGAAGTCGCACCAGATGATGCACGGCGAGGTGTTGCAGTTCTCGCTGTCGTTGCTGGCCGATGGCCGGACCAGGCTCCACGTCGACATGGACATGCAGGCCGCCGATGCGGTGAGCTACCGCAACTTCATGGCCGATCTTGCCGAATTCTACGGCGGGGCAAGCCTTCCCGAGCTCGGTTACACGTACCGCGAGTACCGGGCGGCGCTGACGTCGACGACCACCGAATCCGAGGAGGACCGCCGCTGGTGGGCCGAACGGATGCCCGACCTGCCCGAAGGTCCCGCACTACCGCTGGTGCCCCGTGGCGAGCAGGCCAATCCGAAACGGGCCAGGCGGCGGTGGCACATTTTCGACGTCGCCACGCGTGACGCGTTGTTCGCGGCGGCGCACCGGCGCGGGATCACCCCGGCGATGGCGGTGGCCGCCTCCTATGCGGGCACCCTCGCACGCTGGTCGACGAATCGGCGCTTCCTGCTGAACCTGCCGATGTTCGGGCGCGAACAGTTCCATCCCGACGTCGACAGACTGGTCGGCGACTTCACCTCGTCACTGCTGCTCGACGTCGACCTCACCGGCGCCGACACCCCGATCGCACGGTGCCGCGTGCTGCAGGACACGCTGCACGCGACGGCGCGGCATTCCAGCTACTCGGGTCTGTCGGTGCTACGCGACCTGACCCGTCACCACGGCACGCCGGTTCTGGCGCCGATCGTGTACACCAGTGCGCTGGGCCTCGGAGATCTGTTCGCCGGAAAGGTCACCGAGCACTTCGGTCGTCCGGTCTGGACGATCTCGCAGGGGCCTCAGGTCCTGCTCGACGCGCAGGCCACCCCCGTCGCCGAAGGGCTGATGATCAACTGGGACACCCGTGAGGACGCGTTCCGGCCGGGTGTTGCCGATGCGATGTTCGCCCACCACCTCGCCGAGCTCCAACGTCTTGCCACCGATGAATCGGCCTGGGAGGAAACAGATTTCTCGGCGGTGACGCCCGATCAGCGGGCGGCGCGCGACGCGGTGAACGCGGTGACGGACGCGCCGAGCGGTGACGTGTTGCACGACGGCTTCTTCCGCCGCGCAGAAGCCACCCCGGACGCGCCGGCGGTGTGGAGCCGTGCCGGGAACCTCACCTACGGCGAACTGCGTGAGCAGGTGCTGGCTGTCGCCGCGGCACTGCACGTCGCCGGTGTCAGGCACGGTGACACGGTCGCGGTGATGGGGCCGAAGAACTACGAGCAGGTCATCGCGCTGCTCGCGATCTCGACGGTCGGCGCGGTCTACGTCCCCGTCGGTGTCGACCACCCGGCCGAGCGGGCATCGCGCATGCTGGTCAATGCAAAGGTGCGGATGGCGTTGGTGTGCGGTGACGAGCCGCCGACCGCACTGCCCGCGCTGACCGTCGCCGAGGCGCTGCGCGTGGGACGCCGCGAGACCGGGTTCACGCTGCCCACAGTCGATCCCACCGACCTGGCGTACATTCTGTTCACGTCCGGTTCGACGGGGGAGCCCAAGGGCGTCGAGATGACCCACGACGCGTCGATGAACACCGTGGAGTTCATCAACGGCCATTTCGAGATCGGCCCCGCCGACCGTTGCCTGGCGCTGTCGACGCTGGAATGCGACCTGTCCGTGCTGGATGTCTTCGGCATGCTGCGCGCCGGGGGTTCGATCGTCGTCGTCGACGAGGAGCAGCGTCGCGATCCCGACGCGTGGGCCCGCCTCATCTCCGAGCACGGCGTGACGGTGCTGCACTTCATGCCGGGGTGGCTGGAGATGCTCTCGGAGGTCGACGGCGACCTGTCCTCGGTGCGGGTGGTTCCCACCGGTGGTGACTGGGTGCGCCCCGAGCTGGTCCGGGCATTGCGGAAGCGGGCACCGCACATGCGTTTCGCCGGCCTCGGCGGCGCCACCGAAACGGCCACGCACAACACGATCTGCGAAGTGGTCGGCGACATCCCGGCCGACTGGACGTCGATCCCGCTCGGGGTGCCGCTGCCCAACAACGCCTGCCGCGTCGTCGGGCCGGACGGCCTGGACTGCCCCGACTGGGTGCCCGGGGAACTGTGGGTCGGCGGCCGCGGTGTGGCCCGCGGCTACTGTGCGCGCCCCGATCTGACCGCGGAACGTTTCGTGCGCCACGACGGCAAGAACTGGTATCGCACGGGCGATCTCGTGCGCTACCGGCCCGGCGGCCTCATCGAGTTCGTCGGCCGCGCCGACCACCGCATCAAGATCAGCGGCTACCGGGTGGAACTCGGTGAGGTCGAGTCCGCGCTGCGCCGCATCGCCGGCGTCGACTCCGCGGTGGCAGCGGTCGTGACCGTCGACGGCGGCCGCGATGTGCTCGCCGCACTCGTCAGCGCGGACAGCGGCCAGGCCGCGCCGGATCCGGACAAGGTCACCGCGCAGATGGCCGAACTCGTTCCGCCCCATATGATTCCGCAGATCGTGGTGGCGACCGACCAGATCCCCTACACCGTCGGCGGCAAGATCGACCGCGTCGCGGTGGCGCGGCGGCTCAACGAGGCCGACGTGCTGGTCGGCACCGGGTTCCGGGCTCCGGCGACGCCGCTGGAGACCGCGCTGTGCGCGATCATCGGCGCGGTCCTCGGGCGCGACAGGATCGGGGCCGACGACGACTTCTTCGCCTCCGGCGGCGACTCGGTGTTGGCGACGCAGGTGGTCTCGCGGGTGCGCACCTGGCTGGACACGCCGTCGGTGGCCGTCGCCGACATCTTCGCCGCCCGAACCGCCGCGGCGCTGGCGGCCCGACTGGTCGGCAATGAATCGGACGGCGCGCGGCTTACCGAGGTGGCCGAGCTCTACCTGGAGGTCTCGGGGATGGACGGCGCCGAGGTGCTCTCCGCACTGGATTCCGGACGATGATCGGCGAACGGGACCAGCTCGAGCTCAGGCCGTGGATCAAGAGGTTCCCCGGGGAGCCGGGCACCTCCACGCTCGTGTTCCCGCATGCCGGTGGCGCTGCGGCGGCCTATCGCGGTTTCGCGTCGGCGTTGTCGGCCAGGGGCGTCGACACCTTCCTGGTGCAGTACCCCCAGCGTGGCGAGCGACTCGCCCATCCCGCGCCGGAGACCATCGCCGAGCTGGCCGCCGACCTGCTCGACGCCGTCGACTGGGTGCAGCTGGGCCCGCTTCGGCTGTTCGGGCACTGCATGGGCGCGCTGGTCGCTTTCGAGTTCACCCGGGCGGCGGCGCACCGCGGCGTCACCGTCCGCGAGCTGTGGGCATCGGCTAGCCAGGCGCCGTCGACCGTCGAGGGATCGCGGCCCGTGCCGACCACCGACCGTGAAATGCTGGCCGACATCGTCGATCTCGGCGGCACCGACGCCCGTCTCCTCGAGGACGAGGACTTCCTGGAGCTGTTGCTGCCTGCGGTACGGGCGGACTACCAGGCGTTCAATCGCTACACCTGTGGACGCGACGTCCGCATCGACGCTGACATCCACGTGCTCGGCGGCGAAGCCGACCGCCGTGTCGACCATGCCCTGTTGCGGCAGTGGGAGATCCACACCGACGCGGCGTTCACCTTCACGATGTTCGACGGCGGTCACTTCTACATCGACGATCACCTCGACGAGGTCGCCGAGCTGGTGAGCTGCACATGACCGACGACCCCGTCGTCATCGTCGGCATGGCGGTCGAGGCGCCGGGCGGGGTGCAGGGCACCGACGACTACTGGACCCTGCTCGCCGAGCAGCGGGAGGCGTTGACCCCGTTCCCCACCGACCGCGGGTGGTCGTTGCGGACTCTGCTCGACGGCTCGCGCCGGGACGGCTTCAAGCCGATCCACAACCTCGGTGGCTTCCTCGGCAGCGCGGGGCATTTCGATCCCGAGTTTTTCGGCATCTCCCGGCGCGAGGCCGTCGCGATGGATCCGCAACAGCGCGTCGCGCTGCGGGTCGCGTGGCGGGCACTGGAAAGCGCCCTGATCAATCCGGACGACCTCGCCGGGCATGACGTCGGGTGCTATGTCGGCGCGTCGGACATGCGCTATGGGCCGGCCATGGACGAGTTCTCGCACCACAGCGGCCATCTCATCACCGGAACCTCGCTGGGCGTCATCTCCGGGCGCATCGCCTACACCCTCGGCCTGGCCGGTCCGGCCATGACCGTCGACACGTCGTGTTCGTCGGCGCTGTCGGCGCTGCACCTCGCGGTGCAGGCGCTGCGCTCCGGCGACTGTGACCTCGCGCTGGCCGGTGGCGTGTGCGTGATGGGGTCCCCGGGCTACTTCGTCGAGTTCTCCAAGCAGCACGCGCTGTCCGACGACGGACACTGCCGGCCCTACAGCGCGCACGCCAGCGGCACGGTGTGGGCGGAAGGCGCGGGGATGTTCGTGCTGCAGCGCAGATCGGCCGCGCTGCGGGACCGCCGCCGGATCCTGGCCGAGGTGCTGGCCAGTTGCGCGAATTCCGACGGCAGGTCGGTCGGGCTGACCGCACCCAGCCAGGAGGCGCAGACCAGACTCTTCCGACGCGCCATCACCGCCGCGGGCGTCGATGTCGACAGCGTCGGCATGGTGGAGGGCCACGGCACCGGAACGTCGCTGGGGGACCGCACGGAACTCAACGCTCTCGCCGCGACCTACGGTTCGGGCACGCCGGGGCAGGGACCGCTGCTGGGCTCGGTCAAGTCCAACGTCGGGCACACCCAGGCCGCCGCAGGCGCACTCGGACTGGCCAAGGTGCTGCTCGCCGCCGAGCACTCCGCCGTCCCCGGCACCCTGCACGTCGACGAACCGAGTCATGAGATCGACTGGGAGAACACCGGTTTGCGGCTGGCGCGCAAGCTGACCCCGTGGCCTGCCGTCAACGGCAGGCGCACCGCCGCGGTGTCGGCGTTCGGGATGAGCGGCACCAACACCCACGTCGTCGTCGCGGTGTCCGATACGGCGCACGGCGGGACGGCCTGATGGCGGCCGGCTGGTTGCCCGACGGGCGCATCGCCGTTCCGCTGAGCGCACACGACGAGGAGCTGGTGCCCGCCGACGCCCGTGCGATCCTGGACTACCTGCAGCGCACGCCGTCCGAGCCCGCACAGGTCGCCGCCCACCTGGCGGCCACGCGGCGGCTGCGCCGCCACCGCGCGGTCGTGCGCGCCGGTGACTGCGACGAACTCGCCGCCGGTCTGCGGGCGGTAGCCGAGAACCGCGAGCACCCACTGGTGACCCGGGCGGGCGGGCGGACTGCCGGCCGCACCGCGTTCGTCTTCCCCGGGCAGGGCAGTCAGTGGCCGGCGATGGGCGCCGAGTCCTACCGCGAGCTACCGGCCTACCGTGCCGAGGCCGACCGGCTCGACGCCGCCTTCTCCGCGGCCGGGCTGGCGTCACCGCTGCCGTTCCTCGTCGGGGACTACGAGGCGCCGGCGGCCGCGTCGCATCTGGAGCTGCAGGCGGCGCAGTTCGTCCACTCGGTCGCGCTGGCCGCGGTGTGGCGCGCATGCGGCATGGTGCCGGACGTGACCATCGGGCACAGTCTCGGTGAGGTGGCGGCCGCCTACGTCGCCCGCGCCATCACCCTCGACGACGCAGTGGCCGTGCTGGCGGCCAGAGCCGCAGCGATCGCAGCCGTCCCCGGTGAGAACGGTGTCGCAGTACTGGGCGTGGACACCGCGGAGGCGGCCGAACTGATCGCCGCGACCGACGGTTGGTTGGAGCTGTCCGCGGTCAACGCGCAGACCTCGGTCGCGGTGGCGGGGGAGCGCACCGCGGTGGCCGCGATCGTTGAGGCTGCCCGCGCGCGGGGCCGGTTCGCCCGGGAGCTCGCGATGAGTTTCCCGGCGCACACCACCGTGATGGAGTCCCAGCGCGAGGAGCTGTGCCTGCGCCTGCCCGCATCGGTGTTCACCGACTCGCCGGTGCAGTTCGTCGGCTCCGCGACCGGACAGGTCGTGGCGCCGGGCACCGACTTCGGCCGGTACTGGTATGACAACCTGCGCAACACGATCCGTTTCGATCAGGCGGTGCGGACCGCGATCGGCCTCGGTGTCGGGATCTATATCGAACTGTCGGCGCACCCGTCGCTGCTGTTCGCGATCGAAGACGGTGTCGAACGTGCCGGTGCCACCGCGGCCGTGCTGGTCGGCTCCGGCCACCGCGACACGCCTGTGCGCGACAGCCTCGCGGCGAACGTCGTGGCCGCCGCGGCGGCCGATCCCGGCCACCGCTGGGCAGACCTGCTCACCGGTGAACCGGCGCGGCTGTACGGCTTTCCCGGCGCGCCGATGCGCGCGGAGCATCTGTGGGCGCAACCCGAACCTCTGCCCGCGGTGACGGGATTGACCGTGACCACCGAGAGCTGGCGGCCACGGGGTGTCCGCCCCGTCTCCGCGGGTACGCCCCGCAGGATTGCGGTGGTCGAAATCGGCGACGCCACAACGCAGGCCGCAGCGCTGCGGGCGGCCGTCGACGCGCACCCCGGCGCGTCGCTGACGAGCGCTGCCGACGCCGATCTCGTCATCGCGGTCGCACCCGCCTTCGCCGGCACCGACCCGGCCGGATGTGTGGATGCGCTGGCCGATGCGCTCGACACGGGACTGCTCGGTTACGCCGACGGCTTGGGGCCGCGCTGCCGTGACGTCTGGCTGGTCACCGTAGGAGCCGAGAACGTCACCGCTGACGACCCCGTCGCCGACATCGGGCAGGCCGGGCTGGCCGCGATGCACCGCTGCATCGGGTTCGAGTACGCCGACGCGAGCTTCCACCACCTCGATCTACCGGCCGGGACGGTGACGGACGCCGCTGTGGTCGACGTGATCCTCACCGGCGCAGGAGAACTGGCGTTGCGGGGCGACGGCACCGTCTACGAGCGCATCCTCGGCGAGGACGCAGCCACGGCCCCACCGTGGAAACTGGACGCCGAAGCCCTCGACAACGTCGTGATCACCGGTGGATCCGGGGCCATCGGGCTGAGCTACGCCCGGTTCCTGGCGGCCCGCGGCGCCCGGCGGATCGTGCTGCTGAGCCGCCGCGGCGTCGCCCCGGCCGTGCTGGACGGGCTGGGCGGCGAGATCTGCGCTCCCGCATGCGATCTGCGGGATCCCGGACAGGTCGCAGAAGTCGCCGCGGCGTTCGCCGGCGGTCCCGCGTCGCTGCTCATCCATGCCGCGGGCACGGCGACGTTCGCCAACCGGGCCGAGACCACGGGCGCCGCCGTGGTCGACATGGCCGCAGCCAAGATCGTCGGGCTGGAGTCGCTGACCCGCGCGTGGCCGATCCGCGACGACGCGCGGATCCTTCTGTGTTCGTCGGTGACCGGTGTCTGGGGCGGTAAGGGGGTCGGCGGCTACGCGGCCGCCAACCGGATGCTCGACGTGATGGCCGGCAGACTGCGGGCCGACGGACGCAACTGCACCGCGGTGCGGTTCGGGCTGTGGGAGGGCAGCGGGATCGTCGACGCCGCGGAGATCGCCCGCGTGGAACGCACCGGCCTGCGGCAGATGAAGCCCGAACTCGCGGTGGAGGCCAGCCTGTGCGATTTCGCGCGCGATCCGCTGGTGCTGTCGGCGGATCCCGACCGGATGCGGGTGTTCTTCGGGGAGGAACCGGTCCAGACGCAGCAGCACGCCGGTGCAGAAGCCGTCGCCGCGTCGATGACGGCGCCCGATGCGGTGCGCAGCCAGCTCGCGGCCGTGCTGGGGGTGGACGCCGGCGCACTGGATCTCGACTCGTCGCTGTTCGACCTCGGCGTCGATTCGCTGCTCGCACTGGATCTGCGCAAACGGCTGAAGCGGCTGACCGGACACACGGTTGCGCTGGCGACGCTGCTCGGCGGGATCACCGGTACGGATCTGATCGCCGGTCTATCAGAGAAAGTGGACTCTTCGAGTGACTGACATCGACACCGGAGCACAACTCGACGAGCGTCGGCTGGAATTGCTGCGACGCCGGATGCGGGAGCGTGGGCTGCGCGCCGGCACGGACGGCGTTGACACCACGGGCGACTCCGACACGCTGACCGAGGGCCAGCTGCGGATGTGGTTCGTCCACGCGGCCGACCCCAGTGGCGCGCTGCTCAACGTCTGCCTGTCCTACCGTCTGACCGGTGATATCGACGTCGACCGGCTGCACGATGCAGTCGACGCGGTGGCCCGGCGGCACCCCGTGCTGCGCACCACCTACCGCACCGAGGCCACCGGTTCCGGTGACACCGGGCTGCCGCTGCCCACCGTGCATGTCGACCTGATGCCGGGCTGGGCCGAGCACGACCTGTCGGAACTGTCCGAGCGCGCCCGCAGGTTGCGGCTGGAGGTCCTCGCCCAGCGGGAGTTCGCCAAACCGTTCGACCTCAGCGCCGAATCTCCGCTCCGGATCACCCTGATCCGCACAGGTGCAAGCGAATTCGTGATGCTGCTGGTCGCTCACCACATCGCCTGGGACGACGGCTCGTGGGAGGTCTTCTTCGAGGATTTGACCCGCGCCTACCTCGGTGAGGAGCCGCGTCCGGCGCCCCGTGCGGTCCTGGCCGCCGCGGGATCCGAGGAGGACGTCGCGTACTGGCGCGCGGTGATGGCCGATCCGCCGGAACCGCTCGAGCTGCCCGGTCCGAACGGGTCCGCCATCCCGACGAGCTGGCGCTCGCAGCGCACCACGGTGCGGCTCGACGGGGACATCGCGCGCCGGGTGACGGCCCTGGCCGACGAGGTCGGCGCGACACCCTACGCGGTGCTGCTCGCGATGTTCGGCGTCCTGGTGCACCGCTACAGCCATGTCGACGATTTCCTGGTCGCCACCCCGGTGCTCAACCGCACCGGTGACACCGACGACGTCATCGGCTACTTCGGCAACACCGTCGCGATGCGGTTGCGGCCCCGGGCTCCGATGACGTTCCGCGAGTTGCTGGTCGAGACCCGGGACACCGTCCTCGGCGCGTTCGCCCACCAGCGGGTCGGCCTCGACCGGATGGTGCGCGAACTCAATCCGGACCGCCGCCACGGGGCGGAGCGGATGACCCGGGTCAGCTTCGGATTCCGTGGCCGCGACCGATTCGGTTTCACGCCGCCCGGCGTCACCTGCGAAAGAGCCGAGCTGCGCTCGCATCTGACGCACCTTCCGCTGGGCTTCATGGTCGAGTTCGACGCCGACGGCATCGCAGTCGAGCTTGAGCACCTGGTGGAGATCATCGAACCCGGTCTGGCCCACCAGCTCCTCGACCACTACACCGTGCTCGTCCGCAGCGCGCTGGCAGCGCCCGACACCCCGCTGAGCGGGTTGCAGCTGATGAGCGACGACGACCTGGACTGGCTGCGCGCGGTGTCCTCCGGTCCGCGGTTCGACACCCCGCCGGCCACCATCACCGATCTCATCGAGGGTCAGGCCCGGCGTACCCCGGACGGCACGGCCGTGGTGTACGAGGGGCGCCACTTCACCTACCGCGAGATCAACGCGGCGGCCAACCGCGTCGCGCACTGGCTGATCGGGCAGGGCGTGGGTGCCGAGGACCGCGTCGCGGTCCTGCTCGACAAGTCTCCGGACCTGGTC
Organism: Mycobacterium sp. NAZ190054; assembly: GCF_001545925.1. Classification (GTDB taxonomy): domain Bacteria; phylum Actinomycetota; class Actinomycetes; order Mycobacteriales; family Mycobacteriaceae; genus Mycobacterium. The sequence continues at coordinate 24,107 of NZ_LMVQ01000101.1, read as the reverse complement.
GTGACCGCGCTCGGCGTCCTCAAGGCCGGGGCGGTCTACGTTCCGGTCGATCCCACCTACCCGCAGGACCGGCTCGATTTCATCCTCGGTGACTGTGACGCGAAAGTCATTGTCCGCGAACCGATCACCGATGCCGGAGGTCACCGCGCCGACGATCCGAACGACAGTGACCGGGTGCGGCCGGTGAGCCCCGACAACACCGCCTATCTGATCTACACCTCCGGGTCCACCGGTCTGCCGAAAGGGGTCCCGGTCCCGCACCGCCCCGTCGCCGAGTATTTCGTCTGGTTCGCCGACGAGTACCAGGTCGACGAGAACGACCGGCTGCTGCAGGTCGCCTCACCGAGCTTCGACGTGTCGATCGCCGAGGTGTTCGGCACGCTGGCCTGCGGTGCTCGACTGGTGATCCACCGCCCCGGCGGCCTGAACGACATCGGCTATCTGACCGCGCTGCTGCGCGATGAGGGCATCACCGCGATGCACTTCGTGCCGTCCCTGCTCGGGCTGTTCCTGTCCCTGCCCGGTGTGAACCAGTGGCGCACCCTGCAGCGGGTGCCGATCGGCGGGGAGGCCCTGCCCGGCGAGGTGGCCGACAAGTTCCACGCCACCTTTGATGCGCTGCTGCACAACTTCTACGGCCCGACCGAGACCGTGATCAACGCGACCCGGTTCAAGGTCGAGGGCAGGCAGGGCACCCGGATCGTCCCGATCGGCAAACCGAAGATCAACACGCAGATCCACATCCTCGACGACGCGCTGCAACCCGTGCCGGTCGGCTCCATCGGTGAGATCTACATCGCCGGAACCCATGTGGCGCGCGGCTATCACCACCGGACGGCGCTGACCGCCGAGCGTTTCGTTGCCGACCCGTTCACCCCCGGCGCCCGCATGTACCGGTCCGGTGACCTGGCGCGCCGCAACGCCGACGGCGACATCGAGTTCGTCGGCCGCGCCGACGAACAGGTCAAGATCCGCGGATTCCGCATCGAACTCGGCGACGTCGCCGCGGCGATCACCGTCGACCCGAGTGTGGGGCAGGCCGTGGTGGTCGTCAGCGATCTGCCCAACCTGGGCAAGAGCCTGGTCGGCTACCTGACCCCCGCCGACGGTTCCGGAGTCGACGTCGACCGGATCCGAGCCAGGGTGGCCGCCGCGCTGCCCGAGTACATGACACCGGCGGCATACGTGGTCGTCGACGAGATCCCCATCACCGCGCACGGCAAGATCGACCGCGCCGCGCTGCCGGAGCCGGAGATCTCGGCGACCACCGCGTTCCGTGAACCGGCGGCCGGCACCGAAGCGCAACTCGCGCAGGTGTTCGCCGACCTGCTCGGCCACGAGAAGGTCGGCGCCGACGACTCCTTCTTCGATCTGGGCGGCCACTCGCTGCTCGCCACCAAGCTGGTGGCCGAACTACGGAGCCGGTTCGACGCAGACGTCGAGGTGCGGGACATCTTCGAGAACGCCACCGTCGCCCGGCTTGCCGGCCACATCGAGGCGGTGACGAGCGGCGAGGGCACCACGACCCGGCGGCCGCGGCTGGTGGCCGCACCGGTGGACGGTCCCGCGCCGCTGTCCTCGTCGCAGCTTCGCTCCTGGTTCGGCTACCGCATCGAAGGCCGCAGCCCGATCAACAACATCCCGTTCGCCGCGCGGCTGACCGGACCCTGTGACGTCGACGCGTTCGTCGCGGCCGTCCGCGACGTCGTCGAACGGCACGCCGTCCTGCGCACCACCTACCGCGAGATCGACGGCGTGCCCTACCAGATCGTCAACCCGATCGCCGACGTGCCGGTCCGGCGAGCCCGCGGCGACGGCGAGAAGTGGCTGCAGGCCGAACTGGACCGCGAACGCAAGCACACGTTCGACCTGGAAGAGGACTGGCCGATCAGGGCGGCGGTCCTCACGGTCGGAAGGGAACATGTTCTCTCGCTGGTGATCCACCACATCGCCGGTGACCACTGGTCGGGCGGCGTGCTGTTCACCGATCTGGTGACCGCCTACCGCGCCCGCAAGGCCGGGGAGCGACCGAACTGGGCGCCGCTGCCGGTGCAGTACACCGATTACGGCGCGTGGCAGGCGCAGCTGCTCAGCGAGGACACCGGGATCATCGGTCCGCAGCGCGAGTACTGGGCCCGCCGGCTCGCTGACGCCCCGGCCGAAGCCGGCCTGCCCCTGGACTTCCCGCGGCCGCGGCTGCCCAGCGGCAAGGGCGATGCCGTCGAGTTCACCATCGACGGTGAGGTCCGGCGCAAGATCGCCGAACTGTGCCGCGATCTCGGCATCACCGAGTTCATGCTGCTGCAGGCCGCGGTCGCGGTCACACTGGCCAAGGCCGGTGGAGGACTCGACATCCCGCTGGGCACTCCCGTGGCCGGCCGCTCCGAGGCCGAACTGGAGCAACTCGTCGGCTTCTTCGTCAACTTCGTGGTGCTGCGCAACGACCTGAGCGGCAACCCGACCCTGCGCGAGGTGCTGGTCCGGGCCCGCGACATGGCGCTCGGGGCGTACTCCAACCAGGACGTGCCGTTCGAGCAGGTTGTCGACGCGGTGAACCCGCCGCGCACCCTGGCCCGCAATCCGCTGTTCCAGGTGGTGGTGCATGTCCGAGAACAGCTTCCGCAGCGCCAGATGATCGACGACGACACCCAGTTCACCGCGCTGGAGCCGACATTCGACATCGCCCAGGCCGATCTGTCGCTGAACTTCCTGGCCGGGGACGGCTCGGACCGGGACGGCGCCGGCTACCGCGGCTACCTGATCTACCGTCCCGAGTTGTACGACCGGCGCAGCGTCGAACGCCTCGCCCGCTGGCTGACCCGGGTGGTGACCGCGTTCGTCGACACCCCCGACCGCGCACTGCGTGACGTCGATATCCGTTCGGCCGAAGAGCGGCAACGGATTTCCCAGGAGTGGAGTACCGGCGCCCGGGTCCAGATCCTCGGCGCCGACCTGGCGCCCGTCCCGGTCGGTGTGTTCGGCGACCTGTACCTGACCGGCGGCCCGTTCGCCGAAGCGGCGCCCTACCGCACCGGCGACCGGGCCAGGTGGGGCTCCGACGGACGGCTGGAGATCATCGCCGCCGACCGCGTCCCCGGCGGCCCCGTCGCCGACGCGGCCCCGGCCACCGCGGTCGAATTCGAGGAACCGCAGACCGACACCGAACGCGCTCTGGCCGTGCTGCTGACCGACCTGCTCGGCGCCGAGCGGGTCGGCCGGCGCGATGACTTCTTCGGTCTCGGCGGCGACAGCGTGCTGGCGGTGCAGCTGGCCGCGCGGGCACGCGACGCCGGGCTGGACCTGACCGCCCGCACGGTCTTCGAGCATCCGCAGCTCGCCGAGCTCGCGGCAGCGCTGGACAGCGGTGCCGCACCGACGGCCGAGAAGCGGGACACCCACCACGCGCCGATGTCGGTGTCAGGGTTGCCCGAAGACGAGCTCGCCGCGCTGGCCGCATCGTGGGGCAGCAGGGAATGACCCAGCCCCAGCCCGACGTCGAGCCGCCCGTCATCGAAGACGTGTTGGCCCTGAGCCCGCTGCAACAGGGGCTCTTCTCAATGGCGACGCTGTCCGAGGGGCGTGACGACGACCCATACGTCATCGCGATGGCCGCCGACGCGACCGGTGATCTGGACGCCGACCTGCTCCGGCGGTGCGCGGGCGAGCTGCTGGCGCGGCACGCCAACCTGCGGGCCAGCTTCGTCAAGGGCAACCTCAGCCGCGCCGTGCAGGTCATCCCGCAACGGGTCGAGCTGCCGTGGCGCCACGTCACCGCCGCTGACGCCGCCGAGCTCGACGAGATCGAAACCGCGGAGCGGACAACGCCGTTCACGCTGGACCGCGGACCGGTGATCCGTTTCCTGCTCATCGAGGCCCCGCAGCGCTGGCGGTTCGTGGTGACCGCCCATCACATCCTGATCGACGGCTGGTCGCTGCCGTTGTTCATGGGGGAGTTGCTGACGCTGTACCGGGGTGGCGGAGACGTCGCGGTACTGCCGGAGGCGCCGCGCCCCTACCGTGACTACATCGGCTGGCTGGCCGGTCGCGACGAGGATGCGAGCCGCGAATTGTGGCGCAGGCACCTGGCCGGTGTCGACGGGCCGACGCTGCTCACCCCGGCGCTGACCTCCGCGGCCCCGCTCCCGGGCCGCCCCCGGCTGACCGAGGTGACGCTGGATGCCGAAACCACCCGCCGGCTCGCCGAAGCTGCCAGGAGCCGTGGTGTCACAATGAACACCCTGGTCCAGATGGCGTGGGCGACAGTGCTTTCGGTGATCACCGGCCGCACCGACGTATCGTTCGGGGTCACGGTGTCCGGCCGCCCAGGCGAACTGGCAGGCGTCGAACGGATGGTGGGGTTGTTCATCAACACCGTGCCGCTGCGGGTACGGCTGGATCCCGCCGAGCGTACCGGGCAGCAATGCCTGGCGCTGCAGCGCGAAGCCGCGGCGCTGCGTGACCACGGTTATCTGAGCCACTCCGAGTTGCGCGCGCTCGGCGGCATCGGCGAGATGTTCGACACGCTGCTGGTCTATGAGAACTTCCCGCCCGGCGGGCTGGTCGGACAGACCCGGTTCGAAGCCAACGGGGCCACTTTCGTGCCGTCGGCGCTGGAGAGCCTGTCGCACTTCCCGGTGACGATCGCCGCCCATCTCGCCGACGACCGGCTCACCGTGTTCGTCGAGGTGATCGACGGTGCACTCGGTGCGCTGCGGCCCGGCGACCTCGGCAGGCGGGTGCTGCACGCCGCGCAGCGCCTGATCGACTGCTGGGACAAGCCGCTGCGCGCAGCCGGGATCTTGCTGCCCGGTGAACACGCGCCGGAGCCGGCAGCAGCGGAACTGTTGCCGGCTGACGGTATTCACCGGCGATTCGCCCGGATCGCCGGCGGCCGGCTCGGGTCGGTGGCGCTGAGCTGGGACGCCGGCGGGCGCAGCGGAACGCTGACCTACCGGGAACTCGACGAGGCCGCGGACCGGATGGCGGCCGCGCTGACCGCCGCCGGGGTCGGCGCCGAGACACCGGTCGCGGTGCTGCTGAGGCGCGGACCCGACTATGTGGTGGCGATGTTCGCGGTGCTCAAGGCCGGTGGAGTGATCGTCCCGCTGGACCCGGCGATGCCCGCCGAACGCATCGCCGACATCCGCGAACAGTCCGGGGCCGCCGTGGTGGTCGACGAGGAGTTCGTCGCCACGGTGCCCGTCACCGAGCCGCCGGCCGACTACCGGCCCGCCGAGGTGTCCGCCGATCAGGCGGCCTACATCGTGTTCACCTCCGGTACGACGGGCAGACCGAAGGGCGTCGTGGGCACCCACGGCGCGGTGCTCGCATACGCCGAGGACCACGCCGCCCATGTGCTGCGTCCGGCCGCCGCGCGGATCGGCCGCCCGCTGCGGGTCGGCCACGCGTGGTCGTTCACGTTCGACGCCGCCTGGCAACCGCTCGCGGCGCTTCTCGACGGTCATTCGGTGCACCTCGTCGGTGATGAATCACAGCGCGACGCAGAGGCTCTGGTGCAGAGCATCGGCCGTTTCGGCATCGACATGCTCGACACCACCCCGTCGATGTTCGCCCAGCTGTACGACGTCGGCCTGCTGAGCACCGTTCCGCTCGCGGTGCTCGCCCTCGGCGGGGAGGCCGTCAGCCCCGCGACATGGCGGCTCATCGGCGACGAATGCGCCCGCACCGGTATGACGGCCTTCAACTGTTACGGGCCCACCGAGACCACGGTCGAGGCGGTGGTCGCGCCGATCGACCGGTATCGGCGGCCCTCGATCGGGGGCCCCACCCGAACCACACGTGCCCACGTGCTCGACGCGTGGCTGCGCCCGGTGCCCGACGGGGTCGCCGGAGAGCTGTACCTGTCGGGACAGCAGCTGACCCGTGGTTATCTGGGCCGTGCCGGCGAGACCGCGGGGCGGTTCGTCGCCGACCCGTTCACCCCGGGGCAGCGCATGTACCGCACCGGCGACGTGGTCAGGCGCGGCGCCGACGGTGGGCTGCAGTTCCTGGGGCGCGCCGACGACCAGGTCAAGATCCGCGGGTTCCGCGTCGAACCGGGGGAGATCGCCGCGGTGCTCACCGGGCATCCCGACGTCACCGACGCGCACGTCGCCGTCGACCGGCGCGGCGCGCAGACCCGGCTGACCGCCTATGTGGCCGCCGGCACGAACCCGCCGGCCGTCGCGGATCTGCGCGCCCTGATGGCAAACCGGTTGCCGCGCTACATGGTTCCGCAGCGCGTCGTCGTGCTGACCGAGCTCCCGTTGACCGCGCACGGCAAGATCGACGAGGCCGCGCTCGCCGCCATCGCGATCGACGACGCTCCGTCGGCGGTGCCGCAGACGCCGACCGAGACAGCGCTGGTCGAACTGCTGTCCGAAGTCCTCGACGACGACGGGGTCGACGTCGAGGCCGACTTCCTGGAGATGGGGCTCGACAGCATCGTCGCGCTGACGCTGGTGCAGGCGGCTCGCCGCCGCGGCATCGAGATGCGTGCCCGGCTCATGCTGGAATGCAACACCATTCGCGAGCTGGCCACCGCGATCGACTCCGGTCGACACGGTCACGACCCCGCCGCGGTCACCGCCGACCGCTTCGGCGAGGTCAAGCCGGCCCCGATCATGTCCTGGATGTACGAGCACGGCAACTTCCGCCGCTTCACCCAGAACGTGCTGATCTCGCTGCCCGAGGGCCTCACCGGGCAACGGCTGGAGCAGATACTGCAGGCGCTGCTCGACCGGCACGACATGCTGCGCTCGATCCTCGACGAAGGCGGCCGGCTGCTCACCCGGCCGCCGGGTACGGTGCGGGCCGCCGACGTGCTCCGCGCCGTGGACACCGCCGCCGGCACCTCGCTGGATACGGAAGTCGCTGCGGCACTTGATCGTATCGACCCGGCCTCCGGTGCGATGGTGCAGGCGGTGTGGTTCCGGCAGGGCCCGCCGGTGCTGCTGTTGTGTGTGCACCACCTGGCCACCGACGTGGTGTCGTGGTACGTGATCCTCGGCGCGCTGGCCCAGCTCGATGCCGAGCTGGCCGCGGGCCGGACGCCGGACCCGGCCACCGAGTACACCACCTACCGGGACTGGACACGGCAGCTGCACCAGCGCAGTCGCACCGACACCGTCGAACGCGGGCGCGAGTACTGGATCAAGCAGCTCAGCGCACCGGACCCGGTGCTCGGCCGACGTCTCCCCGACCCGCTGCGCGACACCTGGGCCACCCTGCAGTCGACCGACATCCTCACCGACACCGCGACCACCCGGCAGATCCTCGACCGGCTCGACGGCGCCGGCCTGGAGATGCGCGACTTCCTGCTCACGGCGCTGACTTTGACGCTGGCCTCGTGGCGGATCGAGCGCGGGCAGCCCGCCCACCACGGCGCCCTCGTCGCGCTGGAAGGACACGGCCGTGAGGACAGCCTCTTCACCGGCGTCGACACCTCCGCCACCGTCGGTTGGTTCACGTCGGTGTACCCGGTACGGCTCGGCGCCGGGGAGGCTGCGATCGGCGTCGACACCGCCGGGCAGAATCCGGCCGCGGCGCGGACACTGTTGCGCGCGGTCGGCCGTCAACTTGCCGAGGTGCCCGACCGGGGACTGGACTACGGACTGCTGCGGTACACACGGCGCGACGAAGCGCTCGTCGCTCTGCCCGACCCGCAGGTCGAGTTCAACTACATCGGCCGCTACGACCTCAGTGCCGACCAGACCACGCGAGCCTGGTCCCTGATCACCGACGAGACCCTCAACGCGCACATGCCGGCAGCTGCGGAACCGGATCTCCCGCTGCGTTACACCTTCGACGTGATCTCGGTGGTCGCCCGCGGCGCCACCGGCCCTGAGCTGCGGACCAGCTGGCGATGGAGCACCGCGTTGTCCAGCGCCGCAGAGCTGGACCGGATCATCGCACTGTGGCAACAGGCGGTCACCGTGCTCGGAGAGGCGCTATGACATCACCTACCGCCCCGACCCTCGCCGTCGTCGGTGCCGGGCCGAAAGCGATCGCGGTGGCGGCCAAGGCGGCCGAGCTTCGCGCCATGGGTGTGGACGCACCCGACGTGGTGGCCGTCGAGCGCAGCGTCGTCGGCGCCAACTGGCAGGCCGTCGGCGGCTGGACGGACGGCCAGCACCGGCTCGGCACCAGTCCCGAGAAGGATGTCGGCTTCCCGTATCGCTCGTCGCTGGTGCCGCGCCGCAACGCCGAACTCGACGAGCGGATGATGCGGCACAGCTGGCAGTCCTATCTGGTGGCCAGTGCACAGTTCGCCGAATGGATCGACCGGGGCAGGCCGGCGCCGACGCACGCCGGCTGGAGCCGCTACCTGCGCTGGGTCGCCGACAACATCGGGATGACGGTGATCACCGGTGAGGTGCAACGCATCTCGACCGACGGTCATCGCTGGGAACTGATCACCCCGCAGCAGAGCGTGTACGCCGACGGCGTGATGATCACCGGCCCGGGCCAGGCTCAGCGCTCGATTCTGCCGTACGACCCGAGGGTGTTGTCCATCGCGCAGTTCTGGGAGCGCGCCGCCCGGCCCGACCTGATCGTCGCCGAGCGGGTCGCGGTCATCGGCGGCGGCGAAACCGCCGCGTCGATGCTCAACGAACTGTTCCGGCACCGGGTTTCGACCATCACCGTGATCTCGCCGCAGGTCACGCTGTTCACCCGCGGGGAGAGCTTCTTCGAGAACGCGCTGTTCTCCGATCCGACGGACTGGACCAGTCTGACGATGGCCGAGCGGCGCGACGCGCTGGGCCGTACCGACCGCGGCGTGTTCTCCGCGCGGGTGCAGGACGCACTGCTCGCCGACGACCGGATCCGGCACCTTCGGGGCCGGGTCGCGCACGCGGTCGCCCGGGACGAGCGGATCCGGTTGACGCTCAGCTCGAACCGCGGGGGCGAGGCGCTGGAGACCGTGCACGGTTTCGACCTGGTGATCGACGGGTCCGGCGCCGACTCGATGTGGTTCGAGCCGTTGTTCGGTCAGGATGCGCGCGACCTGATCGAGTTGGCACTGCGTGCTCCGCTGACGGGTGACTCGCTGCAGGAGTCCATCGGCCACGACCTGTCGGTCGCCGCGCTGACGCCGAAGCTGTTCCTGCCCGGCCTGTCCGGGCTGATGCAGGGCCCGGGCTTCCCGAACCTCAGCTGCCTCGGGCTGCTGTCCGATCGAGTGCTGGGCGCCCGCTACCCGGGTGCGGCGCAACCCCCTTCGACGAGGAGAACCGATGAGCACCAACCCGTTCGATGACGACAACGGCACGTTCTACGTGTTGGTCAACGAGGAGGAGCAGTACAGTCTGTGGCCGACCTTCGCCGACGTGCCGGCCGGGTGGCGGGTGGTGTTCGGGGAGAGCACCCGCGCCGATTGCCTGGCCTACGTCGAAGAGACCTGGACGGACCTGCGCCCCCGCAGTCTGCGCGAGGCGATGAACGCGAACCCCTGACCACGGCGTGGCGGCCTCAGACGCGCCCGCTCGCGCAAAAAAGCAGCGGTGACTGTCAGCTGGGCTGGGGGACCGCCATGTCCATGTCGAACACCCGGGCATGCAGCACCGTGCGGTTGCGCAGCGCGGCGCGCACGGCGCGGTGCAACCCGTCCTCGAGGTAGACGTTGCCGCGCCACTTGACCGCGTGCGGGAACAGATCGCCGTAGAAGGTCGAGTCCTCGGACAGCAGCCGGTCGAGCGCCAGCACGGTGGTGGTCATCACGAGTTCGTCGAGGCGGATCTGCCGGGGCGGGATCTGGGCCCACTGGCGGTGCGACAGCCCGTGGTCAGGGTAGGGCCTGCCATCGCGAACTCCTTTGAAGATCATCGATGCGCCTTCGCTGCCCGTTGCCCCGTGGTTCTGTCTAGTCCGTTAGGGTAGCCTCCCCGCGCCGGGCGCGCCCGCGCTGTCTGCCGGACGCTCGTTCGACGACAGATTCGGTGATCACCGTAAAATGAACGCGACCAGGACGTGTCTTCTTCAGGTGGGTGAACAATGGGCAGCGCCGACGAACGTCGTTTCGAGGTTCTCCGGGCCATCGTCGCCGATTTCGTCGCCACGAAGGAGCCGATCGGATCCAAGGCTCTCGTGGAACGTCACAACCTCGGCGTCTCCAGTGCGACCGTGCGCAACGACATGGCGGTCCTGGAGGCCGAGGGATACATCACACAGCCGCACACCAGCTCGGGACGGGTGCCGACGGAGAAGGGCTACCGCGAGTTCGTCGACCGGCTCGAAGACGTCAAACCGATGTCCGGGGCCGAGCGGCGCGCGATCCTGTCCTTCCTGGAATCCGGCGTCGACCTCGACGACGTGCTGCGCCGGGCGGTGCGGCTGCTCGCACAGCTCACCCGGCAGGTCGCGGTCGTCCAGTACCCGACCCTGACCACCTCGTCGGTGCGGCGCCTCGAGGTGGTGGCGCTGACGCCAGCCCGGCTGCTGTTGGTCGTGATCACCGACACCGGGCGGGTGGACCAGCGCATCGTCGAACTCGGCGACCCGATCGACGACGCGCAGCTGTCTCAACTGCGCGACCTGCTGGGCCAGGCGCTGGAAGGCAAGCCGCTGACGGCGGCCTCGATCGCGGTGTCGGACCTGGCCTCGCACCTCAACGGGCAGGGCGGGCTGGCCAACGCGGTCGGCAGGTCGGCCACGGTGCTCGTCGAGACGCTGGTCGAGCACACCGAGGAGCGGCTGCTGCTGGGCGGCACGGCGAATCTGACGCACAACACCGCGGACTTCGGCGGGTCGTTGCGGTCGGTGCTGGAAGCCCTGGAGGAGCAGGTCGTGGTGCTGCGCCTGCTGGCCAAGCAGCAGGAGGCGGGCAAGGTGACCGTGCGGATCGGTCACGAGACCGAGGCCGAGGAGATGGCGGGCACCTCGGTGATCAGCACCGCGTACGGCAGCGAGGGCAAGGTGTTCGGCGGCATGGGTGTGTTGGGTCCCACACGGATGGACTATCCGGGAACCATCGCGAACGTCGCCGCAGTTGCTCTCTATATTGGCGAGGTCTTAGGAAACCGCTGACCCGCCCTTGGGCGGATCGGTCGGGTGGGAAAGGTTGAGCGTGGCACGCGACTATTACGGGCTGCTCGGAGTGAGCAAGGGCGCGAGTGATTCGGAGATCAAGCGCGCCTACCGCAGGCTCGCCCGCGAACTGCACCCTGACGTCAATCCGGATGAGGGCGCCCAGGCCCGCTTCCAGGAGATCAGCGCCGCCTACGAGGTGCTCAGTGATCCGGAGAAGCGGCGCATCGTCGACCTCGGCGGGGACCCGTTGGAGTCGGCCGCGGCCGGCGGCGGGGGTTTCTCCGGGTTCGGCGGCCTCGGCGACGTGTTCGAGGCGTTCTTCGGTGGCGGCGCGACATCGCGCGGACCGGTCGGGCGCGTCCGGCCCGGTTCGGACTCGCTGCTGCGCATGCGCCTCGACCTCGAGGAGTGTGCGACGGGGGTGACCAAGCAGGTCACCGTCGACACCGCGATCCTGTGCGACCTCTGCCACGGCAAGGGCACCCACGGCAACTCCTCGCCGGTCACCTGCGACACCTGCGGTGGTCGCGGCGAGATCCAGACCGTGCAGCGGTCCCTGCTCGGGCAGGTCATGACCTCGCGGCCGTGCCCGGTGTGCGGTGGCGTCGGCGAGGTGATCCCGAACCCGTGCAACCGGTGTTCCGGCGACGGCCGCGTGCGGGCCCGCCGCGAGATCAGCGTCAAGATCCCCGCCGGTGTCGGCGACGGCATGCGGGTGCGGCTGGCCGCGCAGGGCGAGGTCGGGCCAGGCGGCGGACCGGCCGGCGACCTCTACGTCGAGGTGCACGAGAAACCGCACCCGACGTTCGTCCGGGACGGCGACGACCTGCACTGCACGGTGTCGGTCCCGATGGTCGACGCCGCGCTGGGCACCACGGTGGTCGTCGACGCGATCCTCGACGGGCCGACCGAGATCACCATCCCCGCGGGCACCCAGCCCGGTTCGGTGACCACACTGCGCGGGCACGGCATGCCGCACCTGCGGTCCGGGGTGCGCGGCGATCTGCACGCCCACATCGACGTCGTCGTGCCGTCGCGGCTCGACCACGAGGACATCGAGTTGCTGCGGGCTTTCAAGGAACGCACCAAGGACACCGCCGAGGTGCGGTCGGCCCAGAACGGCAACGCGTCCACACACGGGGGTGGGCTGTTCTCGCGGCTGCGCGAGACGTTCACCGGTCGCTAGCCCGGCGTGCGCGCCCTCTTTTATGTCGACGCAGTCCCCGCGCCGGGGGAACTCGCCGTCGTGGACGGCGACGAGGGGCACCACGCGGCCACGGTGCGGCGCACCAGGCCGGGGGAGGAACTCGACCTGGCCGACGGTGCCGGGACGGTCGCGCACTGTGTCGTCGAGGACGTCGCCAGGGGACGGCTGACCGCCCGGGTGCTGGACCGCCACACAGTGCCGGCGCCCACACCCGCCGTCACCGTCGTGCAGGCCCTGCCCAAGTCCGACCGCTCGGAACTGGCGGTCGAACTGGCCACCGAGGCAGGCGCGGACGCGTTCGTCGCGTGGCAGGCGTCGCGCTGCGTCGCGCGCTGGGACGGTGCGGCCAAGGTGGACAAGGGCTTACGACGCTGGCGCGCGGTGGCGCGGTCGGCGGCCCGGCAGTCGCGACGCCCCTACATCCCCGCGGTGGACGGTCTGGTGTCCACCCGCGACCTGATCGAGTCGACTCGGTCGGCGCCGCCGGGCACTGTGCTGGTGCTGCACGAGTCGGCCACCCGACCGCTGGCCGAACTGCCGGTGGCGCATGCTGATTCGCTGAGTCTGGTCGTCGGGCCGGAAGGCGGCGTCGCCGACGACGAACTGGCCGAGCTGACCGGAGCCGGGGCCGTCGCGGTGCGGCTCGGGCCCTCGGTGCTGCGCACCTCCACGGCCGCCGCGGTCGCCCTCGGCGCGCTCGGCGCGCTGACCGGACGTTGGTCGTAGTAAACCCCCGGGGGGTAGTCACCCGGTCGAATCTTAGATAGGTTAGCCTTCCCTCTGGCTGTAAGAACCCGAGGACTGCCGATCTCGAAGGACTCCCGATTCTCACCCGTCTGACCAGAGCGTGGATACCGCTCGTACTGGTGCTCGTGCTCGTGGTCGGCGGCTTTTCGGTGTGGCGGATCCGCAGCATCTTCGGCTCGCACCAACTGCCGACCTATGCGGGGAGCATGTCCGAGGATTCCAACAGGTCCGACCCGAAGATCGTGCGCTACGAGATCTTCGGCGAGCCCGGCGCCACCGCCGACATCAACTACATCGACGCCGAGGGCGATCCGAATCAGGTGGTCGGCGCGCAGTTGCCCTGGTCGATCGAGGTCGAGACGACCTCGCCGGCCATGGTCGGCAACGTGGTGGCCCAGGGTGACGGCGACTTCATCGGTTGCCGCATCTCCGCCGACGACGTGGTCAAGGACGAACGCACCGCCTACAACGTCAGCGCCTACGTCTACTGCTTCACGAAGTCGGCATGAGACCGTCAACGCACGCCGGCAGGTCCCTGCAGGACCCCACGCCCGTCGCCCGCTGGATCCGCCGTCTGGCGGTCCCGATCATCCTCGGATGGGTGCTTCTGGTCGCGGCACTGAACCTGCTGGTGCCGCAACTGGAGGTGGTGGCGGCGCAGAACGCGGTGTCGATGAGCCCCAGCGATGCGCCGGCGATGCGGGCGATGTCGGACATGGGCCGGCTGTTCGGCGAGTCGGACTCCGACTCCATCGCGATGGTGGTGCTCGAAGGGGACCGGCCGCTCGGTGACGACGCGCACGCCTACTACGACCAGCTGATCGAGAAACTCGAGGCCGCCCCGGAGCACGTCCGCAACATCCAGGACATGTGGGGCGACCCGCTGACCGAGGCCGCCGCGCAGAGCACCGACGGCCACGCCGCCTACGTCGCGCTGAACCTGGCCGGGAACATGGGCGAGACGAAGTCCAACGAGTCGGTCGCGGCCGTGCGCGACATCGTCGCCGACTCACCACCGCCGCCCGGGGTGCAGGTGCACGTCACCGGGCCCGCGGCGCTGACCGCCGACGTCAACATCGCCGGCGAGAGCAGCATGGCGCTGATCCTGCTGGTCACGTTCGTCGTGATCATCGTGCTGCTGCTGTTCTTCTACCGCTCGATCACCACCGTGGTGCTGCTGCTGATCATGGTCGGCGTCCAGATGTCGGTGGCCCGCGGGGTGGTGGCGGCGCTGGGGCACTTCCAGGTCATCGGGCTGTCGACGTTCGCGGTGAACCTGCTGATCTCGCTGGCCGTGGCGGCCGGCACCGACTACGCGATCTTCCTGGTGGGCCGCTATCAGGAAGCCCGCGCGTCCGGGGCCGACCGCGAGGCCGCCTACTACGAGATGTTCCACGGCACCGCCCACGTGGTGCTCGGCTCCGGGTTGACCATCGCCGGCGCCATGTACTGCCTGTCGTTCACCCGGATGCCGTACTTCCAGAGCATGGGCGTGCCCTGCGCGGTGGGCATCCTCGCCGGGGTGGCCGTCGCGCTCACCCTGGGGCCGGCGATCGTCACCGTGGGCAGCCGGTTCGGCCTGCTCGAACCCAAACGCGCCATGCGGATCCGGTCCTGGCGGCGTGTCGGTACGACCGTGGTGCGCTGGCCCGGGCCCATCCTGGTGGCGTCGTTGGCGCTGGCGCTGATCGGGCTCGCCGCACTGCCCGGCTACCAGACCAGCTACGACGACACCCGCTACATCCCTGAGTCCATCCCCGCCAACGCGGGCCTGCAGGCGGCGACGAAGTACTTCTCGCTGTCGCGGATGAGCCCCGAGGTGCTGATCGTCGAGGCCGACCGCGACCTGCGCAACTCGTCGGACTTCCTGATCCTCGACCGGCTGGCCAAGCGGGTCTTCAACGTCGAAGGGGTGGCGCGGGTGCAGGCCCCGAGCCGGCCGGACGGCGCGCCCATCGCGCACACCTCGATCCCGTTCCTGATCAGCATGCAGGGCGTCGGTCAGCAGCAGAACATGAAGCTGATGAAGGACCGCATCGCCGACATGCGCGTTCAGGCCGACGACATCGGCGAGACCATCGCGACGATGAAGACGATGTACGGCCTGATGACGAGGTTCTCCGACCTCACCACCGTGATGATCGACGACATGACGGAGATGCGGGACACCGTGCACCAGTTGCGGGACATGGTGGCCAACTTCGACGACCAGTTCCGCCCGATCCGCAACTACTTCTACTGGGAACCGCACTGCTACAACATCCCGCTGTGCTGGTCTTTCCGGTCGCTGTTCGACTCCATGGACGGCATCAGCACGATGACCGACACCTTCGACAAGGCCGTCGTGAACATGGACCAGATGAAGGCGCTGCTGCCGCAGATGCTCGCGACGTTCCCGCCGATGATCGAGACCATGGAGAGCATGCGTCAGATGATGCTGACGACCTACGCCACCATGGGCGGCTTCTACGATCAGATGGACGAGCTGACCCGCGACTCCACCGAGATGGGCAAGGCCTTCGACGCGGCCAAGAACGACGACTCGTTCTACCTGCCGCCCGAGGTGTTCGAGAACGAGGACTTCAAACGGGCGATGGAGAGTTTCTTCTCGCCCGACGGCAAGACCGTGCGGATGCTCATCGCCCACCGCGGCAACCCGACCACCGAGGAGGCGCTGCAGCGCGTCGAACCGATCAAGATCGCGGCGATCGAGGCGCTCAAGGGCACCCCGCTGGAGAACGCGAACATCCAGCTGGGCGGCACCGCCGCGACGTTCAAGGACATGTCCGACGGCTCCCGCTACGACCTGTTGATCGCGGTCATCTCGGCGCTGTGCCTGGTACTGATGATCATGCTGGTGCTCACGCGCAGCCTGGTCGCCGCGCTGGTGATCGTCGGGACCGTGACGCTGTCGCTGGGCGCGTCGTTCGGGATCTCGATCCTGATCTGGCAGCACATCGTCGGCATCGAACTGCACTGGATGGTGCTGGCGCTGTCGATCATCGCGTTGATCGCCGTCGGCTCCGACTACAACCTGCTGCTGGTCTCCCGGTTCAAGGAGGAGATTCCGGCCGGGATCAAGACCGGCATCATCCGCGCGATCGGCGGCACCGGCAGCGTGGTGACGGTCGCCGGGGTGGTGTTCGCACTGACCATGGCGTCGATGGTGGTCAGCGATCTGCGGGTGATGGCGCAGGTGGGGACCACGATCGGGCTGGGCCTGCTGTTCGACACGTTCATCGTCCGCGCGTTCATGATGCCGTCCATCGCGACGCTGCTGGGCCGCTGGTTCTGGTGGCCGCTGGTGGTGCGGTCACGTCCGCTGCGTGTACCGCCGAGGTCATAAGCATTGGGCGCTCGCCGTGGGCGGCGCTAAACTGAGGATTCCGTACCCGACCCAGGAAGCAGGCAGAAAACCTCACGTGGCGCCCCGCGAGAACGCAAGCTCGGACGCATCCTCCACATCTCCTGGATCGCCGGTCCGCAGCACCATCACAGTTCCGCCCGAATACGTCATGGGCCTCCTGGGATCCTCCGACGAGAATCTGCGCGAACTCGAAGAGCTGCTGTCCGCCGACATCCACGCCCGAGGCAACGACATCACGCTCTATGGTGAGCCCGCCGACGTCGCGCTCGCCGAGCGCGCCATCGCCGAGCTGGTGGAGGTGGTCGGCAGCGGTCAGCGACTGACCCCCGACGCGGTGCGGCGCGGGGTTGCGATGCTGACCGGCGCCGACGACGAGTCGCCGGCCGAGGTCCTGACGCTGGACATTTTGTCGCGGCGGGGCAAGACGATCCGGCCCAAGACGCTGAACCAGAAGCGCTACGTCGACGCGATCGACGCGAAGACCATCGTGTTCGGCATCGGGCCTGCCGGCACCGGCAAGACCTACCTGGCGATGGCCAAGGCCGTCAGCGCGCTGCAGTCCAAGCAGGTCAGCCGGATCATCCTGACCCGCCCCGCGGTGGAAGCCGGTGAGCGCCTCGGCTTCCTGCCCGGCACGCTGAGCGAGAAGATCGACCCCTACCTGCGACCGCTCTACGACGCGTTGCACGACATGCTGGATCCCGAGCTGATCCCGAAGCTGATGAGCACCGGGGTGATCGAGGTGGCGCCGCTGGCATATATGCGTGGCCGGACGATCTCGGATGCGTTCATCATCCTCGACGAGGCGCAGAACACCACCGCCGAACAGATGAAGATGTTCCTGACCCGGCTGGGTTTCGGCTCGAAAATCGTTGTGACGGGCGATATCACGCAGGTCGACCTGCCCGGCGGAGCGGCGTCCGGGCTGCGTGCGGCGATGCGCATCCTCGACGGTATCGACGACATCCACTTCGCCGAACTCACCAGCGCCGACGTGGTGCGGCACCGGCTGGTGTCCGAGATCGTGGACGCGTACGCGAAGTTCGAGGAGCCGACGCTGATGAACCGGGCGCAGCGGCGCTCGTCCGGCGCCGGACGCCCACGGCGGTAACGGTTTCCATGAGCATCGAGGTGTCCAACGAGTCGGGGTTCGACGTCTCCGAAGAGGAGCTGATCAGCGTCGCACGGTTCGTCATCCGCAAGATGGACGTCAACCCGGCCGCGGAACTGTCGATGGTGCTCCTCGACACCGCCGCGATGGCCGATCTGCACATGCGGTGGATGGACCTGCCCGGGCCGACGGACGTGATGAGCTTCCCGATGGACGAGCTGGAGCCCGGCGGGCGGCCCGACGCGCCCGAACCGGGACCGTCGATGCTCGGTGACATCGTGCTGTGCCCGGAGTTCGCGGCCAAGCAGGCCGCCGACGCCGGTCACACGTTGGGCCAGGAGCTGGCGTTGCTCACCGTGCACGGCGTGCTGCACCTGCTCGGCTACGACCACGCCGAACCCGACGAGGAAAAAGAGATGTTCGCGCTGCAGCGCCGCCTTCTGGAGGAGTGGGTCGCCGACCAGGTCGAGGCATACCACCAGGACCGGCAGAGCGAGAAGGACCGCCGGCTGCTGGACAAGTCGCGATACTTCGATGACCTGCCGCACGGCGGCGAGCTGAGGGACGGCGACACTCCGTGAGCCCGGCCGGCCAACTGATCAGCGCCGTCGTCCTGGTCCTGCTCGGTGGTGTGTTCGCCGCCATGGACGCGGCGCTGAGCACGGTGTCGATGGCCCGTGTCGAGGAGCTCGTCCGCGACGAACGGCCCGGCGCCGTGCGCCTGGCCCGCGTGATGGTCGAACGGCCGCGCTACATCAACCTGATCGTGCTGCTGCGCATCACCTGCGAGGTGAGCGCGACGGTGCTGCTGGTCGCGTTCCTCGACGGCGGGCTCGGCGTGACGTGGGGGCTGGCCGCCGCCGCGGCGATCATGGCGGTCGTCAGCTTCGTCGCGGTGGGCGTCGGTCCCCGCACCCTGGGAAGGCAGAACGCCTACTCCATCGCGTTGGTGACAGCCCTTCCGCTGCAGGCGATCTCGGTGCTGCTGCTGCCGGTCAGCCGGTTGCTGGTGTTGATCGGTAATGCGCTGACACCGGGCCGCGGTTTCCGTAACGGTCCGTTCGCGTCGGAGATCGAGCTGCGGGAGGTCGTGGATCTCGCCCAGCAGCGCGGCGTGGTGGCCGACGACGAACGCCGGATGATCCAGTCGGTGTTCGAACTCGGCGACACCCCGGCCCGCGAGGTCATGGTCCCGCGCACCGAGATGGTCTGGATCGAACACGACAAGACCGCCGGGCAGGCCACCTCCTTGGCGGTGCGCAGCGGCCACTCCCGCATCCCGGTGATCGGGGAGAACGTCGACGACGTCGTCGGGGTGGTGTACCTCAAAGACCTCGTGCAGCGCACGTACTACTCGACGAACCGGGGCCGGGACACCCCGGTGTCCGATGTGATGCGCAAGCCCACCTTCGTGCCCGACTCCAAACCGCTGGACGCGCTGCTGCGCGACATGCAGCGCGACCGGGTCCACATGGTGCTGCTGGTCGACGAATACGGCGCGATCGCCGGGCTGGTGACGATCGAGGACGTGCTGGAGGAGATCGTCGGCGAGATCGCCGACGAGTACGACACCGACGAGGTCGCCCCGGTCGAGGACCTGGGCGATCAGCAGTACCGGGTCTCGGCCCGGCTGTCGATCGAGGACCTCCGCGAACTCTACGATCTCGACTTCGACGAGGATCTGGACGTCGACACCGTCGGCGGGCTGGTCGCGCTCGAACTCGGTCGCGTCCCGCTGCCCGGTGCCGAGGTGACCTGGGACGGACTGCGGCTGCGGGCCGAGGGCGGGCCGGACCCGCGGGGCCGGGTGCGGATCGGCACCGTGCTGGTCAGTCCCGTCGAACCACAGCCGGCGAACGCGGAAGGACAGGAATGAGCACGCTCGATCCCGAGGACGCCAAGCTGGTGGTGCTGGCCCGAGGCGCGATGGGTCGTGCGGAGGCGGGTACCGGGGCCGCGGTCCGCGACGCCGACGGGCGCACCTACGCCGGGGCACCGGTCAGGCTCGAGTCCCTCGGCCTGACCGCATTGCAGGCCGCGGTCGCGGCGGCGGTGTCCAGCGGCGCCACCGGGCTGGAAGCCGCTGTGCTGGTGGGCGGTTCGGCCGAGGACCCCGGCGTCGCCGCGGTACGTGAGCTCTCGTCCGGGGCCGCTGTCATCGTGACCGACCGCGCGGGAAACCCGCTGTGACCGAAGAACCCGAATTCCGGTCCGGCTTCGTCTGTTTCGTCGGCCGGCCCAACACCGGCAAGTCGACGCTGACCAACGCGCTGGTCGGCACGAAGGTCGCGATCACGTCGAACCGGCCGCAGACCACCCGGCACACCATCCGCGGCATCGTGCACCGCGACGAGTTCCAGATCGTGCTCGTCGACACCCCCGGTCTGCACCGGCCGCGCACCCTTCTGGGTCAGCGGCTCAACGACCTGGTCAAGGACACCTACTCCGAGGTGGACGTCATCGGGTTGTGCATCCCGGCCGACGAGAAGATCGGCCCCGGGGACCGCTGGATCTACGAGCAGATCCGCGCCGTCGCACCGAAGACCACGCTCGTCGCGATCGTCACCAAGATCGACAAGGTGTCCAAGGACCGCGTCGGTGAACAACTGCTCGCCGTCAGCGAACTGGTCGGCCCGGACACCGAGATCGTGCCCGTCTCGGCGACCTCGGGCACTCAACTCGATGTGCTGACCGAGGTGCTGGCCGCTCAGCTGCCGCCGGGACCGGCGTTCTACCCCGACGGTGAACTCACCGACGAACCCGAAGAGATGCTGATGGCCGAACTCATCCGGGAGGCCGCGCTGGAAGGGGTCCGCGACGAGTTGCCGCACTCGCTGGCCGTGGTGATCGAGGAGGCCGAACTGCGGCCGGGCCGCCCCGAGGACAGCCCCTTGATGGATGTGCACGCCATCCTCTATGTCGAACGCGACTCGCAGAAGGGCATCGTGATCGGCAAGGGCGGGGCGCGACTGCGTGAGGTCGGCACCGCGGCGCGCACCCAGATCGAGAAACTGCTCGGCACCAAGGTGTATCTGGACCTGCGTGTCAAGATCGCCAAGAACTGGCAGCGCGACCCCAAACAGCTTGGGCGGCTGGGGTTCTAGACCCGCCTCGGATCCTTGTCGGCAGTCATGTTGTCGCCGTTGGTGACTCGGACGAGGCTGAGCTTGGATTCGTCCTCGCTGCCGACTGCAGCGGTGAACGTCACGATGCGAAGATCCGCCGCCGGCACGCTGAGCACGTCGCAGTCCAGGGTGATCTCCCCGACGGCCGGGTGCACGATGGTTTTTCGTGCGCTCGTGTGTGGGGCGGGGGCGCTGTCGTCCCACCACCGGGCGAACCGGGGCGACGTGGCCCGCAGATCCTGAACCAGTGCGCCCAGCCGGGCATCGTTCGGGTAGTGGGTCACGGCGTGCCGGAGGTCGGCGACGATGCTCTTCTCGAACTCATCGGTGTTCTGCGATCGCGATTGCCGGAGCGCGTCATGGGCGGGACCGGTGCCGAAGATCGCCCGCGCCAGATTCCGCTCGCCGACAGGTAGCCGGGCCGGCTCGCCGAGCAGAGCCGCCCACGCGGCATTCCAGGTCAGCAAGGTCCAGTCCGCTGCGAACACACCTACCGGAACGTCGCCGATCCGGCTGATGAGGCGGGCGACGCCGGCCGGGATGTGGGTGCCGACGGTGCCGTCCCGCGGAGGCATCAGCCCCGCGCTGACGAACAACTGATCGCGCTCCTGACGGGAAAGTTGCAGCGCGCGGCTCAACGCGGTGACGACCTGCGCCGACGGTCGTCTGGCGCGCCCGTGTTCGAGCCGGACGACGTAGTCGACGGAGAGGCCGGCCAGGGAGGCCAGCTCTTCGCGCCGCAGTCCGGGTGCCCGCCGCTTCGAGGTGACGGGCAGCCCCACATCGTCCGGTGAGAGCCGGTCACGCCATTGACGCACCAGCTGACCGAACGCCGTCTTCATGACGTCCATTGTGGAACGCGCACGCTCGACATGCCTGGTACTGCCGGTCCTCAGGTTGCGGGCAGCGCTGGCTCATTTCTCGGGCGAACCGAAGACTTGCCGCCACACACATGAGGAGGCAGAAATGACCCACACCATCGTCATGACCGGAGCGACCCGCGGGATAGGCCGCGCCGCAGTCGACGAGATACTGGCCGCGGATCCCCGGGCCCATCTCGTGCTGCTCGGCCGGGGCGAGGCCGTAGCAGCCCTGGCAACAGAACTCGCCGGAAATGGGCGGACCGTGTCGTCCGTCGACACCGATCTGTCCTCGTTGGGCAGCGTCCGGGCCGCCGTCGAGGAGATACGCGCTCGGCTGGATTCGGGGGAGTTGCCGGTGCTGCGCGCGCTGGTCGCGAACGCCGGAGTCCAGTACACCGACGACACGACGCAGACCCGGGACGGGTTCGAGGCGACATACGCCGTCAACGTGCTGGCCAATCACGCGTTGATCCGGGGTCTTGAGGACTGCTTCGGGACGCCCTCGCGGATCGTCATCACGGTCAGCGACACCCATTTCGGTGACTTCAAGCACAATCTCGGCATGGTTCCCGCCCCGGTGTGGCAGGACCCCGGATCCCTGGCGCGGGTGCGGTCGTTCCCTGCCCCGGAGACCGTCAGGGCGGGCCGCACCGCGTACTCGACGAGCAAGCTCGCCGCGATCTACCTCGTGCACGAATACGCGCGACGGCTGCCGCGGGGAGTCGACGTCGTCGCGTTCAACCCCGGGTTCGTCCCCGGGACCGGGCTGGCGCGTGACGCCGGTCCGCTCGCCCGGCTCGCGATGCGATACCTGCTGCCGGTCCTCACCGTGACACCGATGGCGACCAGCCCGCAGGTCGCGGGACGTAACCTGGCCGATGTGGTGCTCGGGCGCACTGTGGCGCCGAGTGGATCCTATGTCGACCGTACGGCAGTGGGTGACTCCTCACCGGAGTCTTACAGCGCCGATCGTGAGCGTGAAACATGGTCGGCGGCAGAGCATTTGGTGCGACCGTGGCGAACGCGGGACTAGCCCGGCCGGCCGTAGACCGCGACCACGACCGAGCGGTCCAGGCTGTTCTCCGACCACACCCCGATCTGGGTGTTGGCGCAGTCGCTCATGATCGCCATGTAGTCCGGCCGGTAGTACCACTGGTTGAGGATCTCGATGCCGCTGATCGCCAGGGCCGGGTTGATCGCGACGGTCTCGGCGACGGTGCCGACGAAACCCGCCCGGTTCGCGCGGTCCTGCACCGTGGACCCGTCGGACCCGATGTCGCCGTTCAGCGCCCGGTTGCGGAGCACGTCGTTGGTGTGCCACTGCGCGGCCAACTGCAGCTGCGGGTTGATCTTGATATCGGTCTCGCAGTCGTTCTGCTGCTGGATCGTGTAGACGTTCACCACGACGCTCTCGTTGAGCCGCCGGTTGTCCGCCGCCGCGCCGGGCATACCGGCGACGGCCGCGCCGGCCAGCGCGACGGCAGGCAGCGCGCGCGTGAACTTGCTGACGATCACAGACCGCAGGTTACGCGACCTGACCGGCCACCGAGTCCGCTGCGGCGATATCCGGCGCCTGGGCCGGCGGCCCGGGCGTCCACCAGTCCTCGGGCTGGTGGGCCGCCCACCCGTTGAGGGCCTCCAAAGCCGCGGCCAGCGACACCAGCAGGGGTTCACTGTCGGCCGGGCCCATCAACTGCACGCCGATCGGCAGACCGTCGGAGGTGAACCCGGCGGGCACGTTGATCGACGGCCAGCCCAGCAGGTTCCACGGCCACGTCACCGGGCAGGCCTTGATCATCATCCGGTCGGTCGCGAGCCCGCCCAGCTCATCGAAGGCGTGCACCTTCGGCGGCGGTTGCGCGGTGGTCGGGGCCAGCACGACGTCGGCCAGGTTGAAGATCCAGCCGATGCGCTGCTGGGTCTCGGCTTCGCGGGCGCGGGCCTTGCGCAGCACGTTCTGCGACAGCAGCCAGCCCATCCGGGCGTTCGACCGGGTGCGCCGGTCCCACCGCACACCGGGGCCCATCCGGTCCATCCACTCCGGGATGCCCGACGTCGAGCGGGCCAGGAAGTTCCACGACATGCGCAGGTTGTAGTCCGGTTCGGCGGCGACGATGGTGTGTCCGAGCTGGGTCAGCTGGTCGGCCACGGTGTCCACGGCCGCACGGATCTCGGGGTGCAGCCCCGCCCGGAACCCGGTGAACGGGAACGTCGTCGACTTCGCGATGCGCAGCGGTCCTGGCGCGCGGGAGACGTAGTCCGACACCCGCACCGGTGGCGGCGTGTGCAGATCCCCCGGGGCATTGCCCGAGGCCGCGTCGAGCAGCAGCGCCGCATCGGCCACCGTGCGCGCGAGCACGCCGTTGACCGTGATGCCGTTGAACGCCTCGGGCAGGGGCCACGTCGAGATGCGTCCCCGTTGCGGCTTGATGCCGACCAGATGCGTCCACGCCGCCGGGATGCGGACGCTGCCGGCGCCGTCGGAACCGATCGCGGCGGCCACCAGCCCGGCGGCCACCGCCGCGGCGCTGCCGCCGGGTTCTCGAAGCTGACCACCGTGGACAAGGCCACCGTGATGGGCAGCCTGGAATCCGACGGCCAGGTCGCACTCTTCGACCAGATCGAGCAGAGGCAGCTACCGAACATCTGCTCGTCGTGT